>CAWUKV010000112.1:0-17994 GCA_963923025.1 uncultured bacterium
AGCATACACAGATCAACAATGCCCAGACCCTAAATCCGGATCGCGTAACAATTTATCGGTTTCATGTGGATTACCCGGCTATGCGTTTGAAGCATTTACAAAGATTTCGTCAACCCGGAACCTTCTTTGCCAAAATCAAGTTTGCCAAGATTGAGATCGTCCCAATTTTGCAGGTCATCGCAGGCCTGCCCGTAGAGAAGTCATCGCCCTCACCCCAACGCCTCTGCTGGCTCCCAGTCTCCGGCTGGGAATCCTCAAGGCGGTTCCACCGCTCCGGTTAATTTGCGCTTTGCGCCAGTCAAAACTCCTGACTTTTCCCATGCCCATCCCAAGGGACACACTCAAGACCATGCTCATTGCCAGCGCACTACTGGCCCTCGGCCACAGCTCAGCCCTGGCAGTCCCAGCCAACAGCTTCCTGCAAGCCTGCAACGCCCCCGAGCAGATGACTTTCGCGACTCAGCAGATGCTTGACGCGTTGCTAGACGCGGCCCAAACCCAAGACTGCGCCGTCGCCTTTGCTGACCTATCGACCCGCACCAGCCTCACCCTAAACGGCCAGGGCCTCAGCGATCTAAATCTGCTGGCCGCTTTTCCTCAGCTGACAGAACTGTATTTAGAGCACAACGCAATTACCGATTTCTCTCCTTTAGCAAACCTGTCTCAGCTCAGCGTTCTGGCCCTCGGCAACAATGCAATTACCGATCTCTCTCCACTGTCACGCTTCACCCAGCTCAGCCATCTTTACCTCAACCGCAACCAGATAGACAATCTATCCCCCCTCTCCGGTTTAGAGAATTTGAACGAGCTGGATCTTAGCGACAACCAAGTGCAAGATCTGCAACCACTAGCCGGTCTTGTGCACCTCACCCATCTTTCACTGTCGGGCAATCAAATCACCGATCCTACTCCCTTGGCTAGCCTGCCCCGTCTCCGTCAACTCGCGCTCAATCAAAACCAGCTCACCAATGTCGTATCGCTAACGCCCTTGACGACCCTCACCAACCTACGCCTAAGCAACAATCAGATTACCGATCTCGCTCCCCTCAACGCCCTAGAGAACCTGATTGTTCTAACCATCGACAACAACCCGGTCAATATCACTCAGCTGTTTGCCCTAGAGCAAACCCTCAACCGTCGCCAGCTCGAAACCCGGTACACCTGCGTCAGCTGCAACCTTTCCAACCTAGATTTCAACGGAGCTGACCTAATTGGCGCGTACCTCTACGGTACCAACCTATCCGGCAGCAATTTGCAAAATGCCGATTTGGTCGGGGCAAACTTAGAAAACACTGACCTCTCCAATGCAAACCTCGCCGGAGCAGACCTTTCCTTCACGCTCCTATCTGGCGCTAATCTGACAAATGCAAATCTAGAGAACGCGAACCTCTGCGACGCGCAGCTACCCGACGGCCAGATTGGCCCCTGCTCACCATGAATCCGATCCTGATATCTCTACTAAGCCCAGCCCTAATTTCTATCAATGGCCCCGTCCAGCTGAGTCAGACCACTACCGACTTTGCCACCCTATGCCAGCAGCGCCAGCAGCGGTCCATCGCCGACCAACACACCATTGAGCAACTGCTGGCGACCGCAGGCACCACCGACTGCCAAATTGCCAACACCTATCTCTCAAACCAAACCACCTTAGACCTGCAAGGTCTAGATATCACTAGCCTCACCCCATTAACCGCATTCCCCCAGGTCACCACCCTCTACCTCCACCAAAACGCGATCGCAGATCTCTCACCCCTGACTCAACTCCCTCAGCTAGAAGCGCTCTACCTCTCTGACAACCAAATCTCAGACCTCAGCCCCCTAGCCCAATCCACCACCCTTCATACCCTCTACCTAGACAATAACAATATTCAAGACCTCAGCCCCCTAGCAGAGCTAAACCATCTCTCCATCCTCTACGCCAACAACAACCAGATCAGCAGCGCCACACCGCTAGCTAACCTGTCCAACCTCACCCAGGTTTACCTGGCCCATAACAGCATTCAAACCCTACCCGCCTTCACTGCCACGCTCTCCTATCTCAACCTCGGCCATAACCGTATCGGCAACCTTGCCTCCCTAACAGACCAGTCAGCATTAGTCGAACTTGCCCTCAACAGCAACCAGCTGCAAGACCTAACACCGCTAGCCGCCCTGGCCAATCTCAACAGTCTAGACATCCGCAGTAACCCCCTCGACACCAAAGCCTGCCCCGTCTTTCCAGCCACCATTTGTCTGTTTACCGACGACGCTATTGACCTCGCTCAACAGGCCGAACAGCAGCGCCAGAATGGCAATATTGAAGGTGCGATCGCGACCCTACAGCAAGCCCTAACCATCTACCAAACCAACGGCGACACCCTCCGCACTGCCAACACCCTCGACACCATCGGCCAGCGCTACGACGACCTCGGCCAGTACGCCAATTCTCTCCAGTTCTACCGCCAAGCCTCTGCCCTGCGCCAAACCGCTGGCGACCGACAGGGCAAAAGCGAAACCCTCACTAACCTTGGCATTCTCAACATTCGCATCGGCCAAACCGAGAAAGCGCTCACCCAGCTGGAACAAGCCCTAGACATTCAGCAGGCGCTAACGCCCCGAGATCGCCCCCAGCCCCAAACCGGGCCAATCCTCAGTGCCCTAGCCCTGGCCAACAGCCGCCTTGGCAATACCGCAGCCGCCCTGCGCTTCGCCAAACGCAGCCTGGCCCATGCCCGCTACCTAAACGACACGGAAGCCGAGATCCAGGCACTCAACCGGGTGGGCGAAGCCTATCTACAGACTGACAACACCGATAAAGCTCGTCTCTATCTCGACCAGGCCCTCGACCTCAGCCAACAGCACAACAACTTGCCAAATCTTGCCCGCAGCCGCCACAACCTGGGCGACCTTGCCCGTGCCGAATCCGACTTCGCTACGGCTTTCGCCCACTACCAACAAGCCCAACAGCACTGGCAAACCCTCAACGACCCCGCTGCCGAAGGGCACACGCTCAACGCCCTCGGAGACCTTCACCTATCCCTAGGCCAACTCCCCGAAGCCACCACCACCCTACAGGCCGCCATCACCCTCTGGGAAAGCCTCCGCCCCGGCCTTACGGACGCCAACAAGATCTCCATTGCCGAGACCCAATCCCGCACCTATCAGCTACTGCAGCAAGCCCTAGTCGCTCAAAATCAACCGGCCCGCGCCCTAGAAGTTTCTGAGCAAAGCCGTGCCCGTGCCTTTGCCGAACTCCGCGCCCACCGACTCTCCTTACAGGGTAAAACGCCACCCACCGAACAGCTACAATCACCTAACCTGGACCAAATTAAGACCCTGGCCCAAACCCAAAACACCACCCTAATCGAATACACACTGCTGCCGGACCAGCTCTACATTTGGGTTGTCACGCCTGACGGGCAGGTTCACTTTCGTAGCCAGCCCTTGTCCGCCGCCGAACTGACGGCCCAAATCGCTGACAGTCGCCAAACGCTAGGCATTCGGGGACGCGGATTTGCCACTAACTTTGGTACTGCACCGCCCTCTCGCACCCAGCGACAGGCCCAACAACAGCTTTATCAGTGGCTAATCTCCCCCATCGCTGACCTGCTGCCTGCCGATCTCCCTCTGGCTATTGTTCCCCAAGCCGAGCTGTTCCTGGTTCCATTTCCTGCTTTGCAGGATGCCACCGGTACTGACCTAATCGAAAAATATCCCATTCTCTTTGCGCCCGCCCTCAGCCTCCTTAACAGCAGCCCCACAGAGACAAATCCCCTCTCCGTTGGGGCAGACACTGCCCTGGTGGTAGGCAACCCTGTCATGCCAGCAGATCCGGCCACCGGCACCCCGCTCTCTCCCTTAGCCGGTGCACAACAAGAAGCCCTCGATATTGCGCCGCTGCTCAACACCCAGCCACTAATTGGCGCTGACGCCACCAAAGCCGCGGTTGTCAATCAAATTAAAACCGCAGATATTGCTCACTTTGCCACCCACGGCCTACTAGACGACTTCGGCACCGAGATTCCTGGCGCGCTCGCGCTCACTCCGACCGACAGTGATCCAGGCTTCCTCACCGCCGACGAAATCTTCGACCTGCCGCTTTCAGCCCACCTGGTTGTACTCAGTGCCTGCGACACCGGGCGCGGCAAAATTACTGGAGACGGCGTAGTTGGCCTATCCCGGTCTTTTCTGACTGCCGGCGTAGACAGCGTTGTTGTTTCCCTTTGGTCCGTCCCTGATGACGCTACCGCACTGCTGATGACCGAGTTTTACCGGCAGCTACAGCAGCAGCCCAACCGTGCCATCGCCCTACAGCAGGCCATGCTCACAACCCGCGATCGCTACCCTCACCCTTACCATTGGGCCGCCTTCGCACTATTTGGCGAGGCCAAGTAGCCTGAAAATCCATACAAAAGGCCACTCACATCAAGGAAACCTTAAAATAGCTTAATTAATAGAAATAAAAACATGTAGTAATAAGAAAAATCGTAAATTAAACCCCTTCAATCTGCTCTTCACCTGAAGCGGTTCCCTCATACTAGCCATATCTACAGCCGATGCATTCCTGTAGGTAAGGAGAAACTATCATGCACACTTATGAAGTCTTTGTCGACATGAAAGAGTGCGAGAAAGACAATTACACCGCCTGCCGAGTCATGGAAACCCGCTACGAAATCAACGCCAACGCTCATTCTGTTGCCCACGACACCGCACTAAGTCAAGCAGGAACCGAATTTCCCAACGCGATCGAATACGACATTAGAGTCACCCGTATCCTAAAATAGTTGTCTCTACAGGTCCGATTAAACACTTTTAACCCTCTATAAACGCTGCACAAGGGCCAGGTCTTTTTAACAGATCTGGCCCTTATTGTTGTTTTCAAAGAGAAGGTAGAAGACAGAAAGTAGAAAACAGAAGGTTAGAAGACAGCATTACGCATAGGTAGATAGCCTTAAGTATTTGACGACATGTCATTCCGTAAAGCCCGCTGGGCATGAACGCGCTTTAGCGGCTCCTTCGGAGCAACGAAGTCGTAGACGCTTCGCGGCTTCTCCCCGAGTAGAATCTCTCGATGTATAACGCTTTCGCCGAGATGCTAAAGCCCTTTGGGCAATAACCCTTCGGGTATGGGCTAAAGCCTAGGGCTTCGCGTACCGACAAGTTACGCCGCTGGCGTCGCTTCGCGCGTTCATGCCTGAAAGGCTTTACAGCATGACACTAGCTTTTATTTACTTGTGGCCACATACTTATCTCCTGACGCCTGACGCCTGACGCCTGATGTCTAAACCCGAATTCATATAGAACATTTGAACTCACCTAGGCTCTGCCCCGCCAACCCCTCTAAGGGCTTAGGCATAGTTTCCAGGTATAAAAATATTCACGCCATGGGGAAAACGTGAAAAAAACAGCAAAGTTTGCTCCCCCGCAGAAATGATTGGTGTAGGGTGTGTTGAGGGTTGACACCGTCCTCTTCGAGGGCCACGGTCCATATAGCAAGTTTCATTTGCACTGAAACTTGTGCCTCGCTTGACCTGCTGTTTTACCAAGCTTTTGCCGACATGGAACGAGTCAAGTCAAGCGAGAAACGCCATACATCGCTTACTCCGTCAGTCGCATGCCGCAGAGTCTTGTCATCAACCTGGTTCCAGAGGCAGTTATTCCCAAGCAGTACTTAGACAGTCAGCACCTTCAAAAGCTTTTCCTAACCTTAGTCAGTACGGTTGATCCAGAGCTGGGGCGTATCCTTCAGGCCGACAGCCAAAACCGCTCTTTTACCCTGAGCCCGCTTCAGATTCCAGACCCCAAAAATAACCGGCTATCCTCACGGAAGCTAAAGTTTTTTTTACCCCGAGATCTATCCGGGCAGTCTTTGCTGCAATACCAATACCCAACAGACATCCCTGCCGGGGTGCATTGCTGGTGGCGTATTTCCCTCCTAGACGATGCCCTGTTTGAGGATCTGAGCCACGCTTGGGAACGGCAGTTGACCCAAAAAACGTGGTTCTTGGGCCCGGCTCGGTTGCACATCACTAACTTGTTTTCCAGTTCCAATCAGCCATCAGACTGGGCCAGCCAGCAAACCTACTCAGAGCTCTACGAAAGCGCCTCAGACACTGACCGTACCGTGCAGTTTCAGTTTCTAACACCAGCCGTATTTCGTCAGGGCAGCTACGACTCCCCCATGCCCACCCGAGAGGCCCTATTCCACAGTTTACGTAAACGCTGGAATCGCTATAGCGGCTTAGCCTTTGCACCCAGTGTCATTAACTCCATTATCCCTGGAGAGTTCGAACTCCAGACCGCAACCGTTGTTACCAGTCAGCTAAAGTGTGTGGGCTGCTTGGGTCTGCTGACCTTTAACCTCATCGGCGACGTTGACGAACTCACCATCAAGCGCATCAATACCCTGGCTGACTTTGCCGTTTACTCCGGCGTCGGACGCAACAACACCCAAGGCATGGGCATTGTTCGTCGAGTGTAGTGACGAGCCCCTACGGTGTCCGAATAAACTGTTCAATCGTAGAGGCAATCTGGTGAATATCCGGTCGGCTTTGGCGCTTACGGAGCTGTCTAATGGCAACCCGCCGCCCGAGCCGCTTGAGGTTGATACCCTCGGGTACCGGCACATAGGCCCAGGACACCTTGATACGGCGGCCCAGGTGGTAGTTAATCTCCTTCGCTAGCAGCTGTACTGGCATGTTGCCTCGCTGTAGCAGCACCTGATCGTGAACGCTGTCGATACTAATAATGTCTCGCTTGCCCGTCTGTCGCCCCAGCTCAATCAGCAGCGTATAGGTTGCACCCCACAGGCTCTTACGATTGCGATAGACATTAATCCGCTGAATGTCACTGATCTGGTAGTGCGTTACGTTGCGGTCCCGAAACTTGGAGCGCCCTTTCCGTCCGGGTATTTCATGAATCACCGTCAGGCGGTTGATGGTTTTATTGAAGGTGCAGGTCGCCACCTCTGGATACAGCCGGGGGACAAACTGCCGCACGATAATTAGCACGCTACCCATTACCGTCATCGCCAAAGCAGGCAATGGCGTGTTCAACAGTCCCAACCACAGACCCAGAAGCAGCAAAAAGAAGCCGACCCGGCCCAGCAGCACCAGACCATAGCTCAGGCCATGCCGCCCTGCATCCAAAAATTGAAGGGTCAGTTCACGCTGTTTTTTCTGAATCTGTCTCAACGCGATATCCCACCACCCGTTGCAGTATTGTAGTTAGCGCTATGTAGATCAGGACACCGAGTACGGCGATCCTGCTTGGCATAAAACCCTATGACATCGCAGCCTCACTGGCGGCTGCTATAACAGTTTGCACCCCGTCAATCACCCTTCAACACGGACAACAGCCCCTGCCATGGGTACTCATATGTTCGTATGAACCCTGCGAAGATGCAACCAGCGACAGATGCAGAGCCGGTTTAAATTCCACCGACAAACCGTCCTGGGCTCAGCAGAGCGCGAGGATCAAAATTGGCCTTCAGCTGCTGCATGGTATTCAAGGCATTACCGCTGTAGCCCCAGATATCCACATTCGTCTTTTCCCCCACCGGAGCCGCTAACAGCGTCAAAAAGCCCCCAGCCGACTGGCAGACTGACCGTAGCGCTATCCACTCGCCTGACTCACAGGCCATCAGCCCTAATCCACCTGCGTTGTGAACCCGCAACCCCCAGCCGCTGAGCGATTGCTGCGCCTGATCAAACAACGGAGCAATTGCCGTCGGCTGTAGCCCCAGCTTGCAGAGGATGGGCCTGTCAGCCAGTGCCTGCCGCACCGAGGGAAACAGCGCATCGTCCTCTAGCGCCACCTCAGTCCCAGCCGTTTGGGCAATGGCCTTAAGCCGCGCCACCTGTTCCTCAACCCCTTCAGCTAGTCCTTCAAAGCGGCCCGCTAGGATGACCTCATCGGTTGATAGGCCAAATGCTGGCCCCCCTAACCAGTCCATGGCCACGGGCGTAATCCCCGCTAACCGGACCTGCAACGCAGTCTCAGCAATCGCCGCCAGCGTGCCCGTCACTCGCACAGACTGTACCTGCTCTGGTAAGGGGTACAGCTTCAGCGTCAGCTCGCTGAGTACCGCCAGCGTCCCGTAAGCCCCCGTCATCAGCTTCATTAGATCGTAGCCCGCCACGTTCTTGACCACGCGCCCGCCCGCCTTGGCCACCTGCCCATCATCTCGCACCATCTGCACGCCGATCAGCAGATCGCGAATGCCGCCATAGCGCTGACGCAGGGAGCCCGTGTCCGCTGTAGCAACGATGCCACCGAGGGTTGCTTGGGTGTCGTACAGCGGGTCAATCGGGAGGCATTGGTTGTGCGATCTCAACACCGCCTGCAAATCCGCCAGCCGCACCCCCGCCTGCACCCGCACCGTAAAATCGTCTATCCAGTGGGCCACCACCTGGTTCAACTGCACCGTACTCACCACCAGGTCTACCGTTGGCATTAGCCCGCCCCAGCCCAGCTTGCTCCCAGACCCGCAGGGCAGCATTGTCCACTGTTCGGCATAGGCCAACGCGACCACCGCCGACAGCTCCGCCTCGGTTTGAGGAAATACAGTCACCGGCTGAGTTTGGGTTGAGCTGGGGCAAGCCAGGGCAACCTGCTGTTGCCAATCCTCTGATAGCGCGTCCCAATCCTTGATCCGCGTCGCGTCCACCACCGACGTCAGCTTGGCTGCGATTTCACCCATCACCATCCGATTACTCAGCCATCTCAGTTTAAGACCTATCGGCAAACAGACGCGCTGGGATGTGGACGTAACGTCTATTGCGCCTGTCAGGCAGGCATCACACTCCACGGAACAATCGCTACATATGCTCACAACAGTTTGAACTTTTAGCAAAGCCGCTCACCACACCGCAAAAGCACACCAGAGGCTGGAAAAAATACTAAAAGACACCTTGTTGACTAACATCCAAGGCCAAAAAGATTCGCTAAAGATAGATCTTTAGATCCGGATATAGGCCATCGCTAAGGATTTAAGAATTTATCGTCCGAGGACATTATGAGTAAGCGACCTGTAATTGCAATTGGGATGGATGCGGCTGATCCGGTGCTGCTCGAACGCTGGATAGGCCAAGGGCACCTGCCGAATCTTGCCCAGCTGCAGAGCCAGGGAGCCTATGGTCGTTTACGCACAACCGTAGACCTAGGTGGTCAGACGGTAGACAGCATCTGTTCCGAGCGTAACTGGGTGATGTTTTCTACAGGTTGTTTACCTGGCACAACGGGTTATTGGGACACGGCAAAGTATCACGCCGAGAACTATCAGGTCACACAAGATCGCGATCGCAACGGTCAATCGCTAGCCTACGACTTTCAAGAACATAAAGCCTTCTACGACTTGGGGGAAGATTACAAAGTCGCTTTATTCGACGTGCCCCTATCCGGTGTTAGCGACGATTTCAACGGAGTAGAACTGGCCGGTTGGGGCGGCCACAGTGCCTCCCACACAGACCCGCGCTCTACCCCCGAACCCCTACTAGCCGAAGTTCGTCAGCAGTACGGTCGCAACCCGCTATACAAACGAGATTTTGGCGTTTGGTGGGACAAAGACTACGTCAGCTGGATACAAAAGGCCATTGCCGACAGTGCCGCAACCCGCGCTCAAATCCACTGCGATTTGATGGAGAAAGACGCTTGGGACTTGATGATCACAGTATTTGGCGAAACCCATTCTGCTGGACACGACCTGCTCCACTTCAGCGAAGCCGACCATCCGCTGCATCTGTACAAGACCAGCAACGAGAACGCTAATTTAGAGGCCTATCAACAGGTTGATCAAGCGATTGGCCGCATCGTTGCAGCCGCTCCAGAGGATGCCCAAATTGTTGTTTTTGGGATTCACGGCATCAGTAACAACATGGCGGACCTGTGCAACATGGCGTTCTTGCCAGAGCTGATGTATCGCTATAGCTTCCCTGGGAAGGTAGCACTGGCACCGGGCAAAGTAGGCACCCCAGCACCACCCCAAGTATCGCGTCCCATGCGAAAAACCTGGCCCGGTGAAGTTTGGCAGGCTCGATACGGCAAGAACCCGGTTAAGCGACTGTTGCACAAGTGGACGCCCAGCAAATTTGACACGCTACTAAACTCCGGGCCAGATCCGGCCCTCAACTCGCCCTACGAGCTTTTGCAGCATGGTGAGGGGCTCGCCTGGATGCCCAATCTTTGGTACCAGCGTCTTTGGCCCGAAATGAAAGCGTTTGCCCTGGCGGGCGTAGCCGAAGGATTTATTCGGATTAACCTCAAGGGGCGCGATCGCGATGGCGTAGTTGAGCCCGAGGGCTACGAACGCATCTGCGACGAACTGACGGCTCACCTCTATGCCCTCACGGACGGGCGCACGGGTGAACCCATCGTCACTCAGGTTGCCAGAACTCGCCCCCAAGGTGACCAAGGTGACCACAAGCGCCCCGATGCCGACCTGTTTGTCACCTGGGTTGATAAACCCACCGATGTGATTGACAGTCCCACGTTCGGACGTATTGGGCCGTTGACCTACTACCGTCCCGGCGGCCACACCTCGCGCGGGTTCATCATCGCCAAAGCCCCCTGCTTCGAGCCCGGTTCTTGCCTACCCACGGGCACTGCCGCTGACCTTGCACCCACCCTGCTAGATCTCATGGGCGCACCACACCCCGACACGCTTGATGGTCAGTCGCTGGCAACATCCAATGTCTCTTCTACTGTTGCTTAAGCAGGCAACCCCTATGCGATCAAAGCTACACTTTTTTCTGTTGGCCCCTAACTTTTTTGGTTTCAAAGGGGGCGTTCAAGTGTATTCGGCGCTGCTGTTACAGAGCCTCCAGCAGGCGTATCCAGAGGCCGGTTACGATGTCTTCTTGAAGTACGAGAAGAGTATTAAAAACGCGGTTCAGAAACTGAAGTTTCTGCCACAAACGCAGTTTTATCCCTTCGGGGAGAAGGTCTGCGATCACAATACCTGGCGTCGCCGTCTCAAAACCAGCCTTTCGGCGGGCACGATTCTGCTTAAGGCGCTAATCAACCGGCCAAAGCTGATCATCAGCACAGAGCTAAACTATTATGCTGTGCTGTGTCAAAAACTCAAGCAAATGCTAGGCATTCCCTACTGGGTTGTGTTACATGGAATTGAGGCTTGGAACTTGAGCAATGAAGCCTACAAAAGCGCACTGCAAGATGCAGACCGCGTTATTGCGGTCAGCCACTACACCCGTCAGCGGGTGCTTGCCGAAGGCTACCTCCGTTCGGAGCAGGTCACCGTTCTAGCCAATACCTTCGATGCCAGCCGATTTTTAATTCAGCCCAAGCCCGATTATTTGTTAAAGCGATATGAGCTAGATGCTGACCAGCCCACCCTTCTAACGGTGACGCGCCTGCAAAAGTTTGCCCATTACAAGGGTTATGACAAAATTCTCAAGGCACTTCCCCATATCCGCAAACAGATTCCCAATATCCAGTATGTGCTTGTGGGCAAAGGTGACGACGTCCCCCGCATCGAAGCGATGATTAACGAACTGGGGCTAACAGACTGCGTCACGCTGACCGGATTTGTCCCCGAGGAAGAGCTACAGGATCATTACAGTCTTTGTGATCTGTTTGCGATGCCCAGCAAAGGAGAAGGGTTTGGCATTGTTTACCTGGAAGCGCTGGCAGCGGGCAAACCTGTGTTGGCAGGGAACCAAGACGGCGCAGTGGAGCCGCTACTGCATGGCAAGCTGGGATGTCTAGTAGACCCAGACGATGAGGGTGCGATCGCGTATCACATCATCAAAATCCTCACAGGAACCTACAGCAACCCCAACATTTACGATCCTGAATGGTTACGGCGGGAGGTTTGCCAACACTTCGAGCTGGCCCAGTTCAATGCAGCTTCACGGCGACTCTTAGCAGACGTTGTCTGAAGCCATGTTGGCTTGGGCAATGGCGGCCTTTGAGCTGTCGGGGGAGAATGAGCTACTGAGGATAACGCTGGGGTTGCCGCCTAGCCAGAGGCTGGAAGCAAGCTGGGGGCATCGCTGTACCGTCAGATGCTCGTGGCAAGTTGGGTCGGGCTGATTACTGCGCCATCTTGAGTAAGCGTTTTGCCACAGATTCTTCCACCGGTATGACCGACAGCCGATTTCCCCGCTTTACAACTAGCAGCTCATCCGGCTCAAAGTTCTCTTTTAACACGTCCAGCGGCAAACCTTCCTTGAACGTCTTCTTGTAGGTCACCGTCACCGTATGCCAGCGTGGGTCGTCTTTACTCGACTTGGTATCGTAATACTTACTCGACGCGTCAAACTGCGTCGGGTCCACCACCATCGTCTCTTTAATGGTCATCAGCCCTACAATGCCTGGCGGCTTAGTATTCGAGTGGTAAAAAAACGCCACATCTCCCACTGCCATGGACTTGAGAAAATTTCGCGCCTGGTAGTTGCGTACCCCATCCCAAATTTCATCCACGTCCCGTGCCAGGTCGTCAATGCTGTACACGTCGGGTTCAGACTTCATCAGCCAGTAGTTCATGCAGCTTGTCAGAGAGCGTCTCAACTAGGGGGTCACTCGCCGCATCCAGCGCCGTCAGCACTGCCGTACGGCCTGGGTCAGCGTAAGATAATGATAGTGCGATCGCGCCCCCCACATCCAACTCCTCCGGTAGCCGCTCCGCCCATTCAATCGCCACAATCCCCGGCTCCACCTCCTGCTCGTCCCAGTAGTTATCCAGTGCCAGCTGGCTCGTATCCGCCGCCGACAGCCGGTACAGGTCCATGTGGTACAGCGGCAGCCGCCCGCTCAGGTACTCATTCACCAGGGTAAACGTAGGGCTGACCACCGTCTCCACAATCCCTAGTCCAGCCCCCAATCCTTGCACCAGACTGGTCTTTCCACTACCCAGATCGCCGTTCAGCAGCAACACCGTCCCCGCCGGTAGCACCCGCCCCAACTGCACACCCAACGCATGCGTCGCAGCGGCATCCGGCAACTGTAGGGTAAAAGATCGTTGTGTCACAGCAGGCTTCTGGGTAGGCTACCAACCAAACTGTAGGGCGAAATGACCTATCGCACCAACGTACGGGCAGAGCATGTTCTGCCCCTCCGGAGCCTATGATCATCACCGTGGCGAGCTTCAAAGGCGGCGTCGGCAAAACCACCTCAGCCATCCATCTGGCGGCTTTCTTTCAGGGGCAGGCCAAGACGCTGCTGATTGACGCCGACCCCAACCGCTCTGCCCTGGGCTGGGCCAGCCGCGGGGAGCTGCCCTTTCCCGTCCTCAGCGCCGACGACGCAGGCCGCCAGGCCGAAACCTACGAACACCTGATCATCGACACCCAGGCCCGTCCCAACGCCGAAGAACTCAAGTCTCTAGCCGACAGCTGCGACCTGCTGGTGCTGCCCACCCTCACCGACATCATGAGCCTAGACGCCCTGGTGCTCACCATCGAATACCTGCAAGCCATCCAAGTGCAGCGCTACCGCATTTTGATTACCGCCATTCCCCCCAAACCCAGCAAAGTAGGCCAAGAAGTCAAAGACATGCTGGAGGAAAATAACCTCCCCGTCTTCGACCGAGGCATCCGCCGTTACAGCGCCTTTCAGAAAGCCGCCATGAACGGCCTGCCCGTCTACGCCGTCAAAGACGCCAAGGCCGAAGCGGCCTGGCAGGATTATGAAACCGTCGGGGAAGAAATTCTGGTGCTGATGGCAGGGTTAAATCAATAGGCGTTGGGGGTTGCAGGACAAGCAACAGCGAGCTGAAAAAACGAGAGGTACCCCCGTAGGGCAGGCGAGGACGCCTGCCCGGTCAAATAACGACCCAAACACCCGTCCTACAGAAGTTATAAACTCATCGCACCCCTAAAAATAGCAAAGGGATCACAACTACTGTGATCCCCCACACGGATAAAACCAATAAGTCTCGATCTCGGCTTAATTACCGCCGCGACGCCATCAAAATGCGCAGCACATACCAGAACAGCAGCATCACCGACGAGAACAGCGCCAAAGATGCGGCCACGTGCTGATGGGTGCCGTAGTGGCGCATCACCTGCGACGTCTTAAACAAAATGGCCGCTGAGGCAAAGGCCACCATTGCAAACGAGAAGACAATGCCCAGGCTAAAGCCAAAGATGACGCTGGCTACAATCAGGCCCAGGGCCACCATGCCGCCAATGCGTAGCACACCGCCAAGAAAGCTAAAATCTTTGCCCGTGGTAAAGACAACGGCGGTTAGCCCCAAGAACATAAACAGCGTAATCACCGCCGCCGAGGAGATGACGCCCCCACCGGCATAGACCTGGGCGATAAACAGCAGCGGCGCAAAGATAATCGCCTCACCCAGCACATACAGCCCCAGGCCCATGTACTGCATATTCACATCGTCGGCCTTAGCCGCCATGCCGCTAGCCAGGTAGCCCAGCAGCGCAAAGCCCCCCAGCAGGGCCAGCCAACCAAACTGACTGCCAACAAAGACGGAAGCCAAGAGCTGGGCGATTCCCAGCTGGAAGAATAAAAACTCCACCACAATAAACGCACCCACCGCACCGGCCAGGTGCATATAGGTCCGTTTAATAAACTCCGCGCGTTCGCTAGGACGCGCCTGTGCGACCACAATCATTCCAATTCTCCTTTTGTTGCCAATTTTGGGTTAAATTTCTGACTTTTCTCTACAATAGCGATTCCATTCGGGCAATGAAGCGTCCGATCTGTAACGTTTCTATGACGTTGTTTCCGAGAGGCTAGCATAGGCACCGAGGTGTCCCCCTGGGTGAAAGTTCGGGGCAGTGGGTCCGGATAGTGTGTTGGAACGGTTCCCTAACGACCTTGGCAGCCCAAAACACAAAGATATGTGTAAAGTCCAGGTTAAAGAACATCTCCGGGAGTCTCAGTAAAGCCACTGAACTGTAATATGACTTACAAAGAAATTTTCAATGATTCCTGATGGTTGATGCGATCGCACCTAACACAGCTTCGCTGACCACCCCGCCCGATTCGGCTACCGGTGATGTACCCCAAACCAGCCGCCAGACCGACCGATTTTCCAGCCGTCTGACGCCGCTCGATGGTGAACGCATGTTGGCCGCTATCGACATCGGCACCAACTCCATTCATATGGTGGTGGTTCGCATCGAGCCCGACTTCCCCAGCTTCAGAATTATTGACAAACAAAAAGATACCGTGCGGCTGGGTGACTTCGCCCCCCACAAAAAGGCCCTGCGGGACGATGCCATTGACCGGGCCGTCGCGTCGTTGAAGCGATGCCTGCAAATTGCCCGCAGCCTCAACGTTCACGACGTGGTTGCCGTTGCCACCAGCGCCACCCGTGAGGCCACCAACGGCAAAGATTTCATAGACCGCGTCCAGGCTGAACTGGGCCTCACCATCAACGTCATCTCTGGGCAAGAAGAAGCCCGCCGCATTTACCTGGGCGTGCTGTCCGGCATGGAACTCCACAGCCAGCCCCACGCCATTATCGACATCGGCGGCGGCTCAACAGAGCTGATTCTGGGCGCAGGCGCCCAGCCCCGCTTCCTCAGCAGTACTAAGGTGGGGGCGGTACGGCTCAACGCACAGATGATCACTACCAACCCCGTCAGTGAAGCAGAGTTCATCCGGCTCGAAGCCTACGTGCGCGGACGGCTAGAACCCACCATTGACGACATTAAAGCCAAGCTAGAACCCGGCGAAACGCTGCGGATGATTGGTACCTCGGGCACCATTGAAACCCTGGCCGAGCTGAGCGCCGCAGAAGAATTGGGCAGCGTGCCCGACCCACTCAACGGCTATGTATTGACCCTAGAGCAGGTCGAAAAGTGGGCCGAAAAGCTGCGGCGGATGAACTACCGCGAACGGGCGGAGCTATCCGATCTCTCACCCCGCCGGGCCGAGATCATTGTACCGGGGGCCGTCATCCTGCAGCAGGCCATGCGCATGCTAGAGGTTGACCAGCTCGTCATCTGCGAACGGGCACTGCGCGAAGGGCTAGTGGTGGACTGGATGCTCAACCACGGTCTGATCGAAAACCGTATGCAGTACCAGGAGTCGGTGCGCGATCGCAGCGTCATGAAAACCGCCCGCAAATATCGGGTCGACGTTCCCCATTCAGAACGGGTGGCCCGATTTGCCCTGGCCCTGTTTGACCAGACCCAAGGCGTACTGCACGGCTGGGGCGATGCCGAGCGCGAGTACCTATGGGCCGCCTGCATGCTGCACAACTGCGGCCACTTTGTCAGCCACTCAGCCCACCACAAGCATTCCTACTACCTGATTCGCAACGGCGAGCTGCTGGGCTTTACCGAGCTAGAGCTAGAGCTGATCGCCAACATCAGCCGCTACCACCGCAAGAGCCCCCCCAAGAAAAAGCACGAGCCTTACCACAACCTGCCCAGCAAAGAAGCCCGCCACATCGTCGAACAGATCAGCGCCATGCTGCGGGTCGCCGTCGCCTTAGACCGACGCCGGGTGGGCGCGATCGCATCCCTCGCCGCCCAATACGACGCCAAGTCCAAAGCACTCCACCTCACCCTCCGCCCTCAGCATCCCAACGATCCCTGCGAGCTAGAACTGTGGAATCTGGACTACAAAAAAGCCTGCTTTGAAGAAGAGTTTGGCGTGAAGCTGACGGCAGAGTTGGTCAACTAGCAGGAGAATCAATTATCAAGAAAAGTGGGTCTTCGCCGCTATCTTGAAGCTTTGCAGGGGTAGAGCATGACTCAGAATGGCAACCCAGGTGCGGTCTTCCTCGGTATTTTGGCAACCCTAGGCATGCACGGCGTTGCCGTAACCCTAACGGTTGCCATCTTCCTGCTGATTGCCGCCGTTGGTCAGGTGTACTGGGCAGGCGCAGCTGCCTTTGGGGCCATTCTCACGCTGTTTATCTGGCAGCTAGTTTACGTAATCCCGGTTTTCCTCTGGTGCCGTCGCCGGGGCTACCGCGAATTTAGCAAAGGTATCATTATTGCCGCTGTGCTGACGGCACTACTCAACGGCGGCTGTTCGCTAATGATTTGGGGGCCTAGCGTGCTGTAAGCCGCTACTCGTATCGCTCGTTGTGCGGCATCACCGCTCCGTCCATAATTGCCCAATCAGTATGCGCCTGAGCCAAATCTGCCTGGTACAGATTCGCTCCAGTCAGGTTCGCTGCCCGTAGGTCCGTGTTCAGCAAGTACGCCGAAATCAGTCTTGCTCCTTGCAGATTCGCCTCATGCAGGACAGTATTCTCCAGATTGGCCCGCTGTAGGTTGGCCTGAGACAAGTCGGCCCGATCTAGCAGGGCATAGTTGAGGTCAGCCTCGGTCAGGTCTGTCCGACAGAAATCGGCGCTGGTGGCTACGGCATCGGTCAACGTTGCCTGCCGCAGGTTGGCTCGGTACAGGTTGGCATCCACCAAAATGCTCCCCGTCAGATTGGCCCGCGCCAGGTTCGCGCCAAACAGGTTGGCCCCACTCAAATCGGCTTCGCTTAAATCCCACTCGCTCAGGTCAGCCTGCCGCAGGTCGCAACTCAGGCAGTCCCCCGTTTCCCGTAGCCGTTCTAGGTGGTCGGGGTTGTAGGCCAAGGCAGGCGACGCCGCACTAACCGCACCCAGTACCAGCGTTGCCAGTACCGGTGTCGAAAATCCCCAATAGCGCATAGTAATGTAAAACGTTATCTCAAAAAAGCTTTGCCCTAAAGTGCCCGACCCCGGGCCTGCCTCACCACATCACCCCTTCCCCAGACGGCTATCCCTACTTCCCTTAGCGGCTATCTCAGCTATAACTAAAGAAGACATTTGTGGGTAGGCGAATGAGTAGCGAGCTGTACGCTGCAGAAGATGCGCAGCGCATTTTACAGATTGCGATCGCAAAAGACACCGAATCTGGCGAACTCAGCCGCGCCCAGCTGGTAGAAATCGCTGGCGAACTCGGCATCACCGCGGAAACGCTCTACGCCGCCGAACGCGAGTGGTGGGGACTCAAAGGCGCACTCTCCGAACAGCAAGACTTCCAAGCCTACCGCCAGCAAAGATTTAACAATCACCTCGTCCGCTACAGCATCGTC
>CAWUKV010000113.1:0-17901 GCA_963923025.1 uncultured bacterium
TGAACATCTGCAAAATCGTCCTGGCACTTAACGCTGGCAACCCTCATGTACATTTTGGTTCTCAATGCCGGCTCAAGCAGCCACAAACTCGGCCTTTACACCATTGGCAACAGGCTACCCGCTGAGCCACCTGCCCCCATTTGGGAAGCCCAGCTCAACTGGCATCCCCAAACCAACACGGTAGAGATTGCCATCGAGTCGGGCAACCAAACTCAAACTGACTGTCGCCCTATCACAGAGAGAAAAGACAGTCTCTCTTCTGTGATTGAAACGTTATGGACAGGTCCAACGGCTGTTCTCTCCCATGCCGGACAGATTGATGTCGTCGGACATCGGGTCGTACATGGCGGCACCGACTACCCCCACAGTACTTGGGTTACACCAGCAGTGAAGGCGGACATTGATCGACTGAGCGCATGGGCTCCCCTGCACAACCCAATTAATCTAGAGGGGATAACGCTGATTGAACAAATCTTAGACAATGTGCCGCAGGTGGCCGTATTCGACACTGCCTTCCACAGTCAGATGCCAGCGGTGGCGGCAACCTACCCGGGTCCCTACCGCTGGGTCGAAAGCGGCATTCGTCGCTACGGCTTCCACGGCATCAGCCACCAGTATTGCGCCCATCGTGCCGCCCAAATCCTGCAACGGCCTTTAAGCTCCCTGCGTTTGGTGGTTTGCCATCTGGGCAATGGCGGCTCACTTACCGCCATCCGGCAAGGTCGAAGCGTGGATACAACGATGGGATTTACGCCCCTAGACGGACTGATGATGGGCACCCGATCAGGATCGGTAGACCCCGGCATTCTCCTTCACCTGATGCGCCAGGGACACTCCGCTCAAGAGATCGACCACACGCTTAACCAAGAATCAGGTCTAAAGGGGATTTCTGGCCTGTCGAACGATCTGAGAGACATTCGACAGGCGATGACAGACGGAAACCCACGGGCAGGCCTGGCCTACAATCTCTACCTGTATCGCCTCAAGTCGTGTTTGGGCAGTCTGATTGTCACGCTATCTGGGCTGGACGTTCTGGTGTTCACCGCTGGCATCGGGGAGAACAGTCCAGATATTCGGCAGGCCGTTTGCGAAAACCTGGCGTTTCTGGGCTTACAGATCGATTTGGTCCATAATCGCCAGGTATCCGCAGACGAAGACATTGCCACACCAGCATCCACGATACGGGTGTTGGTAATTCATACCCAAGAGGATTGGGCGATTGCCCGGGACTGTTGGCAGCTGTTGTCAGATCAGCACACCATCGAAGCCACGAAACCTTAGTCATACCCAGAGCTAGAGGTTTTCCAAAAAGGAAAGCTACAGGATTCAACTTGGACGGGGTTTATGCCGCGATCGCCAGCGTAATATCTGAGGCAAACTCTGCTTTGAACTCCAGCAACAGATCTTGCTGACTCTCATCTAGCAGCTGCCATACGGGCTGCCTTAGCCCCGGACGAACCCGATGGTAAAACGCCTCAGCGATACCACCGGTAATCGCAGCCAATGTACTGGCGTCTCCTCCCAAGCCAACGGCTTTGCGAATCGCATCTTCAAAATCTGTTGACGCCAAAAACGCAATAATTGCAGCGGGAATCGTATCTTGAGCCAGTTCGCTAAACCGGTAGTTAGGCTGAAGAATATCGTAAGGTTTCTGTAAATCGTAGTTGAAGACACTACCCAACAGCTCTACCATCGACTCTTTGGTTGCGCCAGCCTTTGCCAAAAAAACCGCCACCGCCGTGGCCTGAGCGGCCCGAATGCCTTCAGGATGATTGTGGGTTACCACTGCTGAGCGCTCGGCTTCAGCCATAACGTCCTTAAGGTTATCAAAAGCATAGGCCACGGGAACAGCTCGCATGGCCCCATCATTACGACAGCTGTAATAGGGTCGCAAGGTCTCTGCACCGGCCCAGTCGGCAAAGCTTTTGCCGTAGCCGTTAGTCACTTCGGGATACCACTGAAACCAGCGCTGATAGCAATCGCCATAATCCCCGCCGTACAGCAAACAATCTGCCGTAGCCAGCAAGAAAATGGTGTTTTCTGTCCAATCTCGCTCAGGTGTCAGCAGATCGAAGTCTACTGTTTTATGACGTGCGTGGGCAGCGCCCACCACATCTCCAATGATGGCTCCTAACATTCTCTCCGTGGCGTTATATCTTTGAGTGGTATAGCCTAGCGCCTAATAACGGGATCGCAAACGTTAAAGATAATCCGGAATAAGTATCTTTAGGACTAAGCAGCTTTAAACCGAGATATAGCAGCTGCCATAGTCACGAGGACGAGGCTACAAGGCCATTTCTTTGTTTGCTAGGCGGAATAGCCCTAGACGATATCCTAACGTAAGTGGCGAACACTATATTTCTGATGCCCAGATATATTAACGCATTTAATCGCCGCGTTGACATCGACACGTCACAGAACGGTCAAAAGTACACAGACCCAGAAAAATCGATAGGCGGCAACCCGTCTTGAGCCACCGCCTATCGCCATCCCATTGCCCCAGAGCCTTGCGGCTGCAGTTGTCTGACCCTATTGGCAAATTGGCCAGCAACCACAATACCGACAGGGTAGGGCTCTAAACCACGTCCAGCTGAAACCTGCAGCTTTCCCTACCGGAGAAACTCCAGTTCTGGACGGGATCAAGGTTTATTTATCGGCGACTTTTAGCTTAAATCCCTTGCCAGCAGAGAAGGCAGGCACCGTTGTTGCAGGGATTTTAATCGACTTGCCCGTCTGAGGGTTACGCCCCTCACGAGCTTTGCGATCGCGCGGCTCAAAGCTGCCAAAGCCAACCAGGGTAACCTTTTCGCCACTAGCAACAGAGTGCATAATCGACTCGATTACCGCGTTGACAACCGCGTCAGCGTCCTTTTTAGACACCTCAGCCTTCTCTGCGACAACATCAATGAGTTCACTTTTGTTCATGGTAATAGCTCCAAATGAGACCGTTCGAAAAACGCCGAAACCGTTTTAGCACAAGCATTGCGCAAGTACAACTATATACATTTATGTATGAGATTTTGCCCCATATTTCACCCGATTCTCTCCGCATGTACACGGAGGTCGGACCGTGTAACAGCGAAAATCATCTACATTCGATGTAAATCTGTAATCTTTTGACATAGTTGATTGAAGACATAGCAGCCGCCAGATCCGTTAGGACAAGACTGCCCAGTCCTTTTTAGGGCCATTTCGTTCTGTGCCAAGCAGGATCGCCGTACTCGGTATCCTGACGTAAATGGCGCTAGCTATATTCAGGCGTCAGAAGTCAGGAAACAGAAACTAGAAACATGCTGATTCCTACGTTCCGTTTTCTGATAATCCTTTATGGGCTTGAATTTTGGTGCAAAAATTTGGTTCAGAGGATGACCTAAACGCTGCCAAGTCAAAAGCGCTGATAACGTCAAATCGACACTATAGCCTAGGTCGGCAACACCCCAAACTGGGGCGACCAGAACTCCCCTCGGCTCTGGAAAAAGGCAACGGGCTTACATTTCTCCTGACGGTTAGCCGCGATGGAACACCGCAACATTTCTTTTTCTTTACCGTCTTTGTGGTACGAATAGCGCTCTAGCAACGCACCACAGACCGGACAGGGGTGATCGGTCAGCCGTTGAGGGTCGGTGGCAGCAGCACGAGGACGGTAAGGGGGTTCGTAGCGCTGGCGCTGAGCATTCCAAAATAGTACGCTGTCGCAGTCTACAGCGGCACAGCGGAGAAAATATTTGGCCTTCATCTTCTTGGAACGCGACGGAATTTTGTTCATGGCTGTTCCGCAGGTGGGGCAAGGCTGCTGGGTCGATGTTACCTGACCGGAGCGAACCGTTGACCGCGCACCGCGCTGACGGGAAGATTTGCCTTTAGCATTCGTACGCGTCTTGTGAGCAGCCTGACCCGCTTGTCGTTCCGCCTGCAGGACAGGCGCTTGCCCCACCTCGTGGGGCTGAGCCGCGATCTGAGAGAGAACTGTCGGCAACCGACGCTTGGCCTGGATCAGGGCGGGCGAGAAGTAGCTGCGATGCCAGCCTAGTAGATAAGATTGCCACTCCTGCTGACCCGCTGCGATCGCATCCAGTGCCGCCTCCATTTCAGCGGTAAAGTCCGGCTCAATCAGGTCCGGTAGCAGCTGACCCAAGGCCGTATCTAGCTCTAGCCCCAGATGCGTTGGCTGCAGCTTGCCTTTGTGCAATGCCACATACGTCCGCTCCCGAAGTGTTTTAATCGTCGGCGCGTAGGTACTGGGTCGCCCGATGCCCTTTTGTTCCATCAGCTTGACCAGCTTGGGTTCGGTGTAGCGCGGCGGTGGCTGAGTTTGTTTTTTATCGGCCTGGGCCTGCTGGAGCGTTAGTGCCTGTCCTTGGGTGAGCACAGGCAAGACAGCATCGGCGCTGATGTTGTTCCAGTAGCGCGTATACCCGGCAAAGGTCAGTACCTGGCCCCGAGCCTCCCAGTAGGCTTCACCCGACTGAGTGACAATGCGCGTTTTACTCAGCTGGGCGGCCGCACATTGAGAGGCCACGGCCCGGTTCCAAATGAGTTCGTATAACCGTGTGGCCTCCGTAGACTCGGCCTGTAGCTGCTGAGGCAGACGATTCACATCAGTGGGTCGAATGGCTTCGTGGGCGGCCTGGGCACCTTTGACCTTACGGTGCTGCGTCCGGCGTTTAGGCAGATTAGTGGGGTCGTGCTGTTGCAGATATTGACGAACGGCATCGCAAAATGGGGCGGAGAGTGCCACAGAGTCGGTCCGCATGTAAGTGATGTAGCCCTTTTCATAGAGAGACTGGGCCACTTTCATGGTGCGATCCGGGCTGAGGCGCAGCTTTGATCCGGCTGCCTGCTGAAGGGTTGAGGTAACAAACGGCGGCGGCGGCGACTGTTTGGTTTGTTTCCCTTCAATGCTAAGAATGTGGTGGGGGTGCTGCTGGGCAATTGCTACCAGACGATCTGCTTCAGCTTGGGAGGTTATCCGATCTGACTCGGCGCCCTGTTTAGATTTCGTTTCGTCCTTGGATGCCTTTTTAGACACACGCTTAGCCTTTGGACTACTGCGGTAAAACGCTTTGAAGCCCTCCCCATAGCTCACCCAGACGCTCCAATAGTCCTGGGGGGTAAACGCTGAAATTTCTCGTTCGCGCTGGCAGAGCAGGTGGAGCGTGGCACTCTGAACTCGCCCCATGGACTTTGCCCCGTTTTGCAGGGGCCACACCACATGGCGACTGCCCTTATAGCCCACCAGCTTGTCCAAACAATCCCGCGCCCGACCGGCTGCCACCAGACTCGGATCGAGAGAACGGGGCTGTGCGATCGCGGCCTGCACAGCCTGGGGCGTAATCTCGCTGTACACGACCCGCCGAGGATTTTTGAGCTTTAGGGCCTGCTGTAGATGCCAGCCAATGGTCTCGCCTTCTCGGTCGGGGTCAGTCGCCAGGTAAACCGCATCAGCACGCTTTACCGCCTGACGCAGCTCGCTCAATACCTTTTTGGCTTTGGCACTACGGGGCTGGTAACGACAGCGAATTTCATCGTCTGCCAGATCAAACCCCAGCGCATCTTCACCATCATTGGCAAGCTCGCGCACGTGGCCCACGCTGGCTTTCACCATCCAGCCTGACCCCAAAATCTGGCCCAATTTCTTGATTTTTCCGGGACTTTCAATCAGCAGCAGATTAGTCATAGTACGCTCAACGTAGTCTCGCCACGGAATGAGGCAAGACGCTTTAGACAATCCGTTTTATACAATCCGTTTTACACAATCCGTTTTGCACAACGGGCCAATGTTGATTATCAACAGCACTAGGCAACCTTGATTGCGATTATTGAATTGGCTTAGCCTAAATCTAGCTCAAAACAGTACAATTGAACCAGTTCAAATCAAATCTACAGTCAGCGCATGCAAACAACCCGTGCAAAAACGCATCAAACCCCCTATCCTTACTGACTAAATCTGTTTGTCCATCACCCGGAGGTGGCCCCAGCGGCCAAACCCTATGCCAGCAAAAACTGCCCAGCCCAAATCTCGTCAAACTACAGCGATGCCCGAACTCGCTTCAGATGCGCCGGTAAACGCTGAGCCCGAAGCATCAGCCGCCCCGTCTAACGACCCGACCCCCGACAATCAGGCCAGCGTTGAACAGAATGGTGCATCGGTTGACGCGGGAAAAATCGATGATGTCTTCAAAGAACTTAAAAACCTACTGTCAACGGTTGAAAAACTTCAAAAAGCGCGACAGGACGTCGGCGACATCAAGCCCGCACTGATTCGTTTGCTGGATGGCGAACTGTTGGATGGCGAAGAGCTGGAGCCACTTAAGTCTGGCGTAAGTTCCCTATCGAAGCTGGTGAAAATCTACGGCGACTACCAGTCCTCTCTAGAGCGGGCGCAGCCAGCCCGAGAACTATTGGATATGGTTCTGAAGTAGGGTGAAGGATCGTGGGCTTCGCCTCATAGGCGCTGACGACCCAGCCGACGGTAAAGGAGATAAGCCCCCACAATCAGGGTGCCAGAGAATAGCGTTGTCAGCGTACCCACGGCATACAAGGCCGGCGAGGTCACGTTGGTCGTCATGCCAAAGATCTCTAGCGGCAGCGTGTTGTATTGCCCCGAAACTAGGGAGGTTCGGGTGAACTCGTCATAGGAAAGGGTAAAGGTCAACAGCCCAACACCGACTAAACTCGGTGCAACGAGCGGCAAAATCACTTCCCAAAACGTTTTGGCATCGTTAGCACCCAAATCCTTAGCCGCTTCTTCGTAGGATGGGTTAAAGCGATTAAAAATGCCCAGCATAATCAAAAAGGCGATGGGCAGCGTCCAAGTTAGGTGTGCCCCGAGCCCAGATGTAAACCACCGTGTGGGCCAGCCCATGACCTGAAACATCACCCCCAACCCCAGCGAAATCAGCACGCTGGGAACAATCAAGCTGGCAATAGAGAGATAAAACAATGCGGTAGACCCGCGAAACCGCAGCCGAAACGCCATTGCGGTGAGAACTGACATACCTGCGACCAGCAGTGTAATGGTGCCGCCCAGGACGAGCGATCGCTGAAACGGCTCAATGAAGTTACCGACCCGCTGCTCTTGAAAGACCTGCCCTAGCCAGTAGAACCCAAAGCTGCGGACGGGAAACGTCAGCGTACCGTCTGGCCCCTGCAAAGACAGAATAAAAATCGTAATCATGGGGCCGTAGAGAAACAGCACAAATAGCCCAAAAAAGGCCGTCAGCAGGTAAAACGAGAGTCCCTTCTTGCGCATCACTACAGCTCCTTGCGAATGTTCACCACCCGCAAAATCGCAACAACAATCAGCAGCGTCACCCCCAGTAGTACCATGGCATTCGCCGCTGCTAGGGGATATTGCAAACTGCCGATCTGGGTCTGAATCAGCTTGCCGATGGAAGCGGCCTGCCCTCCACCCATCAACCGCACGGTGACAAACTCACCCATTACCAGGGTGACGATGAAGATGGACCCAATGGCAATACCCGGTGCAGACAGCGGCAGCACCACTTCGCGAAACACCTGAGCCCCCGACGCACCCATGTCTTCCGCCGCGGTAATCAGCGTCCGATCAATCCGCATCAGGCTGTTGAAGATTGGGGCAATCATGAAAATGATGTAGAGGTGTACCATCCCTAACACAACGGCAAAGTCTGAATAGAGCAGAAACGTCAGCGGTTCTTGCACAATATTCGTACCGAGCAACAGCTGATTGACAAGCCCCTCCTTCCCCAACAGCGGAATCCACGAGATCATACGGATAACGTTCGAGGTCCAAAAGGGGATGGTGCAGAGTAAAAATAACAGCACCTGCCAGCGCAGCTTGGGCACGCAAAAGGCCAAAAAATAGGCAACCGGATAGCCAATTAGCAGCGTAAACAGCCAGACCAGCCCCACAAATTTAAATGTGTTGAGATAGGTCTTTAGGGTGACATCTGAGGTGAAAATGCCAATGTAGTTGTCCAGCGTAAAGGCTGGCGTCATCGAATAGCCGTTGAACTCCCAAAAGCTAACCACACCGATCAGCGTAATGGGAAACACTAGAAAAACGGCTAGCGCTAGGGTTTGAGGGGCAGCCAGCAGGTAAGGCTTCAGCGCAGTCCAAGTCTTCGCCATCGGTCAGCTTGATTTTGAAAGTTCCACAAACTCTATCACGGGCGTCAAGGGCAGCTCGTCTTTAAGGCTGGGAAAAATTGACGTCTGAATGACCAAACACCAGGACTACGCCCATCAAAGCTACTGACCGTAGCCAAAAGCCAGAATCTGGTCGGTGCTTAGACCAAACTTAGGCACAACCGTTGACTGTAATGGGGTATCTCCGTCGTAAACGGTGTCCTCATATTGGCCGTTGACCCAGAGGCAGATTGTGATTTTCTGGGCTTCAGGATCGATGATCCAGTACTCCAGAATATGTCGTGCAGCGTATTCGGTACGCTTGTAGCGATAGTCCCGGTCACGATTTTCTTGCCCGGGCGAAACAACTTCAACAACCAGCGCGGGCGGTGGCATCTCCAATAGAATGACGGCCCTAGCCCCGTCATCTAATGCCGCTAGCGATTCGTCAGAATGCAGGATTAGGTCAGGAATACGAGTTGTTGCTCTTAAACCAGGAACTGCGACCTCGACTGACAGTTCTATCAGGGGCAAGGGGACAAGCTTAGACAGCTCGAACATTAGATATTTTGCAATCTTCAGATTCCCATGACGCTCTGCGGGCACAATTGTCAACTCTCCATTTGTCAGTGTGTATCGAGTGTCGGTGCCGTCCTCGTAGGTCAGATACTCTGACATACTCATGAAGCTGGAGGCGCGGGGCGGTGCTTGAACCATGATGTGCCGTAAGAAATGTGTCTGTATTGTAGCTACGTGAGCTGTTTCTCGCGCGGGGCCGCAACGGCGAAGTCAGCCCAGTAGCGGTTGTGCATGAGATCGCAGTAGGCCACCAGATTTTCCTGTTCTAGGGCATAGTCCTTTAGCGGCGAGGGTAATGACGCCTGGATCAGGTTAGCCAGCATGCCGTAACCCACCGCGTCCAGGCTCGTGGGCTCCTGGCCCATCAGATAGGGCTGATCGCTAAGGAAATCGCTCATGGCCCGCAGGTTCTCACGGCCTAGAATAGCCACCTCCTCAGCCGAATGCCGTCCCATTCCCTGCCCGTACAAGTCTCGCAA
This sequence comes from uncultured bacterium, assembly GCA_963923025.1. Classification (GTDB taxonomy): domain Bacteria; phylum Cyanobacteriota; class Cyanobacteriia; order Phormidesmidales; family Phormidesmidaceae; genus CAWUKV01. The sequence goes on from CAWUKV010000113.1 coordinate 9,168, forward strand.
AGAGCTGCGGCGCACCATCGTGGGCACAACCAGCCGCAGCGGCATTGGGATACCGGCAAAGAAGACCTGCTTGACCACCTGCCAGTTTTCCTCATCCACCCAGCGGAAATAGAATGCCGCCCAATAAAAATGTTCTTCGATCAGCCGCCGCATGCCTAGCATGGCCCCCCGCTGCTTAGGGGTGAGGTGAGCATCGAGCGGGTCGCCATAGGTCTCTTTCAGGTAGTTAACAATAAAGCCCGAATCGGCAATTACGCGGCCGTCGTCTTCGATGTAGGGAAACTTTTTCTTGGGCGCTTTCAGTAGATTGGCATTCTCAGCCAGCTGATAGGGTAGCCCCACCATGCGCAGGTAGGTCTCCAACTTCAGGCATAATGGGCTAGGGCAGCGCACACCCAAGGCAGGGTCAAACTGATACAGCGTAATCATGACCTAATCCAGCAACAACGTTCACCAGCCTATTCAGATTCTCAGGGGCTGACGTGACGATGTTAGGGATTGTTATAAACAGACGAAATCACGAACTGTCTTTTATTGTGAACAACGAGCGTTTGAGACCGTCACTCACAGGTCCTATGTCAGCACCTCGATCTCTGGCGTCCCAGACTCCGACACCCAGGCAATGCGACTGACGCTACGTTGGCGAGCAATGTCCCGCAATGCCTCGCGGCTTTTATCCGCATCCAGACTCAGCTCTACTCGAACTACGTTGGTCGACTGACGAATCGTCTGAGCGTAGGTCAGCGCCGCCGCGGCCGCTGTTGGCGTCGCTGGAGCAATCAACCACTCACTGTTGGGTGTGGTTGTCGGCAGCTGTCCGCTGGGCAGCAGCACCTGCTGTAGGGTGTCGATGTTCAACACAAAACCTACGCCGGGGTAGCCCTTCCCCTGGGGGTGATACAGGCTCAGCAGGTCATCGTAGCGCCCCCCCTGGGCCAGCACCTGCCGGGCATCGGCGCTAATCACCTCAAATACGATGCCCGTGTAGTAGTCAAACGGCTGTATCAGGCTCAGGTCCAATGTCAGGCTCAGGTCACCGGGCATGACCTGCTCTAACAGCTCGAGTAGCGACTTGAGGTCGCCCACGCGCTGCCGCTGGTCATCGTTCAGGTCAAACTGGCTGACGGTGGTGAGTACGGTTTTGGGGTCGCCCCGCAGATCTAGCAGCTTGAGGGCATAGTCGCGCAGGTCGGCGGGTAGGGCTTCGAGGGTGAGCCGGTCGAGGGCTGCGATCGCAACTCTGACCTCCCCCCGCATCTCTTCTGGAAAGGGCAGCAGCAGCGATCTCGTCAGGCTGGCCTCTCCCATCAGCAGATGCCAGCCGCTGAGCCCCAGCGACTGCAAACAGTCTGCAATCAGTAACAGCACCTCTGCATCGGCCAGTACCCCCTGCGTACCCAGTAGCTCCCCGCCTGCCTGGTAATACTCCTGCTGCTGGTTGCCTGTTGCTCGACGAAACACATTGGCGCTATAGCACAGCCGCTGGGGATAGGTGACGGCATCCATGCGAGTCACGGCCGCGCGGGCAATCGACGCCGTCAGCTCGGGGCGTAGACCCAGCCGTCCGCCGTGGCCGTCGTGCAGCTCAATCACCTCAGAGGGCTGAATCGCGCCCCCAGCCATCAGCGTTTCCATATTCTCGATGGTGGAGGTGATGATGTGGTGGTAGCCCCAGCGGTGAAACACCGCCTCTAGCCGATCATCGATCCAGCGCTTTTGAGCTACATCAAGGGGAAAGAGATCGCGCGCACCGGAAGGGGGCTGGTAGGTCATGGGACGGGCTTTAAACGTTAGGCTATTCCACTATTTCACCCCAACGCGGCCTGACACAAGCCGATCCTTAAGGGGACTGACAGAACAAAATACCAACCGGCCTTGAACCCAGGCGTCAGAAACCCTAGCCAGTTTGGAACAAGTTAAGCTGGCTCACCGCAACTGCCAGAGCAGTCGGCAACGGCCTTGGCTATTTCCGCTTCTTACCGCCAAATAGTCCACCAAAGAAGCCTCCGCTCTGGGGTTTCTCAGCCTTACTCTGAGCAGCGGCCTTACCCGCCCGCTTCTCACGCGCATCCATCCGTTTTTTGATGTCCCCAGCCACGCTATCCTCGGGGTCTAGCTCCAGCGCCCGCTTGGCGTGGATGGAGGCCATTTTCTCTTGCTTGGTTTTGATATAGGCAGCGGCCAGGTTGCTGTGGCAGCGAGCACTGTCCGGGTATTGCTTGACGGCTTCCCGCAATTCAACGACGGCTCTAGAAAAGTTGCCTTTGTACTGAAATTCTTTTGCCCGCTTGATGTAGCTGTCAATCACCATGTCGCGCCGACGCTGGGGGCGGACAAACCCGGTATCACCCGTTGAGGGAAGGCCTTCACTTGAGGCACTGTCGGCGACTGCGCTCGACTCACTGCTGGTGGAACTGCTCTTAGCTGGAGCTGGGGCAGGGGCACTACCGCCACCCTTGCGCATCACGTACACCGCATTCAGTTCGCTGATTTTACCGATGGTATCGACCAGGGTATCGAGAGATTCGTACTGGTCCGCATTGAGCTGTTTGAGCGCCGTCGCGTAGTCGTAGTCGATGTTGTTACTGCCACTGAGGCGCTTGGCTTCGTCAATACTGACGGACAGTAGGGCAGGCTGCTGCTGGAGCTGCTGCCCCTTCATTTTGAGCAAAATATTGTGCTCAACGGCCTTTTTCTCTTGGCTCAGCGTTTCGTAGGCTGGGTTCACCAGCTTGGATAACACCTCACTAGCCTGCTGCTTTTGTTCGGGTGTAGCGCTTCCCAGGCTATCCGGGTGCAGCTTCCGAGCCACCTTCAGGTAGCGCTTCCGGACCTGCTTAGCATCGGCATCCATCGGCACACCCAGCACCGCATGATGGTCAGCAACGTCGAGCTTGAAAAGTCCCTGGTCAATATCCATACGCGATCTTTCGTGCCCCTACTGCGTCTGACAAATCGGTACTAAACCGGTATCCAAAAAATATAGCAATCTGCGAAAAGGTTGAGCCGGATTGCGATGTACGAAGCGCTCTAAGCAACAGAGATAGCCGTACTCGGAGGCTCAAGCGAAGTGCCCAAGGCTATGTAAAGCTGTCCCTTAGTGTAGCGAGATGTCTGTCTCGTTCCTACGCCTCATCTCCTTGTCTTATCAAGAAATGCCCCGAGGCGCTAGCAGTTTGGTTACCTTTTGGAGAGAAAAAAGATGGTAATAGAGCGGCTTTGTCTGTTGGGAAAGGGGTAGTAGAAGAGGAAATGGGGAAGGGATAAAAGGGAAAGGGGAAATGCCTATGGCGTAAATTGGGGGAGGGGTTTGATCTGCCGTAGCGTTTCGATCATGGCGCTGTGGAGGGGGCCATTGGTAGCTAGGGTACGACCCGAATAGATATCGAAAGGGCTGCCGTCGTAGGCGGTGACGGTGCCGCCCGCCTCGCGGACCAACACAACTCCAGCAGCTAGGTCCCACGGCGATAGCCCCCGCTCCCAGTAGCCGTCTAGCCTGCCGCTGGCGACAAAGGCCAAATCGACCGAGGCTGAACCACCGCGCCGAACCCCTTGGGTCAGGTGAGTGAACTGACAAAATTCGGCGTAATTGTTGTCTATGGTTTCTCGGCGATCGTAGGCAAAGCCGGTGACCAGCAGGCTCTTATCTAGCGTGGGCGTGTCGGAAACGTGGATGGGCTGGCGATTGCAGGTGGCCCCTAGCCCCGTTGCCGCCTGGTACAGCTCGTCCAGAATTGGGTTATAGACAACCCCGACTGAGGGGACACCCTCAATTAGCAGACCGATGGACACCGCACACAGCGGGAACTGGTGGGCGTAGTTGGTGGTGCCATCTAGCGGATCGACCGCCCAAAGAAAGGGATTGTCCTGATCGCCCGAGGCTCCCGATTCTTCTGCCAGGATGGCGTGGTCGCTGAGGTGACGCTGAAGGACGTCGAGTACGGCAACTTCGGCGGCTTTGTCAGCTTCAGTCACCAGATCACCCGAGCGCCCCTTTTCCTGGACCTGCTTGAGCTGCCCCCAAAAAGATTTCAGGACGGCTCCGCCCGCCAGTGCTGCTGTGGTCGCAATGTCGAGATATCGCTGCAGATCTTGAGATGAGGTCATTGTGGACAGGTTAGGACAGTTGAGCAAGAGGGATAGAGCGGCCCTAGTCCTCGTCTAGCGGCAGGCCGTACTGCACCTTGCCTTTGCCAAAGTAGCGGCCAAACTGCAGCATGTAGACCTCGTCTTCGTCCTGGGTTTCAACCTCCAGGTCGGAACGTGGGTAGCTAACGCAGAGCAGCGCATAACCTTGCTCTTGCAGGGCGGGAGACAGGCCCATTGCTTCTGGCTGGTGGAGCTCACCCGACAGGACCCGGACCGCGCAGGTAGTGCAAGCGCCATTCCGGCAGGCAAAGGGCAGATCCGCGGCTTGGTTTTCAGCAGTTTGAAGGATGTATCGGTCTTCGGGCACCCGGACCTGATAGGTGCGATCGCGCTGGCGGTCGTGAATTCGAATCGTATGGGTTGGGGGCGGAGACTGGCGAGTCATAGCAGGGTCGAAATATCCTCTCTATCGTCCCATATCCGGGTTCACAATCTGCTACGATAAAAAGCCGGCAGCGTGGGTCAGAACAAGTCTGCCCAAAATGCTGATTTTGGAGAGGTGGCCGAGCGGTTTAAGGCGCAGCACTGGAAATGCTGTTTAGGCGTAAGCTTAACGAGGGTTCGAATCCCTCCCTCTCCGTTTCAACTTAAGTTCTGGTCACTTCGCTTGAGTCTCCGAGCTAAGCGCTCCCTCAAGCACAGAGCGCGACATGACACGTGGCCCAACCTTTGGGCAGATTGCAATAACCACCCTTAAAGACCAGCAGGCTTAAGTTCTACCGGCTAGGCTGACGTCCTAGCCGGTCCAGACTGAGCGTCACGGCCCCAACGGTTACCAGGGCAATGCCGGTCCACTGAATCAGCTGTAGTGCTGGCTGAGTGGTTAGCAGTAGTACGCTGAGCAGGGCCGTCAGCAGTGGCGTCACTGCAGCGATGACCGCAGCCCGATTACCACCAATCAGACGTAGCCCGGAATAGTTCAAGGTGTAGGCCACCGCTGTCACCACGCCCAGACTCAGCCCCGCCACAATAAACTGCCCCGGATTGACGATGCCCTGCGTCAGGGTTGCCGGACGGAACACCAGCAACAGACTACTCAGGACGGTCATGGTCGCAAACTGAACCAGCCCGCCCGACACTGGGTGAACCTGCCGCTGGCTGGGCAGGCTCATGGCCGTCACATACAGCGCAAAGGCCACAGCAGACAGCAGCGCCGCCGTCGTTCCCGTGCCTTCTACGCCAGCCAGGGCAGGACGACTCACCAGCACAGTCCCCATCAGCACAGCGGCCATCACGACCCAACGTAGCGACGTTGGGGCTTCTCGCTGCACCATCCACCCCAGCGGTATCGCGAGTAGTGGGTAGCTGAACAACAGGGCCACAGCTGCCGCCGGACCAATGCTACCTACCGCTTGGTATAGCAACACCTGAGAAAAGAACAGACATAGACCACTCAGCACTAGCGGGGTCAATCGACGGGGACGCTGACGCCACTGATTTAACTCGGGCCATACGCCGCTGTGGAGCTGCGGTGCTATCAGCCAGAGCAGCGGCAACAGCACGATCAATCGCAGCCAGAGTAGGGCCGACGCGTTGAGAAACGTGACGCTGTCAAACCCCGCGAAGGCAAGTCCTGCCAGCGCGCCCCCACGGCTAATTGCACCGACCAGTAGCGTATGGACCGTGAGTAGAAGGGTTGCGATCGCACACAAGCCCACGCCCTTTTGCAGGCGTCCCTGGCGCTGGTCAGCGGCCATCAGCTGCCGCACTTGCGGCTCCGGGGTGATGCCCTGGACGGTCCGACCCGCGTAGGGCGGCGATATTTGACGGACCGGGTCCAGGGGCAGCCCGCCAGTGCGTGGCCCCATGGCCGCTAGGGGACGGTTATCGATGACGTTGCCTTGGGCGATCTGATTTTGGGCCATCGGGCCTTGGGCGATCTGGCTCTGGAGCTGCTGACTCAGGCGATTGACTAGGCTTTCCAAGATGACCTCGCCCTGCTGCTCCATGGTCTGCATGCGGGTGAGCTGCTGCGACATCGCACTCTGATAGCTGCTGAGGTCGTGCTGCAACGACTGCACGGTTTGAGACAGGGTGGCATTAAACGAAGCTAGCCAGTCTTGGGTCGGGTTGGGCAACTGGTTGGACTTGACCACGTAGGCATGCAAGTCGTCTTGCAGATTCTTGGCCAGCACCTGAGCTAACCGCTTGGCCCAAAGCTGCTGCTGCCGCTGCTGCTGATGGGTTAGCGCCTCGGTCGATTCGGTTTTAAGCGTCTGGTAACGGCTGTAGAGTTCGTCATACTCAGCCCGCAGTTGGGCAATCGCCGACAGCAATCGCTCCTTTTCGCTTTTGAGATATTCAATATCGGCAGAGAGCTGCGCAGCAAAGTGACGCTGCAGGTCCTCAAAGTCCTGATCGAGTGAGGTCAGCAGGTCGTCCATATTGGGTTGCGTGTCCGACCCTGCCCTATCCTCTGCCATGTCACCCCCGAAAGACATACCCCAATGTATACCCATCTCGGGCAGAGAAATTCCCCTAAAGCCGAATCAGCCAGTCGAGTCCGTCACTGATATCCGGTGGGCCACCGACCAGCTCCCGATGCATTTTGAGAATGACCTCTGGTGGGACGGTGCGATCGCGCAATTGATTTCGCTCCAAACACACGGCCAAAGGCGTATCAAACCAAACGGCCCCAATGTCATTAAATCCCAACTGGATCAGCGTCTGGATCAGCTCCCGGCGACGGCGACGCTGGACGTTGGTGGCATCCCAAATTACCCCTTCTCGGACCTGCACATCTATGGCCTGCACACTTTGACGTAGCAGGGCCTCAAGCTGATGCCAAATCTGCGCCCACTCCCCCTGAATGGCGGCATCACCATACAACAGGGCGCGGGTTTTATCGGTAGACAGCACCTCATAGCGAGGAAACTGCTGGATAAACTGCCGCGCCCAAGTAGACTTGCCGCTGCCCGGCAAGCCGATTAGAAGAATCAGGGGCCGTCGAAGGCACCCCATCGTCACTAGATGACGGTGCCGTCAGGAATCACCGCATTCTTTAACACCGACACAATGCCGCTGCGGATGTAGAAACCCTGGTCTTCCCGCTCGGCTTCCTCGACATTGTCTTTGTTGACAATTTTCACGTTGCGGCCGATGTGAGCATTCTTATCTACGATGACTCGCTTTAGCGTTGTGCCTTCGCCTACACCCAGCGGGATTTTGCCCTCGGTCAAGCTGTAGCTGCTCTCCGACAGAGGCTCGTAGTAGTCGGCCCCCATTAGCATAGACTCTTCGATATCGCAGTCAGCGCTAATCCGCTGTCGCAGACCCACCACCGACTTGTGGATGCGGCAGTTCTTAATAATGCAGCCTTCACCAATGATCGATTCGGTCACTTTGGCATCCAGCAACTTACTCGGCGGCAGATAGCGAGAGCGAGTGTAAATGGGTGCTTGCTCATCGTAGAAGCTAAAGGCAGGCTTTGGCTGATCGGTCAGCGCCAGGTTGGCATTGAAGAACGCCTCCATGGTCCCAATGTCTTCCCAATAGCCGTCAAACAGGTACGCCTGTACGTTGTAGTCCTGGGCCGACGCAGGAATAATTTCTTTACCAAAGTCCGTTTGATCGGGATTCTTTTTGAGCAGGTCGATCAGCACCTCTTTTTTGAAGACGTAGATGCCCATTGAAGCGATAAAGGGCTTCTCTGCTGCCTGCTCAGGCGATAGACCCAGCTTAGTCGTGTCTACCTTCATGGCCTCTAGGGCGTCGCCCTTGGGCTTCTCGGAGAATTCGACAATGCGCCCCGTTTCGTCATCCACCTTCATTAGACCGAAGCTAGAGGCGGTTTTGTAACCAATGGGGACAACGGAAAGGGTGACGTCAGCATTCGTACTGCGGTGGCGTTCGATGAACAGGCGATAGTCCATCCGGTACAGGTGGTCGCCCGACAGAATAATGTATTCGTCCACATCCCAGCTTTCAAACAGCCAGAGGTAATGGCGTACGGCATCTGCGGTGCCCTGGAACCAGCTGGGGTTCTCTGGCGTTTGCTGGGCCGCCAAGACCTCAGCAAAGCCGTCGCTAAACTGCGAAAAGGTATAGGCCCGGCTGATATGTCGGTTCAAGGAGGCCGAATTGAACTGCGTCAGCACGTAGATTTTTAATATTTCTGAATTGATGCAGTTGCTGACGGGAATATCGATCAGTCGATATTTGCCTGCCAGTGAGACCGCAGGCTTTGCCCGATATTTTGTCAGCGGATAGAGGCGGGTGCCCGCGCCGCCACCCAGAATGATTGAAAGAACCCTTTTCACAGAACTCGACCTGCTAATAATTTTTTAATCCTGTCCTAAACAGTGTCTGACTGTATCCATCGCTTGACAAGGGGGATCGCGAAATATCAAGGGGTTTGTGTCCTGACATACGCTCGTTAAACCGTACAGCCGGTAAGACCCTACCCCCCTACTAGAGGAAACATGATCGCCACTGCCCTGGCCTATCCCCACTGATCAGTAAACAAAATAACGGGCCAGGCGTTGTCATTCTTTGGGGAGATTGCGGCATCGGAACCGTCTATGACGGGACATCTGCCAGGGCAAACGCATACTCGGAAAAGGCTGATACTGAGAGGGTAGCCCAG
>CAWUKV010000114.1:0-17772 GCA_963923025.1 uncultured bacterium
CTCCATAAGCTCGAAGAAATTGAGGAGACGTTAGAGGGGCTGTATTGCGATCGCAAGTCCGTCAAACAAACCCTCGCCAGCCTTACCAACAAGCTCGACTTCGCTGCCCAAACCCTGCACCTCGCCCAAGAAAAGTACATTGCCGAAGGCGGCAAGATCGCCGCCGAACAGGCCCAAATGCAGGCTAAGCTGCTCACCCTAAAAGACCAGCTCGACACGCAGCGCCATAGCCTCCGCGAACTCGCCGCTGGTAGCCTGCCCCTACTGCTGGTGCGTCCCTTACTCAAAAAAGCCGAACCCCACGCCCACGACGAAGTCCGTCAGCAGCAGTACGAACTCGCCAAAGACCTGCTCACCGAGCAAAACCAGGCTCTGCTCGCCTTTGCCGCCGAAGCCTTCAGCAAGAAGCAGACCGCCCAGCTCACCGACTTCCTCGACCAGCAGCAGACCCAGCTCACCTACACCGACGAGCCCGCCTACCTACACCTCAGCGCCGCCCAGCTCAACCCGCTGGTGCAGTTGCTCACCCACACCCTCAGCGCCCAGCGCACCAAAGCCAAACAGCACCTCAAAGCCATTCGCCAAACCCTTACCGACATCGAAGCCCTAGAGCGCTACCTCGCCACCGCCGCTCCCGATGAGATTTACCAAAAGCTGGCCGCCCAGGTCACCGATGCCCAAACCCACCAAGCCCAGCTTCAGGGCGACTATGCCCGCGGCGAACAGCAGCTCAACCAGGTGCGCCAAGCCATCGACCGCAGCAAAAAAGATCTGCAAGCCTACAGCCAGCTCGCCATCGACTTCAAAAACACCGATCACCTGCTCAAAACCGCCGCCAAGGTCAAAGCTACCCTGGCCGAGTTCAAACAGCGCCTCAAACTCCACAAGCTCAACAGCCTCGAAGAGCTGGTCACCAAACACTTCCTCTACCTCATCCGCAAGCCCGACTTCGTCCACCGCGTCCAGATCGACACCGACACCTTCAGCCTTGCCCTGTTTGATCAGAGCGGCCACCCCATCCCTAAAAATCGTCTCTCCGCTGGAGAACAGCAGCTGCTCGCGATCGCCCTACTCTGGGGCCTCGCCAACGCCTCAGGTCGCCAGCTCCCTGTCGCCATCGACACCCCCCTGGGCCGCCTCGACTCTAAGCATCGCCGCCACCTGGTCGAACGCTACTTTCCCCAGGCCAGCCACCAGGTCCTGCTGCTGTCTACCGATACTGAAATTCGTCAGGAGGAGGTCGGGCGGTTGCGGGAACAGGGTGCGATCGCACGCGAATATCTGCTCAATTACCACCTCAAAGACCGCCGCACGACCGTTGAATCGGGTTATTTTTGGTAATTCTCTGCATCGGGCGGTGCCCACCCTACGTCCTGTATCAGGTGGGCGGTGCCCACCCTACCCATCTATCCATCGCCTATCTATGCAGCCTCTTACCGACCGCATCAAACTCTCCCAAACCGCCAAAGACCAGCTGATCAAGCTCAAACGCATTACCAAAATCCAAAACTGGAATGTGCTTTGCCGCTGGGCGCTCTGCCACTCCCTGGCCGAAAAATCCAAGCCCTCTCCCATCCCCATCCCCGCCGACAGCAATGTCGAAATGACCTGGCAAGTCTTTGGCGGCCCCATTGCCGATGCCCTGCTGATAGCCCTCAAGCAGCGCTGCCATGACGACGGTCTCGACACCGCCGACCCCGACATCCTCAACGCCCAGCTGCGCCTGCACCTGCATCGTGGCATCGGCTACCTGGCAGGCGATCCCAAGGTAAAAACGCTGGAGGATATGATCGCGCTGGCGCTACCGTCGAAGTAGTTGGCCTGGGCAGGATTGGTAAACTGGGAATATCGTGATTTGACCGCACCCCATGCAAACCCGCGTCAAGTGGACCGTCGAAGACTATCACCGCATGATTGAAGCGGGGCTGTTGTGCGATCGCAACGTTGAGCTTCTACAGGGAGAAATCCACCATATGCCGCCTGAGGGACCGCCTCACACTTTCTACGGCGGTAGCCTCGCCGACCGCCTTCGCAGCAAGTTAGGTAACCGTACCCTAGTACGAGAAGCTCGCCCCATCACCCTCTCCGACTCTGAGCCAGAACCCGATATTGCCGTAGTCAGGGGCACTTGGGACGATTACCGCTACCGGCACCCCAACGCCAAAGAGGTCTTGCTTGCGATAGAGATATCAGACTCTAGCTTGGCAAAAGACCTCAATGAAAAGCGCATCATCTACGCCACGGCTAGCATTCCTGAATACTGGGTGTTGGCCCTGAACCAGCCCGAACTAATCGTTCTTAGAGACCCACAAGACGGTAACTACCAGTCTGAAGCTCGACTTCAGCAAGGTTCAATCTCACCCCTCGCCTTTGCCGATATCACATTCTCCATTAGAGACCTGCTCAACTGAAGCATGTCTAGCCAGGGGCTGCACTAAACTGTAGAAGCCGCTCCACCACAGCGCCAATGGCACAGACAAAAGCCAAGAATTTTTCCAGCTTCGACCTTCCCCAGGCGTTTAAACAGCTTGGCATTGAGCGATTACAAAGCTGGACCTTAACCGCCGAACCAGCCACCCCCAGTGCCTTTTTTCAAGAGCGACTCCAGCGGCTACGGCGGCTGTTTGACCTGCGCAATTACGAAGAGTCTAAAAAGCTGCTCATCGACGCCTTCTGCGAAGAAGCCCTTTACGACACCCAGCGTCTCAAGGTTTGGAAAGGTGCTGCCCTAAAGGCGAACGGGCTGAATGGTAACGTCGACTATCTAATTGCTGAAAATAAGGACTACCTCGAAGGTCCGCTGCTGTGCATCGTCGAGGCGAAAAAAGACGACTTTGAGCAGGGGCTCGCCCAGTGCCTGGTAGAAATGCAGGCCTGTCAGCTGTCTAACCAGGCTGCTGACCATACCATCGAAGTATTTGGCATCGTGACCAACGGCGATACCTGGCGATTCTACAAATTGACCACGGCTGGAGAAGTGTACGAAACCCTGCCCTTACTCCATGGGGGAGTTGTCCCTATTGCTAGGGCTGCTTCAAGCAGTATTTCAGGCCTGTGAGCAGAATTTAGTAGGTGCTATGGGGCAGTCGTTCCAGAGAACGAGCACCTAACCTTTTAACGCGTATCGCCCATCTTCCAGCTTCTTGAAAAATGCCGGAGCCACTGTCTTGCGGCTGCCACCCCCCTCACACCGCCGCTCAATCGCCGATCGCACAATCTGACGCGGATTCTTCGCGTTAAACGCATACAGATTCTGATCCAGCATTACCTGGGTAATGTCCGCCGCCGTCATCGGCTCCTGCTTCGACTCCAGTACGTTGAGGGCGACCTGGGCGACGGTTTGCTTTTTCTCAGTAGTCATGGCGTACTCTCTAGGCGGCTATCTGATTTTTACCTGGTTTGACCAAGGTGCCGATGCGGCTGCAAAAAAATCTCACACATTCCGGCGCTAAATCGACCGCCTGCTCGTCATAGCCCCCCGTCTCAGGATTCGGCCACACCAGCGCCCCCTCTCCCCGCACAAACCGAAACCGCTCCAAGTCTCGCAGCGGCAGCAGCGCCACACCGGGGTCTTCGTCAACCAGCAGCGGCTCAAAATCAAGCTCGTAGATAGACACATCCAGCACTTCCTCGAACCACAGCCTAAGCCTATAGTTCTCAAGATGCTCTGCCTTTAGGAGCCCCTTCTCAGAAGAGTCAAGCCAAAGGGATTCGTCGCTAGCAAGAGATTTCCATTCATCCCAGAGCATATCGGCTTATCCTACGATTTCGACAACTTCATTACTCATTGCCCGCTGCCACTGCTCTAGCAGTGCTTCCTCGTGGGCTTCGACCCAAGCCTCGATCAAGTGCTTCAGCTTAGGAGGTAAATCTTTTTTCGACTTCAGCCACTCGCGGCTTTTGATAGTAATCCGATAGCTACCAACGTCACCCTGGTATTTCACGTGAACGTGTGGTGGCGCGTGATCGTTGTAGTTCATGAGAACAATTAATGAGCCTCGGCTGAAGGGATGAGAAACTGGGGGCATTAGTTCTGTGATGATCCTCCTTGCAGATGACGAATTTCGTCTGCAAGCTCTTGTACCGTAGGGTCGCCTAGCCACAAGTGTCTATCCTTTGTGTAATCGCCAGTACCGCTACCGAATTGATGCAGGAAACGCACCATACCGACAAAACCCAGTTTTTGGCACGAAGCTTTTATGCCTCGTTCTCTAATTTCCTCCGGTGTCACAGCTATTTCCAGCTCGGCCCTCAAATTTTACCGAACCTTGCTAAACAGCAGCGGCTGCACGCTCCCATCCGCCAAAATCTCCGGCAGCCAGTCATCCCCTCGATGCTCTGTCCCGACCCATCTCTCCGGCCAGGTCTCCGCGTCAATCAACGCCTCAATCCGCGCCAGCTCTTCAGCGTTAATCAAGCTAATCTCTAGCTGACCCAGGGCCTGCGCTACCTCATTCACCTCGTCCTGAATTGCCAGCACCTGCCTTAGCATCCAGCGCCGCGCCTCCAGCGTCAGCGGCCCCAATCGCCCCTGCTTCTTCGCCAGCGATCCATCTTTTCGCAGCTCCCCATGCTTTCGCAGCCGGTACTGCGGCTTTTTGATTTGCCAATACAGCGGCCTCAGCCTTTCCAACGGTGCAAGATAGGCCCATTTGGGGTTAGCAATTACCCGCTCCAGCGCCGAATCCTGCTGAACCAGCGGACAGCCAATGCACCCCGTTCGCGCATTCAGCGGCTCCGACTCCCCCAGCGCGTCCTGCGGGTCGTGCCCATACACCTCGGCAATATCAAACGTGGGGTAGCCCAGCTCCACATCCGCCTGCACCAGCCAGTCCCAAATGTGGCAAACCCGCCAGTGCAGCAGCGGTGCTAGCGTATCCACCACCGCATTCGCCGACGAATGCTGAAACCAGCCCTGCCCGCACTCGCCCCCATCCCGCGTGCAGCTCATGGCAATCCGCTGGTCCCGCGCCGCGCTCTCGCCAATGCGCACGCCTGTCAGCATCAAAAACTTCTCGCCCCGCTCTTGCCGCAGCGATTCTAGCTCCCGCTCCATGCTCATCACCTTGAGCTTGGGGGTACACCAGCGAAAGGTGTTGCTCGGTGGGGGGACGCCTCGGCCCAGCATGTAAACAAAGTAGCGATGGTCAAGTTCTGGATAGACAACGCGCGTGTCGAACCCCTGACCTTTGAGCGTATCCAGCAGCTTCATCGCCGCATTGTGCAGCGGTGGCAGCTCTTGACGGGTATCGGCGTAAACCACCGTCACACTTTCCGGGTGCGGCACTCTCCCCGTCTGTATCAAATGGGCAACGAGCGTTACCGTCGCTGAAGAATCTTTACCGCCGCTAAAGGCGATCGCCCAGTGCTTGTACAGCGCCCCGTAAGCTTGAAGGGACTCCACCGTTAGCTCAATGCTGCTGTCTAACGACAGTCGTTCACTTTCAAATAGACTGAGGTTTCGCATTGACCGGGGTGGACGCTAACGATAGTGCTATCAAGCTATGTTTAGGCCCTGGGACGCTACCTGTAGAGTTTAGCGTGATGCTGGGCGTTTACATCAGGAATCTTTAGTTTAATTCAAGTTAGATCCCTTGTACTGATTTTGTGAAATTATGGCAACCGCTGGGGCTCTGGTGCGGTCTCATTCACTCTCTGACCTCATGCGACAGTGTCAGCAGAGCCCGGTGGGGAAATGTCTGCCCGGTGCTTTGTATGCGCATCGAGATGCGATCTCACACCTCACCCCCTCCCTCCAACAGTACGAACAGGCCGCCCGCACCCATCTCACTGCCGACATCCCATACACCCTAGTCAAGTTCCACTTCGACCAGCCCGTCCTGTCCTACCTCTATTACCCCGACTTCGACGCCGACGCTCACCCCACCCTACACGCCAGTACCCAGGCCAACCTGAGAACGGGCAAGCTCCACTACCGCAACTATAGCCAAGCGACCAATCCTCCGGTCCTCCACCGCAAAGAAACCTTCCTAGCCCCTGACGACCCACGCTACTCAACCTTCGCCCGCCTGACCCGCCAGCAAGAAGCCTTTGGTCTGCTGGACAATGCCCGCACCATCGGCACCCAACAGGGGTGGCATGCCCGATTAGCTCAGCACCGTCTGATCGTCCACGACCACGCACTAGCCTGTCCCCTGGGGACGCAGCTGCCCGCCACAACCCGGCCCAAAATCGACCGCCACAAAGCCGCGCTAGTCCGCAAGGCCCTATCTAAGCCTGTTCGTCTAGCAATCGAAGCCGGACTGTTCCTTCCCAATACCACCTTCTTTGACTATGGCTGCGGTCACGGCGGTGATGTGGAGCGAATCGCCCAGAAAGGATTTGCCAGCCAAGGGTGGGACCCGTTTTATCAGCCCGACACCCCGCACCAGCCTGCGCAGGTGGTAAACCTGGGCTACATCATCAATGTAATAGAAGACCCGACAGAGCGACGAGAAGCCTTAGTCGAAGCCTGGAGTTTAGCCGAGACCGTTCTGATCGTTGCGGCACAGGTTTTGGTGGCTGACAGCCAACGGGGGCTAATGGCCTACGAAGACGGGGTGATTACTCGCCGTAACACCTTTCAGAAATACTACGAGCAAGAAGAACTCAAGACCTACATTGACCAGGTACTGGGTAGTGATGCGGTACCGGTTGCCTTAGGCATCTACTTTGTCTTTCGCGATGAGGCTCAGGCCGAAAGCTTCCGGGCCTCACGGTTCCGTTCTCGGGCCACGACGCCTCGGGTACGGCTCAGCGTCAAACGGTTTGAAGACTACAAAGCCCTGCTCCAGCCGCTGATGGACTTCTATACTGAGCGGGGCCGCTTGCCGACGGTTGAAGAGATTGCAGACGCCGAACGACAGCCCATCACCGATGCCTTTGGCAGCATTCGCCGCGCCTTTAAAGTAGTCCTTCAGGCCACCGACACCCACGAGTGGGACAGTCTCACCGACCGTCGCCGTCAAGATTTGCTGGTATACCTGGCGCTAAGCCAGTTTAGCCGTCGGCCCAAGTTTCGAGATTTGGCTCCCGCAGTACAGCAAGATATTCGAGCCCTGTTTGGTACCTACAAGCAGGCCTGCACGGCAGCGGACCTGATGCTGATGACATTGGGCAATTTGGCGGTTATTGCAGCCCACATCCAGCAGAGTCCTATCGGCCAACAGCGCTCCTCTGGCCTGCTCGTTCACCTCAGCGCGATAGAACAGCTCGATCCGCTGCTGCGTCTCTATGAAGGCTGCGCTGCTCGCACCCTAGGTCGCCCAGAAGAAGCGACCGTCGTTAAGTTCCACGCTGACCAGCCTAAAGTCTCGTACTTATTCTTTCCCAACTTCGACACGGACCCGCATCCCGCCCTGCATACCCGTATGGATATTCGCCTACAAGACCTGCGGGTACGCTACCGAGACTACGACCTGGACAATCCCCCGCTCCTCCACCAAAAAGAACAGCTGCTTTCCCCCGATTACCCCGACTACGAGAAGTTTCTCAAGCTCAGCCAGCAAGAACAGAACTGGGGCCTGTTAGATGAACCCGAGAAGATTTATAACCGTCAGGGCTGGGAGGCGTGCCTGATGGACCACTGCGCCCGCCTCCAGGGTCATCGCGTGCTGTGGCGCAAAGACGCGGACCCCTACCGCAAAAAGCTCATTCAGTCTGCCCGTCGCCGTCGGTCTCAGGCTTCAGCAGGCGTCGCCAGCGCTCCGTCCCCCGCCGTGTCGGCGTCCCCTTTATCGTAAAGGCCCAAACATCACGCTTGTGCTGTGGCCCATAGCTGATGTGGATAGGGCGGTCTGTGCCGTAGAAGTAGAGCGAGTCAAAGGGTAGACAGGCTGCGATGATCCAATCAATGACGGTATCGCTATGGGTGTGTTGGATGCGAAAGTCGCAGGCTGCGCCGGTGCGATCGCAATAGTACCGCCCGTTCTTATTCACCTCGTGAGCCATGTGCTGGTCTAGCTTTGGGCTTACCCGCCCGTGGCGTCGTCCGGTGTCGGGGTCTCGTTTCTCTAAAAACCGCTTCAGGTCTACAGAACAAAACCCGTAGGTGAGCTGGAACGCGGCTAAGCCAAAATGGGCAATTATGGGATCGAGAATGTACTCACAGAGTGCCGCAATCGCCTCGACAGACTCGACCTGCTGTGGCAGAGGATCTATCTGATCGCCATAGCGGCGATAGGTCTGTGTGCAGGTACAGAACTGCCCCAGCGTCAGATACTGCCCTATGGGTTGCGAGGCATCAAAAGCTAGAACATCAGGCATAGACACAGCGCCCCCAACAACGGTTACTACAGATTACTGTCTCCAGAACGGGTCTACATCGCTATCGTCTAGGAATGTAGAATGCTTGCCACAGCGACGGCTGTCCCAGATAGGGGGCCATTCCAGGCCACGAAGAGGACATAAGCAGTCAGCATCAAGCCTGCCCTCATTCTGCCAATCCCAGCTTTCGGCACAGCTCAGGCCAAGCCCTCACTTCCTACTCCCAAAATTTGCGAACTGTACACTCACCGGCCAGAACCCTCCCCTCTTGTGGGATGATTTGGCCAATCGAGCGCACTGTACTTGTCTGCCATGCTGACTATCGACTGGATTATCGTTGTCGCCTACCTCATCTTTACGATGGTGCTGGGGGTATACCTGTCGCGCAAGGCGTCGGGCAGCCTGGTGGACTTCTTTGTCTCCGGACGGTCCTTACCGTGGTGGCTGGCGGGTACCAGTATGGCTGCAACCACCTTTTCCATCGATACACCGCTGTATATTGCGGGCGTGGTTGGTAGTCGTGGGCTGGCTGGCAACTGGGAATGGTGGAGCTTTGGCGTCGCCCACGTGGTGATGATCTATGTGTTTGCGCGGCTGTGGCGCAGATCTGAAATTGTCACCGACGCGGAGCTGACCGAGATTCGCTATGGCGGGTCTACGGCGGCACTGCTTAGGGGAATTAAGGCGTTTCTGTTTGCGGTGCCCATCAACTGTATTGGCATCGGCTACGCCATGTTGGCCATGGTAAAGGTGGTGGATGCGCTGCAGCTGTGGCAAAGCCTGGGGTTTGACCCGGGGGACGGCGGCAAACTGTGGAGCGTCATTGGCGTGAGTGTGCTGGTGCTGGTATATGCAGGCTTTTCGGGCCTGTGGGGCGTGGTCGCAACAGACTTTTTTCAGTTCTTTTTGGCGCTGTTTGGGGCCATCGTTGTCGCAGTTGCAGCCGTGGCCTCCGTCGGCGGCATGCAGAATCTGATCACCGAAGTGCAGGCGGTCACAGACTTTGACGTGCTGAGCATCGTGCCACTCACCTTTGATGGGGGCATCGGCTGGAGTACGGTGGCGGGCATCCCGGCCAGTGCGTTTTTGGCCTATGTGTTCTTGCAGTGGTGGGCGTTTCGCCGCAGCGATGGCGGCGGGGAATTCATTCAGCGGCTGGCGGCAGCAAAGAGTGAGGCCGAGGCGGAGAAGGCGGCCTGGTTTTTCAATATTTTGCACTACGTGATTCGCACCTGGCCCTGGGTGCTGGTGGCCCTGGCAGCGCTGGTGATCTTCCCCGATTTAGAAGACCGGGAGCTGGGCTATCCGCTGCTGATGCTGGAGTTTTTGCCGCCGGTGCTGCTGGGCATTGTGGTGGCCTCGCTGATTGCGGCGTTTATGAGTACGGTATCGACGCTCATCAATTGGGGGGCGTCGTACCTGACCAACGACCTGTACGGACGGTTTATGCGGCCCGATGCCACCCAGGCGGAACTGGTAAATGCAGGGCGAATTGCCTCGGTGCTGGTGACGGTGCTGGGGGCGGCGGCGGCATTCTTTGCCACGGACGTGACGACGGTGTTCCGACTGGTGATTGCCATTGGGACCGGGCCAGGGCTGGTGCTGATCTTGCGCTGGTTCTGGTGGCGCATCAACGCGGCGGCGGAGCTGGCATCGATGGTTGGGGGCTTTGTCATTGGCCTGGTGACTAGCGTGTTTCCGCTGCTGCAAATTTCCGACTTTGGCCTGCGGCTGCTGGTGACGGCAGGCATTACCACGGTGATTTGGGTGGTGACGATGCTGGTGACGCCGGCGGAGTCGGACGAGACGCTGGATAACTTTTACCGTCGGGTGCGTCCGGGGGGACCGGGCTGGGCAAGGCAGCAGCAGCGCACCGGGCTACGACCGATGCAGAACCTAGCGCTGGAGGGGCAGCGGGTAGTGGCGGCGCTGCTGATCTTATTCGGATCGATGTTTGCGCTGGGAGGGTTCTTGCTGTTGCAATCGCTCACGGGGTGGCTGTCGCTGATTGTGGCGGTGCTGGGAGGGTTCTGGCTACGAAAGCTGAATCGGCAGCCTGCGATCGCAATTCCCCGACCCGGCCTCGACGACGAAGATGTTCTGCGCTAGGGGCTACACTAGAACAGCTATTACAAACCCGTTACAAATGGCCTTTTTTCGCTCCTACGTTGCCCCATTTTTAATCGTATTGGTGTTCCTAGTCGCCATGCTGGCCGTCAGCGCCCGCATTTTCCTGCCTAGCGACATGATGGCTCCCGCCCCCATCGAAGATGTGCCGACGGGAGATGCGGCAACGCCCGACGTGGCGGTAGGTCAGATGCCTGAGCTGGGATGATCCCTGAACCAGCAGCCTTCCCCATAGACGGTTACCGCTGGTACCAGGGGTCTGGTATTGACGAGGCCCTAGTCGTGCGGACGCTGCGGCGGGCCTACCGAGACCTGGGCGCACAGGATGGCCCTCATCTGGCCGAAACGGTGCGGCGGCATCTCTCCTCGCGGTCAAAGCTGTGGTGGGTCCTGCCCTACGGGAGTTCAGCGGAACCCGTGGGTTGCCTGTGGCTCAGTGAAGCAGTCGATCAGCGCACGGGCGAAGACCAAGCCTATGTCTTTTTGGTATACGTTGCCCCCGAGCATCGACGCAGGGGCATTGGCACGGTGCTGATGCAGCAGGCACAGCAGTGGGCTAGCAAGAATGGATACGGGTCCATCAGCCTGCAAGTGTTTGAGTCGAACCAGGCAGCGCTGGCGCTGTACGAAAAGCTAGGCTACGTGTCGCAAGCCATATGGCTGACCAAGACGCTGTAAGGGCTGTGGGTCCCATGGGCATCTAGGGCTTGCGTGGGGGCTGCGCCTAAACACTGTGACCGGAAAGTGGCCGACTGGGCATGTTTAAACCGGAAAGGGAGGACCGCCAGCAGCTGACGGTATCACCGCACGGTTTTGCCTATCGCGCCTCTCTTTGGAACACAGGTTCAGGGAACTTGTCAGGTTCGATTCCTATTTGTTTCTCTAGGGTGGCTCTGCCTGCGGGCAATGGAGCAGGGGCTTTGCAGGTTAAGACCTCCGCCACTGGACCTTGAGCCACGCTAGGGGAGCATAGACGTTGTCCATTTTTGACCCCAGCTACAGATGAAGGTCACGGTTTTTGAATATGAGCGGGGGCTAGAGTACGTCAAGGGCCGGTTTCGGCGAGTCCTGCCGCCTGGGCAATACCGGGTGATTCCCTTCTTTGGCAATCGCGTCATTCGTAAAGTAGATGTGCGATCGCAGTACATTGCGGTGCCTGGGCAAGAGATTTTGACCGCCGATGGCATTGGGCTGAAGGTCAGCCTGTCGGTGGTGTACGAAGTTGCCGATCCGGCTGTGGCAGTCAACCAAGTCTCGCTTTACCACATGGCGCTATACCAGACGGTGCAAGATGCGCTGCGGGATGTCGTCAGTGCGATCGCAATGGACGATCTGCTGGCTAATCGCAACACCCTCAGTCAACAGATTTTGGAGAGCGCTGCCCCAGCTGTCGTTCCCCTCGGTCTGCAACTGACCCAGGTGAGCATTAAAGATTTGATGCTGCCGGGTAAGCTCCGGGACCTCTATGCTCAGGTGGCCCAGGCTAAGCAAGAAGGGCTGGCCCAGCTAGAGCGGGCACGGGGTGAGACAGCGGCGCTGCGTAGCCTTGCCAATGCCGCCCGCATGATCGAGAACAACCCTAATTTGTTAAAACTGCGACTGTTACAGTCTCTCGAAACGTCGAAGGGCAACACCTTTGTCCTTGGCACGCTGCCGTCGGTAGAGATTGTTCCGCCCCCCGCAGAAGCGCCATAAACGTTACGGTTGCAGGCTAGCAATCTCGAAGATAACCGCTGGGCCTGCCTCTAGCAGATTCGGATCGATAATGGTCTCCTGCGCTGAGCGACGGGCGTTCTGGTCGTACTTTCCTCCCCAGCTCAGACCTACGGCCAGCTTGCTGCCGTCAGGAGAAATGTCCAGGTCAAGAATGCCAAATTTGGCAATGGTGATCTGGGCAATGGCCTCCCCTGACGCTAGCGACCAAAAGGTAATTTCTGGCCCCTGTCCATTCGTAACCAGCAGCTGCCCGTCTGGAGAAAACGCTACCGTTGCCGCTGGCACCGACGGGCTCATCTCAACCTGAAACTGTTGTTTAGGTTCCCCCGTTGCCAGGTCCCAAACCATGACGGTGCCGTTGGCATCCACTGAGGCAAACTGGGTTTCGTCATCGCTGTAGGCCATCTCCACCACCTTGGCTTCATGCCCAGTCAGTACTAGCCCCGGCTGAGCGTCGTCGATGGGCCAGATCACGATGCGATAGTCGAGAATGGCCGTTGCATAGGAAGCCTGTCCTCCGACCACGCGGTCAATCCCCTGGTCAATGGGCTGATCGCTAACCAATTGTCCAGTGGTGCGATCGTAAAAATACAGGGCGTCAGTGCCATAGCCCGCAAACGCATCTAGCCCATCAATGTAGGCCACTTTCAGGTAGCCGGCCCCCTGAGACTCTAATAGTGGCGTGTCAGCGACGACATCGGTGTAGACCCGGCCTGACTCGCTAAAGCCCACATAGCCTTTGGTGGGGCTATAGTGCAAGAAATCGTCAGCATCTAAGTCGGCATGCTGGATCGGTGTGTCTGCAGGGAGTTCTGCGCCTGTTGCTACCTGCCACTGCTGCACGTAGGTCGATAGGGTATAGAGGGTTGCACTATCGCTGGCAAACTGCACGGCTCGCGTGCTGTCAGAGGCCTGAAATTCTGAGGAGCCCGTATCCAATCGGTGCAGACACTGAATGCTGTCGGACTGGGGGTAGGCTTCGCTAGCGCGATCGCTAATACAAGAATCTAGGGCACTGAGGAGATGGTCTGCGCTACCGTTGCAGCTCGCTAGGACAGCCGTAATTGCGCAGCAGGCTGCAAGGTTTAGAAACTTCAAAGCAGCATTCCAAGGGTGACGTCAGGATTCGCCGCTTTGGCGACTACTCTCAATATGCCCGATTACGGCTATGCCTGTCTCGGGTTAATCTGCGCCATTTGCCAGGTCACAAACGTGCCGACTGGGCTCCACAGCAGGTAAGGCAGCAACAGGATGAGCGCAATCATGTCTACTGCTGCTATTTGACGGGCCAACAGCAGTCCAAACACAAATCCGGCACCGCCAATAACCGTTCCCACTCGCAGGCTACGCAGCTTACACATGACGGGAGTGTAGGCAATAATCAGCGCCTCCAGCAACACATAGCCCAGCATGAACCACCAGCTTTGCGTCCGCTGCCAAACGATGTAGGCCGACCAACCCCCGCAAATAAACACGAAAATCCAGATCGCGGGAATCAGCCACTCAAATTTGAGCCAGTCCGGGCGTTCCAGTCGGTTAAACCATTGTCGATCACGGACACTGAGCAGGCTTGATGCAGATGCGATCGCAAACCCCACAACGGCAATCACTAACCAGGCAGGCATGGCTCAAACCTCTTCAAACACCAGTTGTAGCTTAACGAGAACTGCCAAGGGCTAACCTCCCACCCGTGACACCAGTGGCGTACCCACCCACGGCGCTACTCAGACCACAAGCGATTGCTGTGCCTGTGCATTAGCTATAGTCAACACATCATCAACAAGTAGCGGTGCGCTTCGGACAATAGCATGAATGCACCAACTGACGGTCAAATAGTGTCCAACACTTCGACTCACCCAAGCTGCAGCGCTGCAAGATGCCCCACAGTGCAGGCTACCTATGATTGTGAGGGTAGTGGAGATCGACTTCGACTTCGAATGTATCCAGCGGGCTGTACGCGGCCGCATGCAAGCCACTGAAAGATAGTACTAACGCCAGGCTATTAGGCTAGATTTAGTAACCATCAATACAAAACCTAACGTAGCTGCATAGCATGTTGCTCTGTCGCAGGCTATAGATAGCACCCACCTTGTGCCAAGCGCGTAGTCGTAACGGCTTACACCAGGCTTTACGACCGAGGCTGTCGTGCAAAAAATTACAGAATCTCATTCCCTAGCCAGATTGGGGGAGCTAGGGCGCTACTTAGCATAGAAAGGCATTGCTAGTGCCGATGCACCTCTCAAGATGGGCAGCGGTTTCAAGAACAAGATCTTGATATGCGCTCAAGCGCAAGGTAATTATGATCGTCAACATGAATGAAGCGGGCTGGGAGATTATCTACCACCGGGCCCATGCACTTTTGGCTGCACAAATTGCAGGTCAGTGGCCCAAAGACAAGACACCACGAGTCTACGAAACCATTGCAGCCATTTCCCAACACGATGATCTAGAAAGAGAATGGCAGGGGCATCACCTCACCGAAGCCGGTGCGCCAAAAGATTTTCAGTTAGAGACCGATGTCTCGATAGATGAGCTGACTCAGCTGGTTGAAGATGCCCGCTACCGTTCGCGGTGGGTGGCGATGCTGACATCAATGCACGTCTGTTTTCTGAACGAGGGGCGCGTGGCCGACTACCCTGAGTTAGAAGGCTTCCTAGAAAAACAGCGGCAGCTGCAACAGGGCTGGAGAGAAACGCTAGACATCTCTCAAGAAGAAGCCAATCAGTCCTACGAATTCATGCGCTGGTGCGACCGCTTATCTCTGATTTTGGCTCAGCGTCAGGTGCCTATCGGTGGACGTGGGCTAGAAATCACCAGCGGTATTGAACAACAGCGTTATGACATCAAGCAAAACAACGGTACCCTGACGGTCACGCCTTGGCCCTTTGAGCGAGACCGCTTCGACCTCACTGTCGAAGCCCAGTATTTGTCTACCCTGCAGTACGATAGCTACGACGACCTCCAGCGGGCGCTACGAGAAGACGCTAAGGTCAAAGATGTCACCTGGACGTTTGTAAAGTGACGTGTGAGTCACGCTGCTATCAGCTAGCCGTGGCACTGCTTAAACTTCTTACCGCTACCGCACCAGCAGGGCTCGTTCCGTTTGGGCCGAGTGGATGGCAGTAGCTGCCCCGTGACGTAAAACCAGCGTCCGTTCTGCTGCGTGAATTCTGAGCGCTCATGGAGCTGACCTGGCTCAGGATCGGCATAGATGGCCTCAAACTCGACTATACCCGTATTGTCCTTGGTCTGTCCCCCGCGAGTATTCAGTACTGTGAGCTTCAGCCAGCGCGTTTTCTTGATGGTCTTTGCTAGCTCGAAGCGTTCTTCAAAGGTGCGTTGACTCGGGTGGTGGGTTTTAAACAGATAGTCGGCATTACCTGTGGCATAGGCCGTATATCGCGATCGCATCAGCGCCTCAGCCGTAGGTGCAGGTTTATCTCCCGCTAAATAGGGGCCACAGCAGTCAGCATAGGGTTGCAAACTGCCGCAGAGACAGAGTTCTGTTGCCATCATTGATGTCACTCTCGGAGACCGTGTCACCTTGCATGGGCACAGCATGCTGTACCTGTACATGATGGCCTAGATATCCAGATCCGCCATGTTCAGCTTTGGCCCATAGGTTTCAATGAACTCTCGCCTGGGAGCCACGCGATCGCCCATCAGTACGGTAAAGATGCGGTCGGCCTCTGCCGCATCTTCAATTTCTACCTTCTTCAGAGTCCGCGTCTCGGGGTTCATGGTGGTATCCCACAGCTGCTGCGGCATCATTTCACCCAAACCCTTAAATCGCTGGACGGTGTACTTCGCGTTGTCAGGTAGCTCGTCGATGCGGCTTTGCAGTTCTCTGTCGCTGTAGCAGTAGGCGTGATTGCGGCCCCGCTCTAGCTTGTACAGTGGCGGGCAGGCAATGTAAACATAGCCCTGGTCGACCAGTTCTCGCTGGTAGCGATAAAAGAACGTCAGCAACAGTGTGCGGATGTGCGCACCGTCTACGTCCGCGTCTGTCATTAGGCAAATACGGTGGTAGCGCAGCTGCGACTCGTCAAACTCTTCACCTTTGATGCCCAAGCCCAGTGCCGTAATCAGCGACTGCACCTCGTTGTTCTTGTAGATTTTAGAGTCATCTGTTTTCTCAATGTTGAGAATCTTGCCTCGCAGCGGCAAAATAGCCTGGAAGCGGCGATCTCGACCCTGCTTAGCACTACCGCCTGCGGAGTCACCCTCAACAATAAAGATTTCGGATTCACCGGGGTCGCGAGAGCTGCAGTCCGCCAGCTTACCCGGCAGGGTAGACGACTCCAGTACCGACTTACGGCGGACTAGTTCTCTTGCCCGACGGGCGGCTTCTGCCGCGTTGAAGGCCTGAATGGCCTTCTCAATAATGGCGTCAACCACAGCCGGGTTGAAATCCAGGTACTCAGACAGGGTTTCGCCCACCAGCGAATCAACAATGCCCCGCACCTCGGTATTACCCAGCTTGGTTTTGGTCTGTCCCTCAAACTCGGGCTCCGGGACCTTGACCGAAATGACCGCCGTTAGCCCCTCACGGATGTTCTCACCCGCCAGGTTAGATTCGTTCTCTTTACGCTTGTTGCGCTTGCGGGCCATGACGTTCATGGTCCGGGTCAGAACCGTTTTCAGACCCTCTAAATGGGTGCCGCCATCCACCGTACGAATGTTGTTGGCAAAGCCTAATAAGTTATCTGAGAAGGCATCCACGCACCACTGTAGTGCCGCCTCTACCTGTACGCCGTCCTTTTCGCCTTCGACATAGATAATGTCGTCGTGAATAGACTGCTTGTCTTTGTTCATGTACTCGACGTACTCTTTGATGCCACCCTCGTAATAGAAGCGAGAGGACTTTGGCTCGTCGGTTTTGAGTAGGTCTAGCCGGTTATCAGTAAAGGTAATGTCGACCCCTGCATTTAGGTAGGCCAACTCACGCAGACGACCGGCTAGCGTCGCGTAGTCAAACTGAAGCGTATCGGTGAAGATATCGCCATCGGGCATGAAAGTAACGGCGGTACCCGTACGCTTACTCGCCCCATCTTTCACCTTGAGTTCGGTAACGGGCACGCCCCGCTCGTAGCGCTGGGTATGCACTTTGCCGTTGCGCCAGACGGTGACCTCAACCCACTTAGACAGCGCGTTAACGACTGAAATGCCCACGCCGTGCAAGCCACCTGACACCTTGTAGCCGCCGCCGCCGAACTTGCCACCAGCGCCCAGCTTAGTCATTACTGTTTCAACCGCCGACTTACCCGTGCGGGGGTGAATATCGGTGGGAATGCCGCGCCCGTCGTCAGTGACGGTGACGGAGCCGTCGGCGTTGATATCAATACCGATCGTCTTACAAAAACCGGCTAAGGCTTCGTCTACGGAGTTATCGACGACCTCGTACACTAGGTGATGCAGACCGCGCGGGCCAGTGCTGCCAATGTACATACCGGGCCGCTTACGAACGTGTTCAACCCCTTCCAGGACTTGAATTTGTTCAGCGCCGTAGTTGGTGCTCATGTAGGGTCTCCTGTGACCGGCTAAAAACCGCTTAAAAAGCGAAGTTGAAAAGTTAGCCCAAAAATTCTAGCACAAAGGGATTAGAAGCGATTTTGAAGGGCTCTTAGGGCGTAAAAATGGGTGGGATGCAGTCGGCAAATATTA
>CAWUKV010000115.1:0-17680 GCA_963923025.1 uncultured bacterium
TTGGTGGCCTGATATCGTAGCTTAATTGGATGTGTTTACCCGGATTTTATATAACGCGATCCCATGAGTAGACACGTCCCATGCCTCGCAAGCAGCATAAAGTTGGCCCGATTGTGATACGAGGAATAGAAACAACCCCTAGCACGGGGTTGTCTAGCCATGTCTCGCCTACGCAACCACTGTAGGGCGGACAGCATTTTCCAGCGTTTTAAGCAGAGCCTGTTCCTGGTAAGGCTTGGAGAAGTAGGCATCTGCCCCTAACTTCATTGCCAATTGTCGATGCTTTTCGCTAGTGCGCGAGGTCAACATTGTTACGGGCAGTTGTCCGTAAGTCTGATTGGCGCGTAGCCGAGCCAAGAACCCATAGCCATCAAGTCGAGGCATTTCAATATCACAGACAACAGCCTGAACCTCGAGACCTGACTCTAGCTTCTCTAAGGCATCTAACCCGTCCTTAGCCTGCGCAACACGGTATCCCTGTTTTTCAAGCGTCAGCGCCAGCAATCGCCGGACATTGACAGAGTCATCAATAACCAATACTGTTGCCTGAGCTTGACCTGGGAGGCCTGGCTGCAGTTGACTGAGATCCCCTGTTATCAGCGGATTGGAATAGAGTGACGCGGCAGAGTTAACGTTGGACCCTTCACAGCTCAAGATCCATCGAACCAGATCTGGGACGTTTACGAGGGGGACAACCTGCCCGTCGCCAAGAATCGTACAGTTACTGAAACCGGCTGGTAGAGAAATGTTTCCCTGAACCCGGCGAACCGCGACTTCTTGTTCGCCCCAAGAGCGATCAATTTGTAATCCGATCAGTTGGTCGTTGTATTTGAAGACAAGCACGCTGGGAACTGTAATATTGGGGGTACTGTCCAACCCGTCGATTTGTCGGGGACAGTTGAAGGCTAGCCAGCTTGACAGATTAATTCGCCTGGCCGGTTGGTTGTTCCAGGTAAACATCTCTAAACCATCTTGTTCGTAGCATACCTCCGGAGGCAGTACGGTCACGCCGTCGATATTATCCGTGGGGAAAGCTAATGGCATACGGTTGCTTTCAGTCAACAATACGCGGGTAACAGACAACGTGTAGGGCACAGAAATCGTGAACGTTGTCCCTTCTCCAGCCTGGGTAGATACGCTGATATCGCCTCGAATCTGCTTGAGATTATTTCGGACGACATCCATCCCAACGCCCCGTCCAGAGAGCGTTGTGACCTCACTGGCGGTGCTAAACCCGGGTTCAAAAATAAGAGACAAGAGCTCTGCTTCACTCGCACTGTTGAGCAGGGTTTCGTCTAAACCCATATCACGGGCGCAATCGCGAATACGGGCCAGATTAATGCCGCTACCGTTGTCACTGAGGGTAATCAGTGTTCGATTGCTACGATGCTGAGCCCGAATAGTGATGGTGCCCTGTTCTGGCTTGCCCTGTGCTGCGCGGTCGGCTGGCGGCTCAATTCCGTGGTCAAACGCATTGCGCAGCAGATGCATTAGCGGGTCGTTGAGCGACTCTAGAATGTTGCGGTCGATGAGGGTGCTGTCTCCCTCGACCACTAGCGATACTGCCTTACCGTATTCCAGAGATAGTTCACGTAGTGCCCGAGGAAAGCGATCGGTGATATCCGAGAGGGGGCGCATCCGCAGCTGATTGAGGTTGCGCTGTAGTTGTCGGGAGGTCCGCTGCAAATTTCGAGCGGTTTGCTCAGTGGTGTCAACACTGAGTTCGATGTCGTCGGCAACCTCCTGAAGCTGGACCACCGTCTCGATCATGTCTCGAAAAGAGATATGGTGGGCGTTGTAGCGGTCAAATTCTAGGGCATCAAAGTTTCGCTTTGTGACCGCTAAGTCTGTTTCGCTGACCAAGGGCTGGGATTGGCCTGAAGACTGTTGGGAGGATGACACGGTCATCGAAGCTGAAGACTGGGCTGGGGAAGGATCTGACGCGTGACTGGGGGGTAAGAGAAATCGGCTAGGAGATCCTGTGCCAGCAGTCGTATCGGTTGCCGTTTTATCGTAAACGTCACGCAGCTCGCTGTTGACTGTGCTGAGGGTCTGGAGGCGTTGCTGAAGCAATGCTGCTAGCGATCGCAGCCGCTTGGCTTCTGCATCTAGCTGATGGCGCTCAATGGTCAGTTCACCGAAGTAGTCGTTCAGTGCGTTGAGTTGACGGACCGATACTCGAACCGTGGTGTCTTGGTCTTCCTCCTCGGGCAAATCCACCGCGGGTGTTTGGGAAAACCGAAACTCGGTTTGCCCCGTTGTGGGGGCAGGTTCGTCAAGCTGCTCAAAAACAGCCGCGACGGCATCAAAATCCGTCGTCTCTAAACGAACCGTTGGGGATACTTCAGTCGCTGAGGTTGGTATATCGTCCGCAGCGGTGTCGGGTGTGCCGTTGCTACCTGCTGTATCGGCGCTGGGCAGCAGCGTGTCGGTATTGCCGTTCTGTTCAGCACTAAACTGACCGTTCAAAGGCATGGTCGGGTCGCTTCCGTCCGCAAAGTCGGCAAAGCCTTCACCCAGCAGCGCATCATCGGTGCTGTAGTTTGCCGCGTCAAAGACCGAGACCCCATCAAGCTGTTCGTCTGCTGCCTCGGCGGCGTCTAACGACTCGTCGTCGAGGGCAG
Organism: uncultured bacterium; assembly: GCA_963923025.1. Taxonomy (GTDB): domain Bacteria; phylum Cyanobacteriota; class Cyanobacteriia; order Phormidesmidales; family Phormidesmidaceae; genus CAWUKV01. Next base: position 2,625 of record CAWUKV010000115.1, read on the forward strand.
ATAGCGCCTCGAGTTCGCTAAAGAGGGGTTTGGGTTCAATGACGGGAATGTCAAAACTTAGACCGATTAGGCCGGTCGGCATTGGCCCACTTTCGGGTTCGAGAATGCTGCGTTGGGCCTGTCGCCAGTGGCTCAGCGACTGCTGGGCAACCTCACTGATCTGCTCGGGACTAGCGGTCTGAATGGCTACACCGACCGACTGACACAGCTGATAAAAGTCGCTGAGCTGGAGCATCTCGCCCAGTCCACCTAGCTCCTGGGCAAGAATATCGACCTCTTCTTTCAGCTGGGGGCTTTGGGCCTGTATAGCGGCTTCTAGTCGAACGAGACAGCCCTCCACCTCGGTTTCGAACAGCACAGGGATAATATCTTGGCTATCGTCGCTGGAGAGCATGACGCTAGCATCTTCGGGATCGGCTTCGCCGACCTGCTCATGGAGCTGTTCGAACAAGGGAAGCACCTGAGTTGCTAACCAATCGGGCTCTGGAACAGACTGAGTGCGATCGCAGGCAATTACCTGTCGTACCCCGTCGACAGCGGCTAGCAGCAGCTGCTCAAGATCGGGCGGTATAGCCTCGTCTTGGACTCTCAGTACTTTGAAAGATTCCTCCAGTCGGTGAGCTAATTCGCTCAACTGACCGTAGCCCATCAGCGCCGCGCCCCCTTTGATAGAGTGTGCAGCCCGCAGGGCTGCATTGGCCGCTTCCAGCGATAGGCCACGTTCTGAAACCCCCAGCAGAGTTGTCTCCAGCGTGTTGAGGTAGTCTTCTGCCTCATCCAAGAACTGGAGCTTGATTTCGATTTCTTTATCACCCATGCGCTGTCTCCACCGTTGGTCCTCGTCCTGATTTCAGCTCGTCGTATGTGAGGTGCGATCGCTACCCTGATCAGCTCAAAATATTCGGCCTTATCGTTGTCAACAGACTGATGCTTGTACACTTTGGCGGTTAGCTAGGCCCAGCTGGCTTAAGGCTACTGTCTGGTCCGGTACTCGCGTCTCATAACATCATTCACCGCTTGACTTAACCAACTCTGAAGGTCGCCATGGACGATTCCAGCTCTTGCGCAACTTCGACCGTCTGCTTCAGCGCCGTCGACAGTTCATTGGACGACCCCGAAGTTCGTTCAGACACTGCCGCAATCTCCTCCATTAGGGCCGAGACTGTTTGAGCCGTGTCAACCTGGGAGACTGTTGCGGTCGAAATGACCTGGGCCAGGTCGTCAATCTGCTTCGACACCTCGAGGATTTGAGTCAGGCTCTGCTTTGCTGCCTCTACCTGATGTGTTCCCTCTACAACCTGGGCGGTGCTGGATTCAATGGCCTCAACCACATCAGAGGTCTCCCTCTGAATGTTGTCAACAATCCGCTCAATTTCTTGAGTTGCGGCAGCAGAGCGAGCCGCCAACTCCGTGACCTCTTCGGCCACTGCGGCGAAACCCTGACCTTCCTCACCGGCCCGGGCTGCCTCGATACCGGCGTTAATCGCTAACAGGTTGGTCTGCATCGCAATTTGGTTAATTAGCGACACCACCTTAGAGATTTGCTGGGAAGATTCACCCAGACGCTTAACCTTTTTCGCCGTTTCACCGACGGTGGTGCGCAGATTGAAAATGTTCTGCACCGTCAAATCAATAGCCGTTTCGCCATCTGCAGCCGTCTCGGAAGCGGACCGAGCTACCGCTGCAGCCTGCTGAGCCTGATCGGCAACTTCTGTAATCGATTGAGTCATGGCCTCGACAGAACTTAGCGTCTGAGTGGTCTGATCGACCTGCTTCATCGCATCCTGAGTCAGCGTTCGAATGGCCGTCTCGTTATCACCCAATGCAGTGTTAACCTGCTGAGCTGAATCTTTTACTTGGGTCACAATCTGGCGCAGGTTTTCAACAATCGAGTTAAAGAAGTCAGCAACCGTGCCAATCTCACCGGCTGTGACATCGGCTCGTACCGTCAGGTCGCCTCGCGACGCTCCCTCAACGTCTTCCAACAGATTTAGAAGCTGGAGCTGAAGCGTTTCTTGCCGCTGTCGTCGCTCCTCAGACAAGGATTCAGCTTCTAACCGAGCCTGTTCCCGCTGATTAAACAGACTGACTTGCTCCAAGGTGTAGCCTAGCTGCAAGGCAGCCTGCTGGAAGAAATTAACATCCAATTCAGACCAGTTACGAGGACCTTTGCACTCATGGGCAATCAGCAGACCCAGTAGTCGGTCATCGGCCAAAATCGGGGCTACCAAATTAGCCCGAACCTTGAATGGATTGAGCTGGTTGAGGTGACAGTCGGTGAGTCCCGCGTTGAGAATATCAGGCGTCTGCTGGATACGCCCCTGTCGGTATTGTTCAACATAGCGTTCTGCAAAGCAGGGATCTTTAATCTCTGCGCCCAGCGCCGCTGGCCACTGACTGTCAACCGACTCAGCTGTGATCGTCCCTTTCCAGTCATCGTCAAACATGAATATGACGATACGATCTGTCTCTAGGGCGTCGCGGGTTTCCTGTACGACCGTTCTGAAGATTCTTTCGGCCTCTAGCGATTCCCGCATGTGAGTAATCAGGCTAGCCAATTGCCGTTCACGCCGAGCCGTCAGCTCCTGTTGTTGGAGTAAGGTCGCCTGCCCCAACGCATAGCCAATTTGGGTCGACAGCTGCTGCATTAGGTCTAACTCTTCCTGCGTCCACTGACGTGGGCCATTGCATTGATGGGCACACACCAAACCGACGAGTTCTTCACCGGCCAATATGGGAGCCACCATGTTGGCTTTTACTTCCAACTCTTTCAAGATGTGGCAGTGGCAGTCGGTCAGGTCGGCAACTTCGACGTTTTCGATGTGGGAGACCTGACCACTCATAAATCGGTCGATAGTCTCCGGCGTCAGGGGATCGGCTACCGTCTTGCCCTTTGAGCGCAGCCAGCCACGACCCACAGACTCAGCGGTAATCGTGCCACTTTGGAAACCGGGATTAAACCGGTAAATGACGACGCGGTCAACATTCAAGACCTCCCGCACACCGTCCACCGAGGTGCTGAGCACCTGATCGACTTCCAGCGTTTGTCGGATCCGACTGGTCAGATCGGCCAGAAGGCGCGCCCGCTGAGCAGACTGGGTCTGCGTCTCAGACTGGTTGATCAGTGAAGCCTCAGATTGCGCCATGGTGTTGGCCAATTCGTTAAAGGCCGTAGCGACTTGCCCGACCTCATCGCGGGCGTAAACATCTGCTCGGACCCGCCGATCCCCTGCGGCAAAGGCCTCGGTTGCACGCTGAAGGCGCTTGAGGGGACTCACGATGGAGCGGCCCAGCAGCTGTGCCAGAATGATGTCTGCCAGTAGCGCTAGCGCTGCAATGCCAAACTGAAGGAACAGGGTATTTTTGATCAGCTGCTCCAACCGATATTCTGAGGCGCCGCGGACCAAAACGGCAATGGGCTCGCCGTTTAGATCGGTAATGGTTCGGGCTGCCATGGTGTAATGCCGACCCTCGGCACCTTCAGGCATGCGACGGGTGACGGTCCGACCTGCTGCATCTGCTGCATCCTGCAGCAGGATCTCATCTGTAAGGGGCTCGAAGGTCTCAATATTATCCTCGCCCACAGCCTGATCAGCGGAGGTCGCCAACTGCCATGCCCCATCGGCGTCCTTGTGATAAACCGCAGCATAGCCAGAGTCAAATGCACCAACGGTGTCTTCAACAATGGGGAGTTTGCCATTCACAATGTCACCGGAAACGAGTACGCCTAGAACATTTGTGCTGTCCGTTTCAAATACCGGCGTAATGGTGTAGCGAACCAGTGCGTCCTGACCACTCACGCCCGTTGGCAGCGGCGGATCCTCCTGTTGGAGCTCTTCCCAGGAGACGATTGCGGTGGTCTTAATTTGTTCGGGATTCCGCAGAACCTGAGAAACGAGACCATCCGGATCGAATGTTTCACCCTGGCGATCGCGGTTAGCGCTAGCGATGATGGTCCCGTCTTGACCGACCAGCGTGGCGTATTCGATATTCCGAGCATTGATCTCGTTTTGTAGAATGGTTTTGACGGCTGTTAACTGCCGATCAGTGGGCTGGAAGCCAGCTGCTACCGTTTGTGCTGCATCAATAATGGCGGCGTTGTCCGATTGGCCACGGAAACCAAAACCCATCTGGTTAATCTTGATGTCGTACTCAATTTGAGCCACGGCGAGCTCGGAACGAGCCTGTTGTTGAAGCTGGGCACGGCCCGCACCAATGATGAGTAGCGACCCCACGCCCACTAGTCCTAAGACAGAAATGACCTCTGAGGTCACTAGGCCAATAATCTGCTTATGCCGCACGGGCAGATCGTAAAACCACTGGAGCAACGGAATACGACTTCGCCGGGTCGGCCTCACCCGATCAGCAGAGTAACGCCCCTCACCCGTCTGGCTGTAGGACACCCCTCGGTAGGTCAGCTGTTGGTTGTTGACTGGGTTGGCCTTCGGGGCTGCTGTCGATGGCAACTCACGAGATGCTTCCTGCTGTGGGACAGTATCTTCCGAACGTGAAGGTCGAACATCTAGCGTCATAACAAACTTTCCTTAGTGCTAAGCGTGAGTTTGGGTTGGAACGAGTGGACCGAGTTTGAATCGTGGGGGTTGAGCTAAGCAGGTGGGCAATATCGGACGTTGACAGCTCTAGAGTTAGGTTAGAAATCTGAGGCTTGAAGTCTGGAGATTTGAAGTCTGGAGGTTTTAAGTCTGGAGATTTGAGTCTGGGGCTTTGAATCTGGAGCCTTGAGTCTGGGGGGTAGTTCTGAGAATTTGGAATGAATCGAACGGCTGAGAAATACTAGAAAAAAAGTAGTTCCGGGGGATTGAGTAAACAATCCGCATTGCGGTGAACCTACGACAAGTTTTCAACGCCAATAGCCAACAAAACAAAATTTGCATGGCAACATCAGGATGACTGCAGTTCTGAGGATTGCAATATGGCCTCAGCGTCGAGGAGTAGAAGGGTCTCATCGCGATAGACAACGCAGCCTCTTAGATAAGGCAAAACTGCTGTCCCAGTCTGAGGCGGCGGTGGTTGAACCGCCTCAGCTGACACGCTAACAATGCCTTCAATGGCCTCGACCTGAAGTGCCAGGGTAGAAGTTCCCACTTTGACAATAACCAGACTGTACTGCTGCCGATAACGCGTGGGCAGCGGCAAGCCGAGCAAACGGACTAGGCTTGCCACCCAAACCACCTGACTCCGTCGATTGGTTAGCCCCAGTAGGCAAGCGGGCATATTGGGCATTGCAGTAATCCGGCGCATCGAAAGCACAGTGGCTTCTTGGACCACCGCAGCCGGAAACACCGCCGTAATGGTGGGCGTCAGCTGAAATTTTAGGAATGACTCACTAGGGGCTAATGGCCGAGCGGGTTGAGCGGGCGAGGTTGAAACCGGAAGCATAGAAGATTGCACAGGAACGTCATCAAATCATGCGTAGAGAAGTACTTAGCTAGCCCGGACAACGTAACTTAATGGGTACGGGAGTCAGATAACCGCATGCGATCGCTAAAGCAGGGCTGAGCGAATCACCTTTAGTAGCTCCTCCCGCGTGTAGGGTTTGGTCAGGTAAGCATCCGCCCCTTGCTTCATGCCCCAAAGGCGATCAATTTCCTGATTCTTGGACGAACAAATCACTACAGGTACCTGAGCGGTTGCCGTCGTTCGTTTGAGGCTGCGACAGAGTTCAAAACCACTCATCCCTGGCATGACAACATCCGTCACAATCACATTGGGAACCTGTTCTGCTGCTTTATCTAAAGCCTCACGAGCACTGACGGCGTGAATTACGCTGTAGCCTTCTTCCCGTAGGTAATGGCTCATCAGCTCTAGCTCAGAAGGCGTGTCTTCCACAACCAAAATCGTTGCCGTTTGGGTAGGGGTCATAGCTTAAATTCAGAACCGTGTAGTAATGAGTGGATGAAAAGGTGAATGGGGCTTAGTAACTTGCCTAGTGAAGATTGAACGACCCAACAGGGTGCAGCCTTGTTTAGGTGGCTGCATCTTCAGCGAGGGGGCTAGGCCTGACTGGCCGGCAGGTGCATAAACACCATTTTGAGCAAATCAGACTGGCTAAAGGGTTTGGTCAGATAGCCTGAAGCGCGAACCAGCTTTGCCTTGGCGCGGTCGATCAGGCCGGTATTTCCGGTGACCATCACGATAGGCGTGTTTCTGAAATGGGGATGTCGACGTAGCAGGGAACACAGCTCATAGCCGTCTAGGTTGGGCATGGTCACGTCCAACAGAATCAGGTCGGGCTTGCTGCGCATAATCTGCATGAGCGCTTTGACCGGGTCATTGATGGGAATGACGGTGAGGCTGCGATCGTCCAAAAACTCCTGAATAGCGGATAGAACCGTCGGACTGTCATCAATGCAGGCAATGGTGTAAGTTGCCTTCTGAGGCGTCGGTGTTGGTGCGTTTGTACTGGATGGCTGGGCTAGTCGGGCCGCAGGCCGAAAATGCAGGGTTGGATCGTAGGCCGGAATAGTTTGCGTAGCGGTCGGAGTAGCGGCTGCTTGCGGCCCTGCCGAAACGGTGGCAGCACGACTGGATCGATCGGCGGTTGCAATCGTAGTTGGCACATTTGAAACCGACGATAGCCGCTGTCGACGCTGCTTTTGGCAAGCTTCTACGATGGGACGCAAATCGAGCTGACAAAATTGTGGGCATTGCTCAAACTGAGTTGCCTCCGAAAGCTCATAGTGACCCTCTTGCACGCCCAAGAACGGATCAAGCACTTCTACTGCCAGGTCGTAAATTAGGCCACAGGCCTGCTCAGCCGTTAACTGGTCCTGTTCAACTAGCCAGGAAATGGCGCGATAGTCAGGACTGACAGCAGCCCCCTGAGTCTCGGCCTCGTCAAACAGTAATCTCAGCTGTACCCGAACAGCGCTGACCAACCCTGGCACGTCTGCACTCAGACGTCTGAGATGACGATCCAGTCGGTCAAATGCACCATCGGTGCTGGTTGCAAAAGCCAACTTTCCTTGAACCAAATACAGTGACCAAGCAACGTCTCCAACGGCAAGCTGGAAATGTCCACTCACCCGTCGACTGATCAGCTGAGCCAGCAAACTCAAAGGATGCAGTTTCTGTGAGGTGGCATAACCAGTAGAAGTGTGACTGTTCATAGGAACCAGAGGTAGAGAGTAAAAAAACCAAAATGATTCGCCGAGCGGAACATTTCTGATGTCTCCGAAAAGGCCAGCTAGTCAAGGCCATTCATTGTCACGGAGAACTCAGCTAAATCAGACTCCAAAACTTAGACTCACTGAGCAGATATTCACCACACTGATCAAATCAGCACAGCCAATCAATCTCATCAGCTGTCATTATCTTGAAGTCCAGTTAGTAAACCAATCGCCAAAGCCCTAGACCGAATGGGGGGTATCGTTGAGTAGTCGACTGAGGCTGTAATCATATTTACAGGGGTAGACTCGCTGGACAGTAAATGAAACGGGCCGACAACCATACAACGTGTCGATATTCATGTACGACTGTGAGGGTAAAACGATAGTTTCAGCTTCATCCAATCGATATCCAATTAGTCAAAATATCAAGGTAGCCAAATTGCCTTCATATCAGTTGGTAGCTTGGACAATACATAGGCCAGCTGATTTCAGTAGCCTTGATCCAAAGCCCCAAACAACCTGCCAAGCCATAAAGCTGCCCCTAAAGCCAAGCATCCATCGATAGTCCGCACTGGCTCAGAGCCTTAGCAAAGCTTTCTGTCAGGTTGAACCTCGGCTAAACACAACTCCAGTAGTCTTAAGGAAATGCGCTTGGAACAATCAAACTACTTCGTTTGACATGAATGGGATGACGCCACTCAATGTCTTAGCTTAGGTGACAAAGACTACGTTTTCAGGCAAGGACAAAATTTTCAGGCATAAGCAAAACAGAACTACAAGTGCCATCTCTCTAAGGAAGACGCGAGAGAACAGTCTTACCAGCGCTACCGCTCAGTAGTATGGCCAAATACTTTACCTAACGCTTTACCTGATGTCCTCAGGAGACTCCGGAAATAAGCTGAGAAGCTTCGACGATTTGTCAAATCATACCAGAAAAAATCCGTACTATTACACTAAGACTGTGTAAAGTATCCGTGGATAAACGTAAGGATATTCACGGCTTCAGGCGTGCTGGATATTAGTTTTATCACTGCCCCTAAACTTCGAAAACAAGCTGTATTGTTAGTAAGAATACAGACACAATTCGCTTGTATTGTGTTCTGTTCGACGGTAGACAGGCTTTTCTCAGAAAGAGAGCCGCGCTTGCTCTTCTATTGGCCAGTACAGTCGGAATTCTGCCAGCTCTGTTCCTTAAACAGCAAATGATGAGGGTAGTTCACGGCTTAAATCCTGAAGTTTCTGCTGCTGGTTACCAGTGGGTAGCGTCACAAGTGTCAGCTCAAGAGAAACCCGATAGTCACTGTCTGATTCAGAAAATAGGCGAGGCAGGCATTCCAGCCGTTCTACCTGGGCCAGAAAGTAAGGAGGCAGCGCATCTCCGAGACGACGGTAAACCCTGACACCAAGAACGGGGCGCTGATCTTTGAGGGTGTCAAACGCGGTTGACGCATCGCCAAACAGCTCTAGTCGGATATCCTGGGGGCCAATTTCAGTTAGCGTTGCCGTTTGCACATGATCTCCCCAGCCCTCCCAATAGAGTTCAGCAACAGCACTGACCTGCTTCCGTAAGCGAACGCTGTTCGCGGGTTGAAACTCTTTAAACACACGACGGAGGCTGGAGAGAATAAACTTTAGCGACCGGATCGGATTGTCGCTTTCGCTGCGATGTTGCGAGTACCAGCGGCGCACATCCGAATAGAGCACCACGGCAAGGTCGTCTTTCTGGACCTGGGACGGCTGCAGGAACTGCAATGCCAACTCCGTCTGCAGGCGGTCGTTAGCGGTGGCCCTAATCACCTCTGCTGTTAGCAACGCTCGAGCGTTATAGTCTCCAAGCAGTTCTACCTGTAGCTGATTGCTAATGTTGGGCCAGTCGTTCAACACGACCTGAGCGCCGCTTTCACTGACATCTAGGGTCATGCCCTGCCATTGCTGATTGCCCTCATACAAAGTTACCGGCAACTGTCGGGGGAGACGGTGAGCTGTACGAACTTGAGGCTGCTCAAACGCCACCAAACAGGCCGTGACGACTAGGACAAGATTGAAGGTACACCAAAGCGCATTGATCAAAACAGCCTGTGTATCGGCTGGACTAAGCACCAACCATACGGGTACCGCAAGTAGCGACGCTGCCGTTATTGCCCCCAGAATCACTAAATACCGAACACTATCGATATCAAAATTGCGTTTTTCAACAGCCAGTCCCTTATCAGTGACGTTAAAGCTGCCTAGCTTGGGATTAATGATGGCGAGCAGTGTGACAATTCCGGCCTGGAAAGACATGGCAAACTCATAAATCTCATTCCAGAATGAGAAGCGTACATGCTTGTAAGGAATATGGTTGGTGTGCATTGACAGCACAATGTGCGGTAATGCATAAAACAGTGTCTCTAGCCCTAGTCCCTGTACGGGGTTGATCCCAAACAGCAGAAATAAGTTGGGCGCGATCGCATACATCAGCCGCGGGAAGCCAAAGAAAAAGTGTGATGTCGCGCTCAAGTAGCAGAGCCGTTGGGAGAGGCGCAGCTTGAGTTTACGATTAAACAGGGGATTCTCGAGCCTTAGAATTTGGGCCATTCCCCGAGCCCAACGGACCTGCTGACCCACATAAGCCGAGAACTTTTCGGGTGCCAATCCGGCTACCATAATTTTGTCGTAATACACCGTTTGGTAACCCAGTGCGTGCAGGCGTAGCGAGGTATGGCAATCCTCCGTCACGGTTTCAGTGGCAATACCCCCAATCTCAAGCAAGTAGGGACGCCGAATGACAGCGGCCGACCCGCAGAAAAACGCCGCGTTCCAAAAGTCGTTTCCCTTTTGTAGGACCTTATAAAAAAGCTCGTTACCTACTGGGATCTTGCCCCCTGTCAGCAAATTCCGTTCAAAGGGATCAGGGTTATAAAACCAGTGGGGAGTCTGGACTAGGGCTACCTTTTTGTTGAAGAAAAAACCGACGGTATCCTGTAGAAATCCTCGAACGGGAATATGGTCACAGTCCAGAATGAGGACCAGTTCTCCTGTCGTTTTGCCCAGTGCCGTATTGATGTTGCCTGCCTTGGCATGGTCGTTGTTGTCACGGGTTAGCAGATGACAGCCCAGCTCGGCGGCCATGTCTTTCAGCGCAGCGCGACGGGCTGCATACTTAGGTGCCCGACCGTCATCCAAAATATAGACCTGTTTTTTAGCTGTTGGATAGTCGATATTTAGGGCACCCAAAACGGTTTTGCGAACAATCTCAATGTCTTCGTTGTAGGTGGGAATGTAAACATCGACGGTTGGCCATTCTGCCTGGGGGCAGGTATCCAGCGGTATCGCTTGACGCTCTCGGATTTTCAGTGTTTGAAAGTAGGAGAGGACCAGGGTTGCGATCGCGTACAGCTCAGCCGCATACAGCAATAGAGAAAAAGTCAGGTCTAGCGCGGAATCAAAATTAATCGTATAGCGCGTGCGGTAGTACAGGTAACGCAAGGTGGTCAGTCCGCTTAGCACCACTAACAGCAGATGTAGGTACTCGCTGGTACGCGTGCTGGGCTGCCGTTCCTCTAAGCGCAGTAACCCCTGACCAATCGCAAGCAGCCCGACCGCCACCAGTCCCTGCTGCAAGATAGTGGGTCGTGTTACGACCAGAGGCATAGCCAGCAAAATCATGGCTACGAGCATCACCAAGAGCTGGGACTTGCCCAACCAGCGCAGGATGGGCTCCAATTGATCGGGCAGTGTCTCGGTTAGCCAGCGGGTTAGCATCGGTGCCAGTCCGCTGCGCCACCGACGCCACTGACGGTGCAGCTGTGACCTGAGCTCCGCATGGCTTGGCATACTAATCATGATTCGCTATCACCCCTTCCCACACCTGATATATCTAGTCTCCGACATAAGCTTTTATCTTGTGCTGAACCACACCCAAGTTGAAACTTGGCGCTTTCCCCGTCGGAAAACTCGAGTTCTGGACGGGGACAAGGTTTAGTTCCCGACCTGATCAGACGGCATCAAACGTCGCAGATAGGATTGGGCAATACTATAGATAGCCAGCGACAACACGACCAGCCCTGGAACGAGAACCAACCAATTCCCCTTTAGCAGCGCCAGCAGGCGACTGGTTCGGCTAACCTCATAGACAGCGCGCTGAGGAGAACGCTGCAAAAACTCCAGGTTATAGGCGTTGGGATCGTAGGGAGAGGTTGGATCGTTGGCGCTGATCAGTACCGTATCCCCTTCCAGTTGAAAGAACAGCGAATCGTTATCAAACAGATTTTGCACCTGGTTTAAGCCTGCCTCGGTTTGTCCGGTCAGACTTAGCAAAACTCGATTCTCGTTCCAAGGAGAAATCTGCTGCTGCGCTAATCCTTCTGCGTCTGGCAAGGTCTGCACACGACTGTCTCCCCATTGACGGGCAAACTGCTGCTGTAGCGAAAAGGCTGCTGCCTCGAACGCCTCTGGTAGAGGAAAATCTTGTCTCAGCCCAATTGCGATCAAATGCTGTTCTGTCTTGACGGTGTCGGGCAGCTGACTAATCGGATAGACCGAAACCTGAATGGCTTCTGAACGGCTCAGACGTCCCAGTCGTTCACTCACTTCTAACATCAGCGCCAGCGAGGCGGTGTCAGGCCGGTCACTAAGCACGATTGTCGTGCGCGATAGATCCTGCGGTGAGGCAAACGGATAGCCGGACTGCAGGAGCTTTAAGTCAGGCAACTGTGCGACCTGTTGTCGGTTGAGGTTGAAGTGTGTATCAGCATGTACGGTTCCCCACAGCTGGTGATCGGTAACCCGACTACAGGATCGGCGTTCACGGGGGTCAAACCTGAGAAAGACTCTCAGTTTTGAGTGAGGCGTAATATGGTTTTCTGGCAGCTCCACCTTCAGCGTTTCTCGACGCTTGCCATCGATAGAGCTCAGCCGTCGACCATCTAGCGTAATGCCGTCTAATTGAACCTCAACCAAAGAGGTCAAGGGATTCACCTGTGGCCCGTAGGTGTATCGCAATGTCATCACGTTACCGGCCTGAAACTGGTCGTCGGGCAGTGCGCGAAAGTCAAACTCAAACGGTGGGGCATGGGCACCGCGAATCGTGACATCTTGCAGCGGTGTGCCATTAAAGTCACTCAAGTCGCTCAACTCGAAGTCATCGGATAACGGCAGGTAACGGGGCCAATCCCGTAGATCAGGTGATTCAATCGTTTCTAGCTGATCGACCAATACGACCTGCCCGGCCCCAATTTTGCGATCCTGAGATTGAGAGAGAAAACGCACCGCCTTGTCCACACCGATAGGGCCATTCCCCGTGGCAACCAATACGGGCACCTGGCTGTCCTCCAGTACTGTCCACATGAGTACACCCGTGGCCTCGTCGATGACCTGCTGCTGCGCGTCCAGCAATCGATTGTTACGCAGCGTCAACGGCAAAGAAAGGGTAGCAAGCTCTGGCTGTTGTTCAGGTGTACCCACCAAAATAATCTTCTCTCCCGGCTGGGCCTGATCAGTGGATTGGATCTGGGTCACATCCAGCGGCCTGTAGTCGGCAATTCGGCCAATGGAGGCTTGCATTTGGGCAACAGACGTCAACCATGCTGGGTCCAAATCACTCGGGACCAGATAATCCAGGCGATTGGGTTCCAAGCTCAATACATCAATGAGTGGGTACGGGTAAGTGTTGAAATCTAGCGGAAATGGCGCTTGGTTGTAGTTGAAGACGAGCTTCGAGTCAGGCAGGATTTCAGTCCACAGAGAGGGATCAAACGGATCTTGAGTACAGGTGGGAGAGTTGTTCTGTAGCCCTGCAATGATGACCTCGTTGTAGTCCTGAATAATGCGCGTAGGAATCTCGAAAATGACGGTGCCGGTCTCCCCCTGCTTGTTGTTGAGAGGAACGCTACCGACATTACTCCCATTGACCAATATGTTGAGGTTGGAACGGGTGGCATACAGCGCAGCAGAATGGCGGTACCGCAGCAAGATCTTAACTGTATCGAGCTGCCAATTACGGGGTCGAGTAAACCGCAGTCGCGATTCGTTGTAGATCCCCTCTAGACGTAGGCGACTACCCACAATTGGGCTGCGGTTAAATTCAAGAATGTACTGATTATCACTGGTCTGAGCCAACTCAGCCGCTTCAGCATCTAGTTCAGGGGTTGTGTCGGTATTGCTAAGCGCTTCGCGGTTACGTCGCTCACCCGACGATCCAGACTCGCCGCCAGAGGCTGCATTAGGAGCCTGAATCTGCCTAGGCTGCGACGGTGCGGGAGCGGTCTGGACTGGAGGCTGTGGAGGTACCTGTGCTGCAGTTTGCCTTGGCTTAGCTGCATTGATCAGTAAACTCAGCCCCAATGCACAGGTAACTAGTACCCAGAAACGCAACTGTCTCTTTAGAGAGAAAAACATACAGAAATTGTCCAATCACCCTGGGAGAATTCGGAAAGTGTTTCAATCAGCACCAAATCATGCTGAAACTCATGCTAAGGGAAAATGCTACAACCTTTTCCCAAAGGCTTAGCGGATAATTAAGAGTACAGAAATCGCGAATCTATACCACTCCGCTGCTATCTTCTCATACATTCCTGATGTATTAGTAGCGACGACAGTAGACCTTGGATTATTCCGACTCAGCCGATTTTGAGCATTGGGGCTTAGCCCTGCAGTCGCGACTTTGGGTTAATCTGAGTCGAATCTACCATCCGCGCTCCGATGTAATTTACGCAGACTCCATAGGATTGAAATAAGCCCGTCTCCCTACCTACAAAGCATGACGGATCATACTAACCTTGTCTTTAAAGAGGTAATAAAACCTGCGTGTTTGTTAATCTAATTGCTGTAAAGATTGCTACGTAAAATCTGTCTGAAACTCGTATGGTTCAATGTTTTCACTGTAATATTCCCTAGGGTCCTCAAAATTCCCGAAAAGGATAATCAGAATGCTACTCTCGAAAAGAGAAATCCAAGGTCTAAAATCTCCTTTGCACAGCCATGACGATGCTGATATGACGATGTGGATATGACGATGTGGATATGACGATGTGGATATGACGATGAAGTACCCAAGGTTCACAAGCCGTCCAAGAAGACGCATGATCAGCTATGGGTTGGGTTTTCTTTGTGGCGGGCTGCTATCGAGCTGTGCCTCAGTGGATATGATTCCACTGTTACCAGGACCGCTACCCGAAGCGAAAGTCGATTTTCGTCTCAGTCCGGGTGAGGAGCCAGGGCAGTATCAACTTCTGGGGGAAGCCAATTTTCCTAACCGTACCGAAATAAACCTCATGGCTGTGCGCCTACTGGAGCAGGTTCAGGCCGATGGCGTCCCTAAGCTCACGTACTCTGTGCTGGATTATCAGGTTGCTGAGGTTGAAGAGGGCAAGTGGCAGGGAGATTTGCAGCTTTGGCAACAGGCAACAGACGGGCGTTGGAGAGAAACCTGGCAGCTAGACCAGGCAGCGCTATCATTACAGGTAGAACCGCTCGATGACGTTGTTTTTCTAGCAACGTTTACACCGATTGACCAGCTCACCACATTAGAAGGAATACTGGCACAGCAAGGGCTGCAGCTTTCTAACCAGCTACTGCGAACGACCTCAGAAGGTCAGCGCTATCTGCACATGGAAAAAACGGTGGCCCTGCCACTGCCGGAGGACGATTTTGGAGAGCGGCCTCAACCCCATAATGGGGGTTGGGATACTCGCTATTTACTGATCGAAGAGCCTCCCATGCCCTATCAGGTAGATTTTCCAGATGAGCGACAGTCTGACCGACCGGCTACCACCGATGAGTTTCTCTACTAGCTTGAGCCACTCATCTACAGAACCACACCGATTGCAACTAGCTCATCTAACGATGAGACCGGCAGTGTAGCATCACTCAAGTTAGCGCCTGTCAGGTCTGCCCCTGTGAGGGTTACAGCCGTCAGGTTAGTGCCCTCAAGGTTAGCGTCACGAA
>CAWUKV010000116.1:0-17558 GCA_963923025.1 uncultured bacterium
CCGCTAAAGCGCGTTCATGCCCAGCGGGCTTTACGGAATGACATGCCGTCAAATAGTTAATGCGATCTACATTATAGCTCTCGCCACTTTGCTTAGGACATCTCTAGCGATCAAGTGATTAGTACTGGAGCCAAGTGGCCCGCCGTCGCGCACAAACCTATGTGGCGACGGCTATATCTGGCAGATGGGCTCACAAGCGATTGGATACGTTTGGGAATTCTGTAGTGTTTTGATTGATGGTTTAAGCCAGGCCGAGTCAGTCCTATCAGTGCTAGCTCGGCATGATTAGTCATCGGATGGATCGGCCAGTGCGCTACTATTCAAGACGCTGTTAGGCCCCCTCCGCTTTGGCTTCTACATTTTCCTTTGCTTGCCAGGCCCGCTGCCCGCATACCCAGGCACGAGCAGGCTGTTTCCAGACGCCCCACGGTCCGGTAGAAACGCCACGGTTTATGCCCGTTGGTACTCTGGCCAACGTTAAAACGGTTACACCTGCCCAGCTTCAGCAGACGGGCGCGCAGATGGTGTTAGCCAATACCTACCATCTGCATTTACAGCCGGGTGAAGAGCTGGTCGCTGCCGCTGGCGGTCTACATCGCTTTATGGGCTGGGACGGTCCAATGCTAACGGACTCAGGCGGGTTTCAGGTCTTTAGCCTGAGCGAAATGCGTACGATCAGCGAGGTCGGCGTTTCGTTTCGGTCACCGCGCGACGGTCGCGTAATCGAACTGTCACCCGAGCGGTCCATTCAGATCCAGAACCAGCTGGGGGCCGATGTGATCATGGCCTTCGATGAGTGTCCGCCGTATCCTGCGGAGCGAGATGCCGTTGTCGCTGCAACGGATCGCACCTATCGCTGGCTGGTGCGCTGCATGGCGGCACACCAGCGCACGGACCAGGCCCTATTTGGCATTGTTCAGGGTGGTGTACATCTGGATTTACGAGCGGCGGCGGCAGCAGACTTGGCCAAGCTCGATCTGCCGGGGTACGCCATTGGTGGGGTCAGCGTAGGTGAGCCGCCAGAGCTGATCGAAAAAATTGTCCGAGCAACAACGCCACTACTGCCCGACCACAAGCCCCGCTACCTGATGGGAGTAGGCACCTATCGCGAAATTGCCCAGGCGATCGCAGCAGGCATGGACCTATTTGACTGTGTGATTCCTACGCGGTTGGCCCGACACGGTGCCGCGCTAGTGCAGGGCGACCGCTGGAATCTTAAAAACAGCCGCTTCCGCCGCGACCTAACACCGCTGGATCAGAGCTGTCCCTGCTACACCTGCCAAACCTTCACGCGAGCTTACCTGTGCCACCTGATTCACGCCCACGAGCTGCTGGCATTTACGCTGTTGTCCATTCACAACATCACCGAACTGGTGCGCTTTACTCAGGCCATTCGGGCGTCTATTTTTGCAGGTACTTTTCAAGCTGATTTTCAGACCTGGTTAGCCCCGTCAGAAGGCTTCCAGTCGGCCAACGAGCCATGTTAAGCTATTAGTCAAATCGTGAATCTGTGTTGAAAGAGGTCTCTAATGGAAGCTGTTTTGCTGGCCAAACTCCCTGAGGCGTACCAGGCGTTTGGTCCACTGGTTGATGTTTTGCCCTTGCTGCCGCTATTTTTCTTGCTACTCGCATTTGTATGGCAAGCCTCTGTGGGTTTCCGTTAGTCCATTGAGCCAGGCCGCTGGCTACGTCTTGAGCTGAGTAGATATCTCCTACGGGCAAGGCGTTTAGGTTAAGTGCTCTGAGGCAAGCTCTTTCAGAATTTGAATCAGGCTTAGACGACAGAAGGGGCTCCCACCATTGGCGGGAGCCCCTTCTGTATTCTCCACGCTATGTAGCCCAACGTTATAGCAGCCGCCAGATCCGTTAGGACAAGGCTGCCCAAACCTTTTATGGGGCCATTTCGTTGTATGCCAAATGGGATCACCCTACTCGGTGCCCTAACGTAAATGGCGATGGCTATATATGCCTGGGGCAGTTTGCTTGAGCCCCCTTAGTGGGGCTGTTCCTCTTGGCGCACAACGCTCCGTGACTTACAATCCGGCTCGCGGATTGCTGTACAACGAAGGCTAAAGGGTTTGATGGGTGTAAGCGTGCTGTTTAACATTGTCGTCGTCACTGACGGCAGCCATGTTGTTGAGGACCCGCTTCTTCTCGGTTGAGAAATTTAGCGTGGTGTAAGTTTCGCCTATGGGCAGGCGCTGCTGGAGCTGCGTCCTGGTTTGATAGGTTCGAGCGGCAGCTTCCACCCGCTGAATGAAGTCATCACACAGCCGCACCTTGCCGTGTTCTTGCACGAGCGGACTGTTTGGCAGCGACGGTCCATCTGCCGAGAGCACTGCGTCTAGCTGCGTAGCCATGATGCCGTGGTATGAGGTGGGCACACCTTTGAACAACACCTCCAGATAGGCGGAGGGAATCGGCTCTAACAGCTTGAGGGTATGAACCTCGCCATCAGCTTTGACAAAACAGGTCGAAACGCCCAGCACCACATAGTCGTCTGCAGATAGGTCGGGGGCGTAGGAAAAATGGGCATCAGGTTGAGGCATGGGCACCAGAGTGGAAGAGCATGTTTTGAAGGGCATGCCGCGATCGCATGCAACTTCCTCTGATTCTAGAGTCCTATATCAAGGTCTTGGCTCGGCTGCATTAATCTGTCACAGACGAGTTTTGTCGCTTCGTCTTGTGGCTTTGGGACAGATTTTTTGGGTAGTTACACCCCTGACAGTGAACAAAATGGCACCGAATCCATCAACTTTGTTGAACCAATTTTCGTTGATATTAGACCTTTGTCTAGTGGATATACGGAGAAAGTAGGGTAGATAGCCGGTTTTTCTCCAAAAAGTACGTTTTTTCTCGGTTGGGTCGTCACGGAACCCATGTAAAGCTTTTTATAGAAGCATCAAATATTGCTTCTATGAGGGGATCATTTGTCATGCTACCAACTAACCCAGCTCCATCTCATGTGCCTGCGGCTGTCCGTGAAGCAACATATGCTTTATCGGCCACAGTCCCCAGACTCACAGCATCAGAAACGCAGTCACTACAGCGGCAAATTTGTCAGGTAGCTCGCCAAAAGAACTATGCCGCTGCCATTCGGTTGCTAGGCAAACTGATTCAAAGTCACCCCCACAGGGCTGAGTACTATAGCAATCGAGGCTTGATGTATTACCGCTGTCGGCAGTGGGGGCACGCGTTAATCGACTACAACCGAGCGCTGACACTGAACGCTCAGTGCGATCGCACCTACAATCACAGGGCCAACTGTTATGCTGCACAGCACAGCTGGTATGCTGCCATCTCTGACTATGACCGGGCCATTGATATTAATCCCTTCAATACCCAAGCCCGACTCAACCAGGGCGTGACCCTACGCAGCATTGGCCAGTACAAATCTGCACTTATCTGCTTTGACATTGCACTTTTCTTTGGGGCGCTGACCCCGGCCATCTACGCCGAACGCGGCCGCACTTATCACCTCATGGGCCACTGGAACTGCGCGATGGGAGATTACCAGCGGGCCTTGTCAGCCGTATATGACGCCGATCTTCCCGCTGTGCAGGCGAAAAAGCTGAGAACCCGCATTCACAAATGGCAAATTCAGCTGTTGGCGATCGAGGAGTAAACAACTCGACAGCTATAGCCTTGATCATATAGCCCTGATCATATGGCCCTGGTCACTTTGCTTGAGCCGCCTAGTGTGGTTACACCTTTTGGAGCAGAGCGCTCTGTGGCTCGCCATTTAGCTCAACCTTTTCGCAGATGGCTACAGATGACCTAGCGGTTCAGCGAGCTAATCGATAGAAATACTCTGTGGTCCCTTCGGCGGATTGGGCGTCGTTGGGGGCGTTGATGGGTCTGTCCCTTCTCCGGACTGCTTATCCAACCAGGTCTTAACCGGATCTTCAGATAGGTCCAGCCGCAGCATGCCAGAAGCAACCCCACCCAAAAAGGCAACGGGTTGGCGAATTAGAGTTTGCACGATGGGCGTTAGCTCATCCAAAAACATGGACTGTTTCCTTCAGGTCATCAGGTCTACGCTATCCTAACGCGTTGGCTGATGTCTCGGCAGCCCCTATCTTTATGCTCAGTCTTTAGGATTAGTTCGTTCGCCGCTACCTTAGCCCGCGTCGACCATTTGGGTAGACGGTGGCCCAATTGGTGCGTGCCGCTGCCAGCTGAGCCTGGGTCACCTCAGCCCCGCTGAGATCGGCACCGCTGAGGTTAGCTCCCTTCAAGTTGGCATCACTCAGACAGCAGCGGCTCAGGTTAGCTCCTCGCAGGTCGCTGCTCTCTAAATTGGCTGCGCCCAGATATGACCCAGATAAATTAGCACTGCGTAGCTGACAGTGGCTCAAATCGGCACTGCCCAGGTTGGTATTGGAAAGATCTGCGTTCTGTAAATTAGCCCGCTTAAGATCGGCCCCTGAGAAGCTAGCGCCGGACAGATCTACCTTCTGGAGGTCAATAGCGGTAAGTTTTTGCGTCGAGAAATCACGGTGGCCCTTGCCATAGGCTAGCTGAAGCGTTTCTGCGGTAACCTGACGAGACGTCGAAGGGCGTCGTCCGTCTGAGGAGTCGATTTGTGTGGCTAAGCTGCCCGACGAAGATAGGTTGAGGGGGGTACGCCGATAGCGGGGTTGGCGAGATGAGACCGCTTTGGCGTTTGCCCGTTCACGACGGGCGCGAATAGCAGCCGCGAGCCGTGAGGAGGGTGAAGATGGCCCGGAGGAAGTCATCCCGTCTTCTGACATAGCCGCAGATTCTTGACTCGTGGCCCCGCTGATATTGCCGTTGCTGTTGGCGTTATTCGAGGCTGGCGTCGGGAAGGCCATGTTTTGCGCCAGACTGTCGAGATAGGGCTCGAGGTCCAAGTCACGCAAAATAGCGTCGGCAGAATTGTATCGGTGCCGAACGGAGATTTCTAACATCTTGCTCAGGACACCCGCGATGTGATCGCTGACGCGTACATGAGTTTTCCAGAGCATCTCGCCCGTCTGCGGGTCATAGGACAGATCTTTAGGCGATCGCCCGGTCAGCAGATAGATACAAGTGACGCCAACCGCATAAATATCGCTGGCATAGACCGGACGCATGGCCATCTGTTCTGGCGGCGCGTAGCCTGGGGTGCCGATGGCGTAGGCCGTTAGGGCCGTCTGTTCAGACTGGCTGGCCTTGACCGGGTTGACCTTGTCTTTGACCGCACCAAAGTCGATCAGCACCAGTCGTTTGTCCTGTTCGCGGCGGATCAGGTTGGCGGGCTTGATGTCGCGGTGAATGACCTGATGGCTGTGAATGTACTGCATCACCGGCAGCACTTCGCATAAAAATTGCTTGACGCCAGCTTCGCTGAACGGACCGCCTCGCTTCACTTCTTGCTGTAGTGTGGCTCCGCTGATGTATTCCTGAACCAGGAAAAAGTCAGTGTTGTATTCGAAGTAGTCGAGCAATCTGGGCAGCTGCGGATGGTTGCCGATTTTACCGAGGATTTTGGCTTCGCGTTGGAAGAGGTCACGGGCCATTTCCAGCACATGATTGGCCTCGGTGGTGGGGCGAAGCTGCTTAATGACGCAGGGCGGACGACCAGGCAAAGACTGGTCCCGAGCTAGAAAAGTTGCACCGAAACCGCCGCGCCCCAGGGCCCCAATAATTTTGTAGCGATCACGCAATAGCAGGGACGATTGACAGGCCTGACACTGCTTTGCCGCCGGGGGGTTCTTGGGATGAGGACAGTCTGGGTTAATACAATAGGACATGAACTATCGCTTTGACGCGGTCATTGAGTCGAACCCATCCTCACAGGTGCGATCCTCTCCGGCTAGTGTCGAGTAGCCTCAAGACAATTCTGCCTTAAGAACGGCGCTTGTAGCAGATGACGCTGGTTTAATTATTCCCCGATATAGTCCGTAGGCAAAAGCTGCCCCACAAAAGTTGCCTGGACTTCTGAGAAGCTTTTATTTTTGCCGGTCAGATCTATTCGAACTTCGTACAGACTTTACAGAAACTCTGATTCAGTCAAATCTCAGCCGTCAGCAGGGTAAACGCTTGGCGCAACTGCCATCCACCAGGCGTTTACTACTATGAAACGGATGTATTTGTAAACGATGAACCTGTAAGTAGGCTGCCATAGGGGTTTAACACCCCAAGACCTATGCTCTCAGATTTACAGCCAAAGGCTATTAGCCATAAAGCTACTCAACGGAGCATCAATTGATACAATCAGATTCGCTAAAAACAACTTTTTATGATGTAGCATAAGCCGCAGTTTTGTGCAGTATTTGCTGTCAAAGCCCGCTAGAGATTAAACAATCCAGTGAAGATTCGACGATAGAATGGGAAAGCTTTGCCGCGCTCTTCCATCCTGTCTAGCGATGCATCGGCAAGACTCGAACGGCTCCTGTCCGCTTGTTTTCTGTGCCAGTCGACTCGCGACCAGCCTTAACTACGGCAACACCTCCTCTATAGACTTCTTGGCGTCCAATAAAGTTCATGCGGATTTCTCTTAACTGGCTCAAAGATTTGGTCGCGTACGACCTAGAACCGGAGGCCCTGGCCGAAGCACTAACGATGGCAGGGTTCGAGGTCGAAGATATTGAAGAACGGCGCACCTGGGCGAATGGTGTTGTGGTAGGACGGGTACTGGACCGACAGCCTCACCCCGATGCGGACAAGCTGAGCGTTTGTACTGTTGATATTGGTGAAGCGGAGCCTTCGACGATTGTTTGTGGGGCTTCCAACGTTCGAGCTGAAATATATGTGCCTGTTGCGCAGGTGGGTACGTACTTGCCAAAGGTCGATCTAAAGATAAAGCCGCGTAAGGTGCGGGGGGTACAGTCATCCGGCATGATTTGTTCGCTGGCTGAACTGGGGCTGGCAAAAGACTCTGAGGGCATTCATGTCTTTGAGATGGCAGCATTAGAGACGGGGCAAGATGCCCGCCCGCTGCTAGGTCTTGACGATGTTGTACTGGATTTATCCTCAACCGCTAACCGGGCTGATGCGCTGAGCATGGTAGGCATTGCCCGTGAGGTCGCTGCCGTGACGGGCGCTCAGCTGAGCCTACCGATTCGCGAGGATGCAGAGAAGATCGCTGCCGAGTCCAGCAACGTTGGCATTAAGCTAGACGACCCTAAAGCTTGCCCAATTTATATAGGAACGGTGCTGGAGAATATCAAAATTGGCCCGTCTCCCGACTGGATGCAGCAGCGGTTAGAGGCCGCAGGGACTCGGGCTATCAGTAACGTGGTGGACATTACGAACTACGTGCTGTTGGAGTGGGGACAGCCGCTGCACGCCTTTGATCTGAATCGGCTGCAGTTCGTTGCCGGTGAGTCGCTGACGGTGAGCGTCCGGACGGCTAAAGCGGACGAGACGTTGAAAACGCTGGACGGGCAAACTCGGGAGCTGGCCGAGCAAACGCTGTTGATTACCGCCAATGACCAGCCGGTAGCGCTGGCTGGGGTAATGGGGGGCGAAGAAACTGAAGTTTTTGCTCAAACCCAAACAGTTTTTCTGGAGGCGGCCTACTTTGACGCTGCCGCCATTCGTCGGTCGGCGCGCAGTCAGGGGTTGCGTACGGAGGCTTCGGCCCGCTACGAGCGCGGGGTGAACCCGGCGGAATTGGAATTGGCCTGCGATCGCGCTATCCAACTCCTGGTCGAATTTGCTGGAGCCACCATTGCCGGACAGGCCGAAGACCGCACCGAGGTGGGTCGCATTACCCCCAGCCGTACGGTGGGCCTGCGCCTCAGCCGAGTCAACCATATTCTGGGCCCCGTTCGGTCTGAAAACGGCCACGGCGAATTGGCTGCTGCAACGGTTGAGTCCTTGCTGAGTAAGCTGGGTTGTACGGCCACTGCAGAGGCTCCGGGTGAATGGGTCGTACAGGTGCCCCCTTACCGCTACCGCGACCTGGAGCGTGAGATTGACCTGATTGAAGAGGTGGCGCGGCTCTACGGCTACAACCAGTTTGCCGATACCCTGCCGCAGCAGACCTCGCGCGGCGTGCTGTCACCTGAGACGGTCCTCTCCCAGCGACTGCGAGCCGCATTCCGGGGCGCAGGGTTGACGGAGGTGCTGCACTATTCTTTGACGAACCCAGCGCCGGGGCGGGTGGTGCTAGCTAACCCGCTGTTTACCGAATACTCGGCGCTGCGTTCTGACCTGATGACGGGGCTGATCAGCGCCTTCAAGTTCAATCTGGAGCAGGGCAACGGGCCGCTGAACGCCTTCGAAATGGGCCATATCTTCACAGCGGCGCTGTCAAACACTGAGCCCGATGCAGAAACGTCTGGCTCTACTGAAAAAGAATCGGTGGGTGGCATCATGGGCGGCGACGCCAGCCAGGGCCAGTGGATCAGCGGCGGCAAGCCCCAGGCGATGACCTGGTATGCCGCCAAAGGCATGCTAGAGGCGGTGTTTCAGCAGCTGGGTTTAGCGGTAGATTATCGTGCTGCTGAGAAAGAGTCTTTGGACGAGCGACTGCATCCAGGACGGACGGCATCCCTGTGGGTGCGCGGTCGCACAGCGCTAGGGACCTTTGGTCAGCTGCACCCGCGCCTGCGTCAGGCGGAGGGGCTCCCTGAAGACGTCTATGTGTTTGAGCTGGACTGGCAGGTGCTTGTGACCTGTCTGGCCAGCCAACAGCGCAAAGTGGACACCTTCAAGCCCTACTCGACTTACCCCGCATCGGATCGAGATATTGCCTTCTTTGCTTCAACCGAGGTGACGGTTGCCGATCTCTCTAAGGCGATGACTAAAGCAGGCGGTAAGCTGCTGGATGAGGTGACCCTGTTTGACGAGTACCGGGGTAAAAACGTCCCTGACGGGCAGCGTAGTCTGGCGTTTCGTCTGGTCTACCGCTCGCCAGACCGCACCCTGACTGACCAAGATATCGATCCCGTCCACCAGAAGGTCCGCGCTGCGTTAGAGAAAAACTTCAGCGTCAGTTTGCGGAGCTAGAGGACTGGTTCGGGATGCTTGGAATAGCTCCACGACAAAAGCTGTGCCAGCTATACTCAGAAAATCGCGACTGCTAAGCCCATGGCGATGGTAATTTCGGATGAGTTTAGTCAAAGCTTCTGGCCTATCTGAAACAGAGCTGTTTCAGGCGCTTGTGCTGCTGCTCTACACCCGAGCCAAGCTTTCGGCAGGAAAGGCCAGTAGGTTCCTAGGGCTGAATCAACTCCAGTTTCAAGCCCTTTTGGCTAAGCATGATCTGTATCTGAACGACGAAGTCGAAGATTTACACGCAGATATTTCTGTACTACAAGCTGACCGCTCGTTGTGATTATGGTCTAGGCTTTACATCGCGCCTATTGAGGAGTAATAGGAAATTGAGTGGTAACAGGAAAACGTAAGGTCTCAAGCCGAGTATAGCGGCAGGCCATCCAGCATATTCAGCGCGACCAACGATACACCAAAGCTCAGGACGATGGCGACGGGTGGGATGGCTATACCGGTTGGGATCAGCACTAGCGCGACTAAGGCCAACAGCAACCGGGCAGAAATGACACCTTGGGGGAGCGATCGCGGTGAAGCCCACTGAAGCAACGTCACCCCTGTCAGAAAGGTAGCAATGCTGCCGCAGAGAATGGCCCGCATCGGTGTCGAGAAGCCTTCCCCAGCGGTTTCAATGGCAAACTGGACGCCAACCCCTGTACCGACAATGCCCATAAACGCTAGCAGGTGGCTGTAGCCGTAGATGTAGGACCGTAGCAGGGCTCGCTTGCCGCTGCGTAAGGCCCAGTTAATGGTCGTTTCGTCGGCCCGCTCAAAGTACAGCCACCACAGTGCCACAGCGGTCAGGAATCCGCCCGCGCCTGCCAACATACTTTGCCACTGCCAGTTGGTTTCAGAGACGCCGGTGGCCACAGCGATAATCGCCTCGCCCAGCACAATGATGACAAACAGGCCAAACCGCTCGTCCATGTGAGACTGCTGCTGCGGTACCTCGCGAATGGTTAGGTAGGTAACCGGGCCGTTGCCAATTTCGATCAGCAGCGCCAGCCCCCACAGCCAGAAGCGTATCGGCTCTGGTACTGCCATGGACAATAGCCAGAACGCGAAGGCAATTGAAAAACTGAGGACATAGCGCCCGGTGAGCTGCCGCGATGACTGCACCAGCCGCCATGCCTGGGCATACAGGACGATGATCACCAGTCGCAACGTGGCGTAGACCGCCGCGAATTCTAAAGAGCCGCCATGGAGCGCATCGTGGAGGGTCAGGGCCATGACCACCAGACCAAACATGACGCTTAGGACCACCAGACGGTAGGGTCCTTGGTCGACATTGAACTGGTCCGCGTAGTAGCTGAAGTCAATCCACAGCCACCAGACGGGGACAAAGAGGAAGGCAAATTCGGCGATGCCGGTCCAGGTGGGGTTGCCGTGGAGCAGGTGGGCGACCTGTGCGATCGCAAACACAAATACCAGGTCAAAAAACAGTTCTAGCCAGGTGGCATGACGCTCTCTTTCACTGTCCTGGCGCTGGTGCGGTCTAAGCTGGATGATTCGGGCCATGAGATATCGTTTTGGTCACTACGCTTGGACTCCACCTAGTCATGCTATCCCTCGACTATCAGTCGCTCCGTGACTCGCAACCCTGCTCAATCTTGTCGCAGGTTGCTACAGATGCCCCTGAGTAAGCACTAATGCCGCTATTATCGCGCCTATTGCTCGATTCAACGGAGCACTAGCCCCCAGATTCAGCCTCTTCTGCCGCTTGGGGACCGTTAAAGTACACGTCCAGCACCTTTTGCACCATGGGCAAGGCCACGGCACTACCGCCGCCGCCAGTATGCTCACCAAACGCAACGACAATAATTTCTGGGTCGTCGTAGGGTCCGTAGGCCCCGAACCAGGTGTGGTTCTCGTAGGGGTCAGTTTCAGCGGTGCCGCTTTTGCCCGCTAGCGGCGGCATGGACGGGTCGTTTAGCTTTGCCCCTGTGCCGCCAGTGATGACCTGGCGCAGCCCCTCTTGCAGAACCCGAATAGTGGCTGGGTCCATTTCCATGTCCGTGCGCCAGTCTTTGGCCTCAGACCCGTCTTGCAGCAGGTGCGGCGTCACTTTGTAACCCCCATTGGCAGGTACGCCAAACATCACAGCTACCTGTAGCGGTGTGACCTGCATGAAGCCCTGACCGATGGAGATATTGACCGTGTCACCAACGGTCCAACCGTAGCCAAGGGTTTCCATTTTCCAGTCGTTGTCAGGGACTAAGCCCCGCGACTCTTCCGCCGCAAGCTCAATACCGGTTTTAGAGCCAAACCCATAGCGACGCATCCAATCTGTCAGTGGCTTTTCGGTCATTTTGATGCCGACCTGATAGAAGAAAGTATCGCTACTCCAGGCCATCGCGCCGCGAAAGCCTAGGGGGCCAAAACCGGCCTTATTCCAGTCCCAGAACAGGTGACCGCCAACGCTGACATAGGGATACGTAGGCAATATGGCTTCCGCATCATAATTGCCCGACTCAATCCCGGCGGTTGTGGTCACAACCTTAAAGGTACTAGCCGGGGGATAGCCGCGCATGGTGCGGTTCACAAACGGGTCGCCGCGTCGGTTGAGCTGCTCCCACTGTTCGGGGGTGACGCGAGTGGTGAACAGGTTAGGGTCAAAGGTGGGACGGCTGACCATCGCCCGCACTGCCCCGTCGCGGGGGTCGATGGCGATGATGGCTCCGATCGTGTCGCCCAACGCCTCCTCAGCGGCTCTTTGCAGCTCTAGATCAAGGGTTAGCTCAATGTCCTGTCCAGACTTGGGCGGTTTCTCGCCCAGCAGCGCCACCACGCGCCCGGTACTGTCAACCTCTACCTGCTGACCGCCCCATTCACCGCGCAGCAGATGTTCGAAGGCATCTTCTGCGCCCATTTTGCCGATGAAGTCGCCCAGTCGATAGCCTTCGTCTTGGCGGGCTTCGAGTTCTTCGGCGTTGATTTCTCGGGTGTAGCCAATGGCGTGGGCTGCCAAGTCGCCGTGGGGGTAGTTGCGCACGGCCTCAGCCTCGACGCGGACACCCGGTAATTGGTCGGCATATTCTGCCAGCGCTGTAGCCTGGGCGGGGCTGATACCTCGAGCAATGGGGACCGACTCGGCAGAGTCTTGGTCAACCTGCTCTAACCGCTGAAAGACTTCCTCCGCGGGGATATCGAGTAGCTGAGCGAGCCGTTCGACCACGGCATCGCGCTCAGTGTCTTCCTTCGGCATCGACACCGGCCAAATGGAGACCGAATGAGACAGGCGGCTACCCGCCAAGATCTTGCCGTTGCGGTCAAAGATGGTGCCACGGGCCGGACGCCGGGGAAGTAGCAGTACTCGGTTTTCTTCGGCCAGTTCACGATTGCGCTGCCCCTCAACCAGTTGCAGGTAAAACAGCCGACTACCGATGCCGCCCAGCATCACCAACGACAGCAAAATCATCATCACCACAGACTGGTACTGCCGACCAACTGTGCGGCCACCTTTTTTACTCGTTTCTGGGGCGGAATACTGCAAAAACGCCATAGAGTTTTGCGTCAGATAGCTGAGTGCGTGGGTTTAAGGGTGTCGAAAGACGGGTTTATGTATCTTAACCCCTTCAATTCTGACCTGTCGGCCCTCACCAATTCCCACTAGCTACGAAATATACGGTTCTGACGCGAAAATCTGAATACACTACCTGACAGTTTGGCAGACGACCCTTTAATATCGCTTTAGAGTACTTCGCGAATTCTTCACAACGGCTTCAGCCACCCTTTCCATGACTGCCTCCCCTTGCCGATTCCCCACGGCACTGCTTACTCAAATTGCCAATCGTACGATTACTGACCCCTAGCGCTGATTCTTAATGCTGTTTCGGTGGGTAGACCTGCCGAAATGGGCGCTAGCTTGCCTCTAGTACCCTCATGTCACAGACTTTACCGCGTTCCCCTGTTCCTGCATCTCCGTCGGCTGCGTCTCAAGTGCCAGATGTTGAGCTTCAGGAGTTAGTCAAACAGTTTGAAACGGATACCGCAGTTAAGGGGTTGAATCTTGCCATCAAGCAAGGCGAATTTTTTAGCATTTTAGGGCCATCGGGCTGCGGTAAGACCACAACGCTGCGGATGATTGCCGGGTTTGAGCAGCCGACCAGCGGCCAGCTACTGATTCAGGGACAGTCGATGGCGCGGGTGCCTGCCCATCGTCGCCCGGTGAATACGGTCTTTCAAAACTACGCGCTGTTTGACCACATGAGCGCCTGGGACAACGTGGCCTTTGGACTGCGGGTGAAGCAGGTGAGCAAGGGGGATGTGCGATCGCAGGTTGGCGAAGCACTCAAGCTCGTCCGCATGGAGGACTACGCCCAGAAATATCCTAAGCAGCTATCTGGTGGACAGCGGCAGCGTATTGCCCTGGCCCGTGCTTTGGTCAACCGACCGGCAGTCATGCTATTGGATGAGCCGCTGGGTGCGCTGGATCTAAAGCTGCGCAAGCAGATGCAGCTAGAGCTGGCGAACCTGCACCGACGCTTAGGCGTCACGTTTATTATGGTGACCCACGACCAGGAAGAGGCCCTGTCGCTCTCAGACCGCATTGCCGTGATGCGCGACGGCGTCATCGAACAGGTCGGGACCCCCAGCGAAATTTACGAACAGCCCGAGACCGCATTCGTGGCTGACTTCATTGGGGAAACAAATCTATTGTCCGGTCAGGTACGCACTAACAGTAAGGGCCTACCGCAGGTCGCCACCCCCAGTGGGTTGCAGATTCACATCGCTGACTCGCTGCCCAATGGTTCGGCCAATGGTTCGGTTGACGTCAGCATTCGGCCCGAAAAGATTGATCTGAGTGCCCGCGCCCCTGAGCAAGCAGACAACTGTTTCCAGGGACACGTGCGCCATACCATGTACTTAGGCACACACGTTCACTGTGTGGTAGAACTGACAACGGGAGATCGGCTGATGGTGCTACAACCTAATCAGGCTAAGCATCTGCCCGATTCTGAACGGCCCGTTTATGTGTCGTGGGCAGCCACAGACTGTCGAGCGCTGGCGGCCTGAGGTACGAGCAAACGTCAAACCTATTCAAGTTTTTTCTGTCATTCAAGAATTCCGCTCAAGACATTAGTGAGGTTGTGCAATGCCCCGTCGTTTTCCCATCCGGTCCGCTACCCGTCGGCGCTTTCTCCAAGGGTCCGCTGCTGCCTTAGCAGGCATGGCCCTGTCTAACTGTCGCAGCGGTGGCATCAGCGATGTTCAGTCTGGCGATAGCGGCGATGCCAGCGGCGGTGATGACGGCAAGCTCTACATCTATACCTGGGCCGACTACACCGATGACGAGGTTGTGCAGCAATTTACCGAAGCCACCGGCATTGAAGTCGAGATTGACCTGTACGAGTCTAACGAAGCCATGCTGGCCAAGATGCAGGCAGGCGGCGGCGATAAATATAGCCTCATCTACCCGTCGGACTACATGGTGGCCGAAATGCGCGACCTGGGGCTGCTGACGCAGATAGACGCATCGCGCCTAGAGGGCATGGACGCGCTAGTCGACAACTGGCAAAGCCCCGCCTACGACCCTGACAATGGCTACAGCATTCCCTACAGCTGGGGCACAACCGGGCTAATCTACAACACCGCAGTACTGGGCACCGTCACAGACTGGGCCGACGTTTGGCTCAATGCCGAGCAGTTAGACCGTCAGATCACCCTGCTGGATGACGTCCGCGAGACCATGGGCGCATCGCTAAAGTCTTTGGGCTACTCTGTCAATTCGACCGACCCTGGCGAGCTAGAAGCCGCCTATCGCAAGCTGCTGGAGCTGAAGCCTGCACTCTCGGCCTTCAAGTCCTTCGGCTGGCAAGAGGAGCTGTTAGGCGGTGATCTGCTGGTTTCTCACGCCTACTCTGTCGAAGCGATTCCTGCCACTGAAGAAGACGAAAATCTCGACTATATCGTCCCCGACAGCGGCGCGGTGATCTGGACCGATACGTTGGTGATTCCGACCTCTGCGCCCAACGTCGATGCCGCCTACCAGTGGATTAACTTTAACCTGCAGCCCGAAGTGTCTAAGGGGTTGGTTGAGCGGTTGTCTATCGCCACACCCAATGGCAAAACGCTGGAGATTCTGTCGTCCGAGCTGTTAGACAATACCGACCTGTTCCCGCCCCAGGAAGTTCTGGCTCGGTGTGAGGCCTTAGGCCCGGTTGGTGAAGCGGGAGAACTGTACGACCAGTACTGGAACCAGTTGACCAGTGCCTAATACAGAAAGGCAGAAGTGCGACGGCAAAAGGCAGACAGGGTTGAGTCGACTCAAACAGCTGACAAGTTGTGACGTCGTGAAGGTTGAAATAGTGGAGGGTGGTGCTCTGAATGTCTGCACTTAGTCCACCGGAAGCACCTCGTCAGGTGTCTGTTGTATCCCGTCAGACCCACTGGTGGCAGAAGCTGGCAGGACCGCTAGCGCTGTTGGGGCCATCCGGCATCTGGCTGTTACTGTTTATGGTGGTGCCGACGCTGCTGATTTTGGAAATCAGTCTGGTACCCGGGCTGAGACCAGGACAGCCGACAGATGGATATGGTCTGGGCAACTATCTACAGATTTTCCAGCCGGTGTATTTGGGGGTGGTGCTGCGAACGGTGAAGTTTGCGCTGGTGACCACGGCAGTGTGCCTGGTGGTGGGATTTCCGGTGGCTTACTGGCTAGCGCTGATGTCCCCCAAGCGATGGCGGAACCTGCTGCTGGTCGCGTTTATTTTGCCGCTGTGGACCTCGTCGCTACTGCGCACCTATGCCTGGATTATGCTATTGCGTCGGTCGGGGCTGGTGAATGTGCTGCTTGGGGCTATGGGGCTGCCCGGTCAGGACCTGATGAGCACGGAATGGGCGGTGTACATCGGTTTGGTGTACAACTTTTTGCCCTACATGGTGCTGATTCTGTATGCATCGCTGGAGCGGCTGGATATACAACTGCTGGAAGCGGCAGCGGATTTGGGGGCCAGTCCTCGGACGGCATTCTGGAAGGTGACAGTGCCGCAAACGCTGCCCGGTATTGCGGCGGGCAGTTTGCTCGTGTTTATCACCAGCGTTGGAGACTTCATTGTGCCCGCGCTGCTGGGCGGTCCGTCGAGTATGACGCTGCCGCGCCTGGTGTACAACCAGTTTCTGGGCGTATCCCGTAACTGGGGCTTTGGTTCTGCGCTGAGTATGACGCTGATTTTGGCGGTTAGCGTTGGGATTGCCCTGCTGCTGCGCTACGGCGATCGCAATCCGGAGGCCTACTCATGAGCCGTTCACGTTCTGGTCAGTCCGGTCCTCGTAACCGGCTCCCCTGGCAGGGTGGGGTCACACTGCTGATGTATGGGTTTATGTATGTGCCCATTCTGGTGCTGGCGGCCTACAGCTTCAACGAGTCGCGCTATGGGGCCAACTGGACCGGGTTTAGCCTGCGCTGGTACCGTAGCCTGTTTCAGGATGAGCGACTGTTTAGTGCCTTAGCCGACAGTCTGAAGATTGCCGTTTGTGCGGTGGGTGTGGCGGCGGTGGTGGGTACGCTGATGGCCATTGGGCTAGCCAAGTATCGATTTCCTGGTAAGTCGCTCTATCAGGGCGTCTCTTACCTGCCGCTGATTGTGCCAGATATTGCGATCGCGGTTGCCACCCTCGTATTCCTTGCCACCGTTGCTGTACCCCTGAGTATCTGGACTGCGATCGCGGCTCACTTAGTCTTTTGTCTTGCCTACGTCGCAGTTGTCGTTTCTAGTCGGCTCAAAGGATTAGACCCCAATCTGGAAGAAGCGGCTTTAGACCTAGGCGCGACACCCCGTCAAGCCCTGATTCGCGTGCTGCTACCCCAGCTCACGCCGGCGATTCTCTCAGGCTGTCTGCTGGCGTTTGTCCTGAGCATGGACGATTTGCTGATTTCCAGCTTCACCGCGGGAGGGGCTACACCCCTACCGATTGAAATCTTCAGCCGCGTTCGTACCGGCGTCAAACCCGACATGAATGCCCTGAGCGTCGTGCTGATTTTAGCCTCGGGGCTGATTGCATCTGCGTCGGAGTACTTCCGCTACAAAAGCGAACAGTTTTCGGACATGTAGTCCAAAGTTGTCTAGTTTCGGTGTCTGCCGGGCCGCATCAACCCCCTTGTGTGAAGCCTCTATCAAGCATCACCGCAACCTGTGCGCCGTGTCACGTATCAAGTCAGGTTGAAGTCACGGCACAACTTGGACCAACGGGAGATGATCATTGCGTCCACCCTAGTGGGTTCCCAACATGCTTCAGACGCAGACTTTCCCGCCCGTAACCGCGCCGACTGATGCTCAGTCCCTACAAGCGATCATCAACGACATTTTTCGTCGACGCTGCATTAGCCGCACCACTCAACAGCAGCTCATGCAGGCCCTGTTCGACAAGAATGAGCTGAGCGAACACGAAGAAACCCAGATCAATCGCATGTTTGATGCGATTAACCGGGGTCAAATTCGAGTCATTGATTAGCTATGGCGTTCGTCGAGTTGCTAGGGACAGTTCCTGGCACTGAAGCCCTTGACGCTGGAGCACGGATTGCTATGAAGGCAGTAGTAGAGCGGCAGAAGGCA
>CAWUKV010000117.1:0-17540 GCA_963923025.1 uncultured bacterium
ATGCCACCACCACGAGAGTCCGTTGCCGAGTTGATGATGTTACTAGTGTCTAGAACACTGTCGCCGTCAGTGTCCTGAGCCCAGTTGTTGCCATTAGCGCCCGTACCGTCCTCAGTAACCACCACATTGTCGGCTTCAAGAATGACGTTGTTGGTGCCTGATAGCGGTTCTGAAATATTGGTATAGGTGACTCGGTACTCGATAATGTTGCCTTGACTGGGCGTTTTTGAATCAGTGGAGAAATCGCCTTGGCCTGCCACTACTGCTGGGCCGTCGCCTTCTAGAATTCGAGATTCTTTGACCAGTCGCAAAAAGCCCGTATAAACCCGGTCGATGGTAATGTTGTTACCTTCGTAGGTTGTCAGATTTGTCGGATCCCCATCGTCGTTCGTGTCGATGTATGCGGTGATGGGAACCGGGAAGCCGGGCTCCTCTCCGGCGTCAATATCGGCATCTGTCGATAGGGGAGTACCAGCAGGAAGGTCAATCTGAACACCGTAGTCCACCGTATCACCCGAGTCGATGTCGGGTACGATCACGGGGGTCGGTACAGTGCCGCCGCCTACGCCGGTAAACGCACTACCGCTCCACTCGTAGGTTGCAGTTCCGGTGCTACCTGGGCCAATGATGGTGACGATAGTACCTGTTGGTAGTTCACCAGGGGTCGCTGGCGGCGTTGGCAGCAGTAAGATGTCACCTTGGGTTGTACCGCTATTTTGGACGGTGTTGGTGAAGTTGACTGGGCTGGGGTCGTTGGTGGCTCCGGAGGAGGTATCGGGGACGTTGACTGACTTGTTAGTAAAGTCGTCGTTGTTGTCGGTTGGACCGGTTGCACCGGGGAAGTTGTCAGGGCCGTTCAAGATGCCCGAGGACGGAGCCACAGACAGGGGTAGAACGTTGGCTTCACCACCTGCGCCGCTACCGGTATTGTTGTTGCTGCTGTCAACCCCCTCGTAGTCAGGGTCGGTGTCATCTTCGAGGTCGTCTGGGATACCGTTATTGTCCGTATCGGGCAGTTCACCATCGCTAGGCGGATCAAACGTGTTGGTGGTCTCGTTATAGTTGCTGGGGCTTTGGTCACCCGATTCATCTGCAACCGTGTTGGTCGGATCGTTGGACTCGTCGACGCCTGTTGTTGTAGGGTCGTCTGCCACACTGGAACCGAACACCTGAGCGATGTTACCGATGACAGCAGGACTCGTGGGTACTTGGTCTGTGATGACGGTTAGTCGGAAAGTACCGGCGGTTGCACCGGGAGCGACCGAGCTAATGGCTGAGGTATTGATATAGCCGACGCGTGTGACATTAGCGGCACCACCAATATCGTCAATATCTTCGTACCAAGTGAGGTCTGTGGCATCTTCGGTGCCGGTCAAGGTCTCATCTGTATATACGGGTGTCCAGCTGGTGGGTGCCGTCGCGCTGACCAATGTGGTACCCGCCGGAATCGCGTCGGATACCAGAATATAGCTACCCTCAACAGCAGCACTACTAGGTGCGGCAACGCTAATACCCCCCTGAGGTAGCAGCGGCCCTGGCGTTACGGTGCTGCCAGTCGGCGCTGTGCTGTCTACGCTAAAGTTCAAATCGTAGGTGATTTGATCGTCAGTAATATCAGTCAGGCTGTTCTCTTCGTGGTCTGACAAGACTTTCTCAATCTTGACCAGTGCTTTTGTTTCAGATATGTCGCCCACGTCAATGCTTTGAGTTGCACTGGCTTCCCGCACACCGTTAACGGGGTCACCATCAACCTCATCTGGCGATGTGGCAGGGTCTGAATCGGCTACCGTTTCGCGGTCAGAGTCTTTGGTGAAGACATCGCCACCGTCACTGTCAAACGCCTGGTTTTGGCCGTCGCCCGGAGTATTACCCAGCTGCACTGTAATCGTGTCGCCCGACGTTACGCCGGTTGTGTTGACCACAACGTAAGCCCGCACCAGGACGGTGCCATTGGGGCTAATGGGATTAGTTTCTAGGCCACCGGAAGGAACATTGACCCAGGTACTACCGCCGTCGTAGCTGACCTGTATAGGTGTGTCTGTGCCTGTTGGGTCTGTGAGTGTACCAGGACCGTTGATATCTACAGTGTCAGGAATGAAAAAGTCGGTGGTGTCGTTACCGACGTTGGTAACGGTGAACTGGTAATACAACGCATCCCCCGCATCAACGGTTCCCCCATCGATGTCATCAATGCCTGATGCGGCGACGGTAATACCGGCAACTTCTGCAACCGTTACGGTAACGGTATTAGAGGTCGAAGTTAAAGGCGTATCGGGATCGTTGGGGTCGTTGTAAGTCGCAGTGGCGGTGTTATCGATTTGTGTACCTGCGGCTGTACCGTCTGCCAACACCATGCCGACCATGTTGAAAACGCCGCCTATGGTCAAGGCTGCTGCGAGTAGTGGACGCGCTAGCCTGTAGCGACGACGATGGGTTTGGGATGATGTCATGATTCCTTTGGTGCGCGATGTTGAGCGCACAGTTCAACTTTGAGAGACTGTTGCTCAGTAGAGAGACGTGAGGGAGTGCCGTGAGATTGATAGCGCTCCTAAATCGTGGCCCGCAGCTTCTGTTGAGCTAGTCGAGCAAATGGGCTGTTGGATTTAGACCGGATCCTGGATGAGATAATCCGGGACAACCTGCAGCGAACATAGATTCTCTTTGCTTTGCTGCGGCTAATTTTATTTTTGCCAAATCCCAGCTTTTCTTAATACGTAAAACGGCTTAACTTTCCCGGAAATGTATCCGGATAGACACCCTCAGAGAATGTATTCATGGGACTGCTCAGGTATCTAATAAAAATTGCTGAAGGGATAGTCTCGTAGATATGCGGAGGTCCGCTAGTCTCGAAAAACTGCCAAAAATATCGAACCTGTTGCTAGAAGAGCACTTCAAAAAAACAATTTTTTTTGTTGTTTTTATTATTGTTGTCTTGTATTCTGGACAGCTAGAGAGAACACTTCAGTGGTCTCCTCAGCCGTAAAACTACGGATGTGTTGTGAATTCGTAGTTTGGACAGGTCTGATCTGTGTATTGCAAGACTACTGACCGTATAGGGACGTAGCGTAGTTGGCTGACTCGCAGGCGTTTTTGAGGTGGTAGCAGAGCTGTGTCATCAAACTTGGCTG
Organism: uncultured bacterium; assembly: GCA_963923025.1. Classification (GTDB taxonomy): domain Bacteria; phylum Cyanobacteriota; class Cyanobacteriia; order Phormidesmidales; family Phormidesmidaceae; genus CAWUKV01. Next base: position 3,129 of record CAWUKV010000117.1, read on the forward strand.
ATTTTGACACGTTGCTGGGCGGAACGTTGGACTAAGCTATTCTGGAGCAGCTAGCACGCACGGAGTCCCGATATGATTACGCTGAGCGGATTACATATCTATCCCATCAAGTCTGCTGCGGGGACTAGTTTAACCCAGGCTAAGGTCGCGTCCAGGGGACTACAGCACGATCGACGTTGGATGGTGGTCGATGCCAAAGGTCGGTTCATGAGTCAGCGCAAGCATCCCCGCATGGCGCTAATCTGGGTAACGCTAGGGGAGCAGATGCAGCTAGAGGCCCCTAACCAGCCGCCGCTGGTACTGCCGCCGATTCCAGACACTAAGACAGAGGTTGCCGTAGAGGTTTGGGGCGATCTATGCAAAGCCGAGTTGATGGGGCCCGCAGCGGCTGATTGGCTGAGTCGATTTTTAGAAGTGCCCTGCCAGTTAGTTTACATGCCTGAGCAGGCGCAGCGGGCCACCGCTCACGGCAAGCTGGGCGCGGATAAGCTAGTGAGCTTTGCCGATGCCTACCCGTTTCTGCTGATCTCAGAGGCGTCTTTGGCTGACTTGAATCAGCGGCTAGATAAGCCTGTGCCCATGAATCGGTTTCGACCCAATTTGGTTGTCAGCGGCTGTGATGCCTATGCCGAAGATACCTGGACCCAAATCCGTATTGGTGAGGTAATGTTTCGCGTCGAGAAGGGGTGCGATCGCTGTTCCATTCCTGGCGTAGACCAGGCAACTGGTGTGGCTACCCAAGAACCCCTGCCGACGCTGGCAACCTACCGACGCTGGCAGGGTAAAATTTGGTTTGGCCAAAACCTGGTGCAAGAGAACCTGGGTGAGGTACGGGTTGGCGACCCCGTCGAAATTTTGGCTAAGGCCGCCGTATCCTCCTTCGGGGCCTGACACAGTCCTTCGAGGTCTGGCACAGTCCTTAAAAACAAGCCTCTGGATCCAAGAACTTAGACGCGAGGATAGGCCTGTTGCCTGCTGGTAACGCGGGCCGAGGTCGGCGGCGGGGCAGGTTTTACACCGGATTTCACAAACAAGGTCGAGCAGGGCACCGCGGCCAAAACAGCCGGATTTGATAGGTGCTGAGTTTCGGCGGCGGAATGGCTCAGAATAATCAGATCTGCTGACCAATCGCGAGCCGCCTCACAAATCGCCTGCTCCCCATTGCCACGAACCTGCCGATAATCGGTATTAATGCCCTGGGCTGTTGCCCGATCGGCGTAGCGCTTGAGCAACTCCATACAGCGGCGCTCAAACCGTTTCCACAGACTACTCGTCGCGATTGCCAAAGTGGCACTCTCCTCGTTGTACCGATGGCTGCCTGTTGGTTGAGCCGCCACGCCCTGAGGCCGATGGGGGGGTAAGACGTGCAGCAGTCGCAGCCGTGCTCGATGGCTTCGTGCCATGTGGATAGCCTCTCGGTAGACCGGAGGGCTGCTGCCGGAGAAGCCATCAATGACAACTAAAATTTTGCGGTACATGCCTGAGTAGAGTCTGAAGTGGAAACCCGAACGTGTGTCGAAGGCCGGGCACGTTTCAAATCATATCTGTATATTTCCGCCGCTTAGTGTTTAAAGCGTCATATTTGCAAAAAATTGATGCTGGTTTGCCGCGTTGTTGGTCTGTGCGCCCAGTACAGACTTGAACTCTGTAACGCGTGATGGCTTGAAGGGGGACCCGCTTATCGTCCTCTCCTCGTTGTGGGTTCTCATAGATGTCGCCCAGTTGGCTAGGTCAACGGAAGCTGACCCCGTACACTGAGTGAAGCGACGTAAGGCGAGGAGATATGGATATTCGCACAGTACCAACCAGCCCATTCACCGACCAGAAACCGGGTACCTCGGGCCTGCGCAAACAGGTTACAGCGTTTCAGCAGCCGCACTATCTGGAAAACTTTGTTCAGGCCATTTTCGATAGCTTAGACGGCTATCAGGGCGAAACGTTAGTCGTTGGCGGTGACGGTCGATTTTACAACCGCCAGGCGATTCAGGTCATCTTGAAAATGGCGGCGGCAAACGGTTTCGGTAAGGTACTGGTTGGCCAGGGCGGCATCTTTTCTACGCCAGCAGTTTCCTGCATCATTCGCAAATACAGTGCCTTTGGCGGCATCATTCTTTCGGCCAGTCACAATCCGGGTGGGCCAGACGGCGACTTTGGCATTAAGTACAACACGGGCAACGGCGGTCCTGCGCCAGAAAAGGTCACTAGTGCCATCTTCGAGCGCAGTAAGGTGATCGATAGCTACAAAATGATCGAGGCTGATGACGTTGACCTAGACAAGCTGGGCACTGCTCAACTGGGCGACACCACCATCGAGGTGATTGATGCGGTTTCCGACTATGCCGACCTGATGTCTGCGCTCTTCGACTTTGACGCTATTCGGCAGCTGCTGTCGGGCGATTTTGGCATGTGTATGGACTCGCTGCATGCGGTAACGGGGCCCTATGCCAAAGCAATTTTTGAAGGTCAGCTGGGGGCCGACGCTGGTACCGTGCAAAACGGTGAACCACTAGAAGACTTTGGCGGCGGGCACCCTGATCCCAACCTGGTCTATGCCCACGACTTGGTGGAGATTATGTTTGGCGAAAACGCGCCGGACTTTGGAGCCGCGTCCGATGGGGACGGCGATCGCAACATGATTCTCGGTCAAAACTTCTTTGTTACCCCCAGCGATAGTCTGGCTGTGCTGGCCGCGAATGCCAAGCTAGTGCCCGGCTATAAAGACGGGCTGGCCGGGGTGGCTCGCTCCATGCCCACCAGTCAGGCTGCTGATCGCGTCGCCGCCAAGCTGGGCATCGACTGCTACGAAACCCCCACGGGCTGGAAATTCTTTGGCAACCTGCTGGATGCGGATAAGGCCACCCTGTGCGGTGAGGAAAGCTTTGGCACTGGGTCTAACCACGTGCGCGAAAAGGACGGACTGTGGGCCGTGCTGTTTTGGCTCAACGTTTTAGCAGTCCGGAAGCAGTCTGTCGAAGACATTGTCAAAGAACACTGGCAGACCTACGGTCGCAACTACTACTCTCGCCACGACTATGAAGGGGTTGAGAAGGAAAAAGCCAACGGTCTGATGGAGAACTTGCGATCGCAGCTCTCCACACTACCTGGCCAGCAGCTGGGCGACTACACCGTCGAGTATGCCGACGACTTCAGCTACACCGACCCTGTGGACAACAGTGTCAGCCAAAAGCAGGGCATCCGCATTGGCTTTACCGATGGGTCTCGCGTGGTTTTCCGCCTGTCGGGCACGGGCACCCAAGGGGCAACGCTACGGGTCTATGTTGAAAGCTACGAGCCGGACACCGCCAAACACGATCAGGACACGCAGGCAGCCCTAGCCCCGCTGATCCAGATTGCGGACGATGTGGCCGAAATCAAGCAGCGCACCGGGTTCGAAAAGCCGACTGTGATTACCTAAAGGCGAAGTGGTGAGGCGATGAGATGGTACAACGCCTTTTATAGCAGTCGAAGGGTTGGTAGACCCATTCGGCTGCGTCGAGGGGCTCCAGCGTCAAGGACTTCAGTGCCAGGAACTGTCCCTAGCAACTCGACGAACGCAATAGCATGGCGGCAGGCAACCGCAACTCATGGCCTCACCACTTCTGCTATCTACCTCTAGCTTTCGCTAACAGAGACAGATACAGGTTCTGATTTGGCCTTAGCGTACTGCTTGGTTACGGCTGAAACTTCGGCCAATCGCTTAGACTCAACATTCGTTTCTATGCTGATTTCGACGCTTTCCTCGGTGCTTTCTGCCTGAGCTTCTGCGGCGAGGTCCTCCCGGATGCGTCGAACCAGCGATGTGGTAAACCCAATGCCTAGATAAATGCCGCTACCCAGCATCCATGCTTCGATCACGTAGTTCATCGCGTGGTTTAGGGCTTCTACAGACATGCGGCACCTCCTGGGGAGTAAGGTTGGCTTTTGGGGAGCATATTCTATAGTGATACCAGAACGGCGCTCGATCCGAGTCGATCTGCCCGTGCTTCATCGTGATATCACCTTAGGCTCACTATCTTGGGGATACCCAAGGCTGTTAAGAAACCATGCAAACCACTGCCGACTATAGCTGTGCCTACTGCGGCGAAACCAGTACCACCTTTGTGGATCTCAGTGCTGGATCTAGCCAGCGCTACGTCGAAGACTGCCAGGTGTGCTGTCGACCCAACATTCTCTACATCACGGTCGACGAGGACACGCTGTCAGTCGAAATCCAAACCGAGTATGAAGAGTGATGTGCCCTATCCAGAAGGGGGTTAACCAGAAGAGCGGTAGAGACTTAGAGAATCGTTAATTCATAGCGCTCTACCTGACCCCGTAAATCCGATAGATCAACTGCGATCTGCTCCGTTGCATTGGCATCAAGGGATGAAACGACCAGCGTTCCCGTTCTAATCTCTGCACTGGTGTGAACCGAATAGAAAAGCGTTACGCCATCACTGGCCGTGCTATGCGGGTTATAAATTTCGCCCAGCAGTAGTCGTCCTTGGGCAAAGTCCCCAGCTACCGTTACATTTTGAACAACAGGCTGTGTTTCGTAAAATTGGAGGCTGGTATCTTCCCCATTGCCGTTACACAACGACTGAAGATCCTGGCTTTGACCCGGGTAGCGGATGTAGCAGCCAGAGTTAGCGATCGCAGGACCTGTTAGGGTCACTAGCAGCGCCAATCCTGCCGTTGCAGGCACAGAACTTTTCAACACAGAGTCTCTCATACGAAATGCCCAGACAATATCAACAGCAGTCAGGGTATTAAAAATCACCTGACTCTCTCAAAGTGCCCGGAACACTTCACAAACTAGAGCCCAGCTGGAACGGACCAACTGGGCTTGTTATAAGCGACACTTACCGGCATGTCTACTGGCCGACATGTCTACTGGCCGGCATGTCTACTGGCCGGCATGTCTACTGGCCGGCAATGTCTACTGGTCGCGGAAAGTACACAAAATGGCCGAGGCTTTTAGGCTAGCAGGCTGGCCCAGGTCACCTTCTAGCTGGATGCAGCGCTCGTTGGCGTCCAGATGTCGAGCAATTTTGTAGACAATTTCGACGTTCTCTGGCTCGCCGATTTTATCAGCGATGTCGGTGATGCTAAGCGGCTGCTTGGCCTGCTCAAGTACGGTAACGATTTTGTCCTGCAAGGACAGGACGCTGGCAGCGGCCTTTTTGCCCGCTTCTACACCGGGCTGGTGGTAAGCATTGATATTCACCAACGACGCATAGATGCTGACGGCCCGCTCATAGAGCGCAATCAGCATGCCCACGGTTTGCGGCGTCACTTCAGGAATGGTGATGGTGATGGACTGGCGGTTGTTCTCAAACAGGGCCTGCCGCGTCCCTTGCAGAAAGCCCGAGAGGTAGTCGCCCGCTGTTGCACCGGGCTCAACTTCAACGGAGTCACCCTCACGGTCTTTGAGGACTTCGATCAGCGTTACAAAGAAGTTGTTGACGCCCTCACGCAGCTGTTGCACGTAGGCGTGTTGGTCGGTCGATCCCTTGTTGCCGTAGACGGCGATCCCCTGACAGACGCGGTTGCCGTCTAGGTCCTGCTCTTTGCCCAACGACTCCATAATCAGCTGCTGCAGGTAGCGGCTAAACAGCAGCAGGCTATCTTTGTAGGGCAAAATCACCATGTCTTTTTCGCCGTGACCGTGACCCGTGTGGTACCAGGCTAACGCCATCAGCGCTGCCGGGTTCTGGCGCAGGTCTGGCTGGCGGGTTTCCGCGTCCATGGCCTTTGCCCCTGCAAGAATCGAGTGGATATCGATGCCCTGGAGCGCCGCAGGTAGGAGCCCGACGGAGGACAGCTCTGACGTTCGTCCACCCACCCAGTCCTGCATGGGGAAGGTTGCCAGCCAGCCGCCGTCTTTGGCAATTTTGTCCAGCTTACTGCCGCGTCCGGTTGTGGCCACGGCATTCTTAGCAAAGTCTAGCCCTCGACGCTCAAACGCGGCCCGCACCTCAATCATGCCGTTGCGAGTTTCGGGTGTCCCGCCCGATTTGGAGATCACCAGCACCAGCGTTGTCTTTAGCCGTTCGCCCAGCTTGGCCAGGGTCTTGTCGATGCCCTCGGGATCGGTGTTGTCAATGAAGTGAATGTTCAACGGGGGTGTGACCGGGGCCAGTGCCTGAGCGACAAACTCGGGGCCCAGCGCCGAGCCACCAATGCCAATCGAGAGGACGTCAGTAAAGCGGTCCTGCCCGGGAGGGGAAATTTCACCACTGTGGACCTTCTTCGTGAAGCTTTCGATGTCGTCCAGGGTGCTGGTGATCTCGTGCCTGAGGTCGTCATTCGGCGCGAGATCAGGATCGCGGAGCCAGTAGTGGCCAACCATGCGACCCTCATCAGGGTTTGCGATCGCACCCCCCTCTAGTGCCTCAATATCTTTAAAGGCCCGCTCAAACTGGGGCTTCATCTGCTCGACAAACGCCTCATCAAAGGTAATTCGGCTGATATCCAGATAGAGCCCTAAACCCTCGTTGTAGTAAAGCCAGTCCTGATAGCGTTGCCAAAGCGTCGTCGCATCCATAGGTATCTTTCGCTCCCAAGCATTCAATTAGCAGCTATTCGTCAGTCGGGCAGACGCTGTATTGGACAGACTGCATCGGACAGTCAACCCGATAGTGCCTAGCGCTTAAACCGCTCAAAATTTTCCCGTACAGAAATAAAAATAACTGTATCGCCTGTAGTTTAATGACGATTTATCCCCCGGGACAGAAAACGTATCAAGTCTTTTCCAATTTGGGCCGACCCGCGCTACGACAGCCTGTCAAGGCCATTGGGGGTGAATCAGCACTAGAATGAGAGGAACTGGTATCGGGCGTTACGGAACGTCCTTGCTCAGCGTCGTTGTTTTGCGGTAAGCACCCAACCTACAAGCGCCCATGGATCTTATTGCCCTAGAAGGACTGCTCGATAACGTTTCGTTTGCGGTTCTGTTTGTCACCATGCTGGTTTACTGGAGTGCGCTGGCGTTTCCCAACCTGTCGGGGTTGAGGCCCGTTGGGCCAGCCGGTATGGCCGTGGCCAACCTCAGCATTGCCACGCTGCTCAGCGCTCGCTGGATTGAGGGGGGGTACTTTCCCCTGAGCAACCTGTACGAGTCACTATTTTTTATTGCCTGGGGCATTACGGCCATTCACTTTCTGGCCGAGCGTATGAGCGGCAGTCAGTGGGTGGGGGCGTTTACTGCGCCTGTAGCGATGGGCATTGCGGCCTTTGCTACCCTGACGTTGCCCGGTGAAATGCAGGTTTCCGAGCCGTTGGTCCCTGCCCTTCAGTCTAATTGGCTGATGATGCACGTCAGTGTCATGCTGCTGAGCTATTCAGCACTGATGGTGGGATCGGTGGTTGCGATCGCGTTCCTGATTGTCACTCGGGGCCAGCAAGTCGAACTCAAAGGCAGCTCGGTGGGCACAGGCAGTTTCCGCAACCGGCGCTATGAGCTAAAGCGGGGTTCTACCCATGACTCCACTGGCGATACCGCCATTGCCACCTCTGGAGGCGGTACTGCCGTCCTGGAAAAGGTTGCGGCCCCAGTTAAGCCCGCCCTTTCACTACAGCGGCTTACCCTGGCAGACACGCTGGACAACATCAGCTACCGCATCATTGGTCTGGGCTTCCCGCTGCTGACCATTGGCATCATCGCTGGTGCCGTATGGGCCAACGAAGCCTGGGGATCGTACTGGAGCTGGGACCCGAAAGAAACCTGGGCCCTGATCACCTGGCTGGTGTTCGCGGCTTACCTGCACGCGCGTATCACCAAGGGATGGCAGGGGCGTAAGCCTGCAATTCTAGCTGCGTCAGGTTTTGTGGTGGTCTGGATCTGCTACTTGGGCGTGAATCTGCTAGGCAAAGGGCTGCACAGCTATGGGTGGTTTTTTTAGATAGGCCGAGCAGAAAGGCAGAAGGTAAAAGGCAAAGGGCAAAAGATAAGAAACCTTACCGAACGCCTTCAAACAGGGTCGGCATGGGCTGGGCTTCAGCGTTTTCTCGGGAAACGATTTCTACAATTTTATTTTTGGAGGCGGGCTCAAACAGGGCTTCAATGCAGACCTGGGCGACCTGATCCCGCAGGATGCTGCCTTCAAACAGCGTGTCTGCCGGGGCCATAACAATGGGGTACTGAGCCTTGTCATTGCTAAGGCCGCCGGGGCGCACGATAGTATAGGGCACGCCGCTGTTTTGAATATATTTCTCGGCCTGCTGCTTCCAGTACAGCACCAGCCAAAACAGGTTCAAGGGGTGAAAGAACCGAGACACACAGAGAGACGACACGAATACAAACTGCTGAATCCCGGCCTCTTTAGCAGCATCTACTAGATGCTTAGTCCCCTCGTAGTCGACCTGGTATGGCCCAGTTGGGTCAAGGCTGGGTTTTGCTCCAGTGGCACACAGCAGCACGTCACACTGACTCATGGCAACCCGTAAGCTGTTGGGCTTTAGAACGTCGCCCTTGAATAGCTCAACCGTGTCGGGCAAAATCTTTTGGGCCTCCGCACCATTACGGACTAAAGCCCGTACCGATACCTCGCGCTTCACAAGCTGGCTGATGATTCGTCTGCCGGTTTGACCTGTTGCCCCTGCTACCAGTGCTTTCATCGTTTATCAATGGACCTAAATTAACTGTCTAACGTGGCCTGTCTCCTGCTGTGACCTTACCGCTTCTGTGGCTGCAAATCGAGCACTGTGAGGTATAGATTTCATTGGTCGTAGCCGAAATGCCGCCCAAATGCCGCTGAAATCAGGCTGCTTGTACGGCGATCTTAGCTATTTGGTAGCATCGGCTTCACTTTTATAGGGCTGGTCTTTGGTAAACCAGTAAGACTACACACCTATAAGTGACCTTCAACCTGCGTCTTGGCGGCCTTCAGAATGTCTAAACAGTTGAAATCACGAAGTTCGTTCGATATTTACTAGAATGAGAGTGTATATCCGTGTATCAACGATAGGCGACTGTTTTTTAAGTATGTATTCTGAGTGGAGAGTATATTTTGATTCACGTATTTAGTGATTGACGATTTTGAAGCTGCAACTCAAAATGCTTCAGATTTCAATCAGCGCAACGTGTTCCCCTATTCACAGCTCCACTTACCACTGAGATAGCAAGTCTTTTTTGCTGCACTGTTTATGCAAATTTCTTCGACCCAATACCCCGCTGCTAACGCGGGCTTTATTCAGCCGGGCGAAAGTCTGATTCAGGAGCATGAGATCGCCGCTGGCGCGGTTGATTGGCAATCAAGCACGATGTTATTTGAAGGCAACTATATCGGCGAGATGAAAATGTCTGCCGATGCTAGGACGGTTGCTGACTATCTTGATCGTCACTCGGATTGGTTTGCCCGCTGTGCTAAGCCCATCACCGTTGAAGCCATCGGAGACAATGGCTATGCGCTGATCCTAGGTCGCTTTAGCAGTCTCAACTTTTCCCTGGAGCCTAAAATTGGTCTACACCTGCTGCCGCAGGATGCAGGCGTTTACCGGATTGAGACGATTCCTGTGCCCGACTACGAGCCTGAGGGCTACAGCGTAGATTTTCAGGCCGCAATGACGCTCAACGAGGGCGCTAGTGAAGGTCCTGATGCGTCAGCGGTTACCAGCGTCGAGTGGGAACTCAAGCTGCTAACGGCGGTACAGATGCCACGCTTCATCCAAGCGTTGCCCTACGGCTTTGTCAAGAGCTCTGGTGATAAGCTGCTAAATCAAATCGTCAAGCAAATTTCCAGACGTCTAACTCGTAAGGTACAAAGGGATTTTCACACCACCATGGACCTGCCAATGCCAGATACTCACAGAGGCTTTTGGCGACGATAGGACCTTGACTGGAGATCGGACGACGCCCGTTGTATAGCCCTCCGACATATAGCCTTGAGCAGCGGTAGATGAACGCATCATCTACCGCTGCTTTTTATGACAGTTCCGTCAGCATCTACGGACTATAGATTGCTATTTGTGGCATTGCCCCACAAAATAAGAGGCGGTTTAACCCGTCCTATTTCTAATTCCGCTATGCCCCGCTACAACGTCTATGGCCTTGGTAACGCACTGGTCGATATTGAGTGCGAAGTTTCTGTTGAAACACTCCAGTCCCTCGGCATGGATAAGGGGGTAATGACGCTGCTGGATGAGGAAACACAGGATAAAGCGATCTCACATCTAAACAATACAGCCACAAAGCGTAGCGGCGGCGGTTCAGCCGCCAATACCCTCATCGCCATTAGCCAGCTAGGTGGCAAAACCTTTTACTCCTGCAAAGTTGCCGACGACGAGTACGGTCAGTTCTACAGTGACGACTTGTCAAAGGCAGGGGTAGAAACCAATCTTGATGGCACTGCCGACAGCGGCATCACCGGCAAGTGCCTGGTGCTGGTTACCCCTGATGCAGACCGAACAATGGGTACCTTTTTGGGTATCTCTGCCCAGCTCACGGATGCAGATGTGGTCGCAGATGCCATACAAAATGCCGAATACACCTATCTAGAAGGCTATCTTGTTAGCGGCGAGCACAGTAAGCAAGCCGCCATCAAGGCTAAGTCGATCGCCCAAGCGACGGGTGGTAAGGTTGCCCTCTCGCTATCCGACTTCAACATGGTGAAGTTCTTCAAGCCCGGTCTGCTGGAGATGATCGGCGATGGCGTGGACCTGCTCTTTGCTAACGAGAGCGAAGCCCTACTGATGGCTGACACGGATGATTTTGATCAGGCCGTTGACCATGCGAAGACGCTGGCCAAAACCTTTGCCATTACCCGTGGTCCCAAGGGCTCAGTCATCTTCGATGGCGAACAGCTCATCGAGATTGAACCCTTTCCGGTCAAGGCAATCGACACCGTTGGGGCGGGCGATATGTACGCAGGCGGTGTGCTCTATGGCATTACCCACGGCATGGATTGGGCCAGGGCTGGCATGCTCGGTTCCAAAGCCTCAGCTACGCTCGTCACGAGCTTGGGCGCTCGCATGTCTACGGATACCTTACAGGCGGTATTGCAGGAAATTTAAGGCAGAAGGTAAAAGCCAGAATACGAGTCTGATAGGTCCATATAGGGGAATAGCTATCCGCTAAGGATCAAGCCGCGCTGCCAGCACTACATCTCGCTGAACTGTACCAACCGTTCTGCCTTTTGCCTTCATCCTTTATCAAGCTGCTCGTTCGGCTAGCTCTAGCCAGCGCTCGGTTGCGGTCTCGATTTGAGTATCAAGATCGGCTAGCCGCTGGGATAGGGCCTGCATTTCACCGTAGTCGCTAGGTGGGTCGTTATAGAGCTGCTTTTCTAGGGTTTCTTTCTCGGCTTCTAGCGTGGGAATTTGTTCTTCTAGTGACTCGTATTCTCTTTTCTCTTTATAGGAGAGCTTCTTCGATTTACTATCAGTGGACTTGATAGCGGTCTTTTGACCGGATGAGGACTGCTCTGGTTGTCTGTTCGTTTCTGCCTCGGCTTGTGCAGCTTTCTCCTGTTCAACCTTCTCGAGGTAGACCGAGTAGTTGCCTGGATATTCTCGAATTATGCTATTGCCTTCAAAGGCAAAGACCTTGTCTACGGTACGATCTAGGAAGTAGCGATCGTGAGAAACCACAATCACACAGCCGTTAAAGTCTTCTAAATACTCTTCTAGAACTGCCAATGTCTGGACATCAAGGTCATTGGTGGGCTCGTCTAAGATCAACACATTGGGGGCCTGCATCAGCACCCTTAGCAAGAAGAGCCGTCGCTTCTCACCCCCTGAAAGTTTATGAATTGGCGCATACTGCTGGTTGGGTGGAAACAGAAACCGCTCTAACATTTGTGATGCGGTGATCACGCTGCCATCCACAGTTTCAACCAGTTCAGCAACGTTTTTAAGGTACTCAATGACCCGCTGATTTTCGTTGATGAGGACATCTTCTGAATACTGGTCAAAGTAGCCAATATGAATAGTTGCGCCGACTTCAACGGTGCCGCTATCGGGGCTTTCTTGCCCCGTAATGAGGTTCATCAGCGTGGATTTGCCCACCCCATTGGGGCCGATAATACCCACTCGGTCTTCTGGGTTAAAGATGTAGGTAAAGCCTTTGATCAGGGTTCGTCCGTCATATCCCTTGGTGACGTCGGCTAGCTCGATCACCTTCTTGCCGATGCGACGACCTACGGTTGTGATATCGACCTTGCCCTGAGCCTGTTTAAACTCCTGAGCCTGCATCTCCCGGATGCGGTCAATCCGTGCTTTTTGCTTGGTACTACGGGCCTTTGCCCCCCGCTGTAGCCATTTGAGTTCCCGCCGAAGCACGCCCGCATGTTTTTTCTGACTGCTTTCAGCGGCGTCTTCGGCAGCCGCTTTCTTTTCTAAGAAGTAGCCGTAGTTGCCGCCATAGGTGTATAAGTCACCTCGGTCAATTTCGATGATGTGGTTCGTGACTTGGTCGAGAAAGTAACGGTCGTGGGTAATCAGCAGCAGCGCGCCGCTGAAGCGCTTGAGGTAGCTTTGGAGCCATTCCACCGATAGGGCATCCAGGTGGTTTGTAGGCTCATCCATTAAAAGTAGGTCAGGTTCTGAGAGCAGGGCCGTTGCGATCGCAATCCGTTTCCGATAGCCCCCAGACAGCGTCTCAATCTTCGCGTTCACATCTTGAATGCCCAGCTTACTCAGCACAGTTTTGGCCTTGGTTTCCAGCTCCCAGGCGTTGGCCGCCTCAATCTGCTGCGACACTCGCGATAGCTGCCCCATGAGCGTATCGGTATCGCCTTCCCCGGCCGCCAGCTGCGCAGAAATTGACTCGTAGGACCGAATCAGGTTCATCTGCTCTCCAGCATCGGCAAATACCTGCTCTATCACCGTCCGGCTATCGTCCAGGTCGGGCTGCTGAGGTAGGTAGACAATCTTCGCTCCGGAGTTGCGCCACAGTTCGCCGCCGTCAACGGGTTCGATACCCGCCAGCATTTTTAGCAGGGTAGACTTGCCGGAGCCATTGGTCCCAATCAGGCCGACGCGATCGCCCTCATCAATGCTAAATGTCGCCTCCCGCAGGATTTCCTTAATCCCAAAATCCTTCCTAAGGTTACGAACTGTAACGAGCGCCATAAAAACCGTAATCAGATGCCGTTACCAGTGTATCGCGGCGGAGAGTTTCTCCATCTATCTGGACAACCATGCATCGTTCATCGCACCTGTCAACGCATTCAAATCGGGACTCAGGAAAGGTATCGACTTCATGGCCCTGTGTTGCCTATTGTCAGGAATTTAGACAACAACTCTAGGCGTCTGGACCGTCTGTCTCTGTAATCGAATGGGCTCAAAATAGTTCACAATCGAGAAAAATTGCCGATAAATACAGTCTGAAGCCGCTAATCTGGGAGGCTTAACTTCCATTGGGGCATCTTAAGGTCACTGAAGATAGCACAGCACGATTGATGTGTGCGCTCAATCTTGTCCTTAATCGTTCTAAGCTATGAAACTCTTCGCGCTTCGCTACGCCGTTCCGAGTGCAATATTGCTGGCCTTAGCCAGCTGTTCCACACCACAATCAGCTGAAACTGCATCGGATACAGAAAGTACAATCAAAATCGGTGGCTCGTCGGAAGGCTACGAAGTTCTAGAGCTGCTGACCGAGGCGTACGAGGAAACGGCTACCGACGTTGAGTTCGAATACCTCCCTCCCAGTCAGACTGATGGCGGCATTGAAGGGGTCAAGGCAGCTGTAGCAGACATTGGAGCCGTCAGCCGGACCATTGAACCTGCTGAAACCGGAGAGGAGTTGGTCTATCAGCCGCTTGTTAAAGCGCCGCTGGTGATTGCCGTTCACGAGAGCGTTAGTGGCATTACTGATATTAGCGCAGAACAAATCAACGCCATTTACAGTGGTGAAATTAGCAACTGGCAAGCATTGGGTGGGCCTGATGCCGCAATTGTTGTCTTTGATCTATCAGAAGATGAAAACGAGAAGCGGGTTTTGCGAGAGACCTATCTAGGGGCAGATCTGGTGATCACGCCCGATGCGGTGGCCTTTACGGAAGACGATGAGCTACTGGAAACGGCAGCAATCACTGAATTTAGCATTGCAGCCGTTCCCTTGGAAGATGATCTAGACGAGCTAGCTATGACCGTCCTGAGCATCGATGGTGTAGCGCCCACTCCCGAAAATTTACAGTCTGGTTCCTACCCAATGGCTCTGGCACTTGGAATTGTCTTACCGACTACACCCTCTACCCAGGCTGAGTCCTTTCTTGAGTTTGTCGACAGTGAGGAAGGTAAAGCCGTTCTTACCGATGCGGATTATGTCCTAACTGAATAACATGTACAACCTTTGCCAGCCACGCTCGGGTTGAACCATCGAGCTCTTTTGCAGCAAGAAGTTTCAGTTCTGGGCGTGTTACAACCTTGGTCACTATGCTTGAGTCGCCCAATGCGGATGTTCCTCTTGGCGCACAGCGCTCCGTGACGCGC
>CAWUKV010000118.1:0-17281 GCA_963923025.1 uncultured bacterium
CGAGCTCGACCCTGATGTCGAAAAACTACGGGTTTCAACTTAGACGTGGTTTAAAGACGCTGGGTGAGCTGACCCGCCGCGCCTGGGAGCATAACGTACAGGTGATGGTCGAAGGACCAGGGCACGTGTCGATGGACCAGATTGAGTTCAACGTGCGCAAACAAATGGAGGAGTGTTCGGAAGCGCCGTTTTATGTGTTGGGGCCGCTGGTGACGGACATTGCGCCGGGGTATGACCACATTACCTCGGCCATTGGGGCGGCGATGGCAGGCTGGTACGGTACGGCGATGCTATGCTACGTCACGCCAAAAGAGCATTTGGGCTTGCCCAATGCAGAGGACGTACGCAACGGGCTGATTGCCTACAAAATTGCTGCCCACGCGGCAGATATTGCCCGACGGCGTCCAGGGGCTCGCGATCGCGATGACGAACTGTCCGAGGCTCGATACAACTTCGACTGGAACCGCCAGTTTGAGCTGTCGCTGGACCCAGAACGGGCCAGAGAATACCACGACGAAACCCTGCCCGCCGACATCTACAAAACTGCCGAGTTCTGTTCGATGTGTGGGCCTAAGTTCTGTCCCATGCAAACAAAGGTAGATGCCGATGCGCTGACAGAGCTGGAGAAATACCTGGCCAAGGAACCGGCAAAAGTCGGTTAAAGGGAGAGGGCAGAAGGCAGAAGAAGACCTGGGTGGTAGATACAGCTAACCTGTCCGTTTCCTGCTTTTGCCTTCCTGCTTTTGCCTCTCTCTCTTTTCTCCTTTTCTCCTACACCGAGAGAAACTGCTGAATCACGCTCTGGCTCAGGCCGCTGGTGGGGCCAGAAGCAACGATGCCGCCTTTCTGCATGGCGTAGTAGTAGTCGGCCTGACGAACAAAGTGTAGGTGCTGTTCGACCAGCAGTACCGAGGTTCCGGTGGTTTCAATAATGCGACGGACAGCCGATTCGATGTCGAGAATAATCGACGGCTGAATGCCTTCGGTGGGTTCATCCAGCAGTAACAGCTTAGGTTCACCAATGAGGGCGCGGGCAATCGCCAGCTGCTGTTGTTGACCTCCACTGAGGTCACCGCCCATACGCGACAGCATGGTTTTAAGCACCGGGAACAATTCGTACACCAGCTCAGGAATTTGTTTGCTGCGTCGGGCAGGTGGTCTGGCCTCCATGCCAATCAACAGATTTTCCTGCACCGTCAGTCGGGGGATGATTTCTCTGCCTTGGGGAACGTAGCCAATGCCACGACGGGCGCGCTGATCGGCGGTGAGTTTGAGGATGGATTGGCCGTCGTATTGAAGGTTGCCGCTGCGGGGCTTGAGCAGGCCGATGATGTTTTTAATCAGGGTGGTTTTGCCCACGCCGTTGCGGCCAATCAGGCAAATCATCTTACCGGCAGGCACGTTCAGGTCAACGTCCCGGAGGATGTGACTTTCGCCGTAAAAGAAGTTTAGACGGGAGATATTTAACACCGTAGCAGCGGCGGCTTCTGGGCTAGGGGGTGTGGCTGTGGTTTGAACCATGATGGGGCGAATGTAGGGGGACGGTGCGCGGTGCCGGAATAGGAAAAGGAATTAGTGGATGTCGTCTTCTGGCGGTGCGCCGAGATAGACCTCAATAACGCGAGGGTCGGACTGGACCTCGACCATGGGGCCTTCGCAGAGGACGCTGCCTTCGTGCAGGACGGTGACTTGGCGGGCGATCTGGCGGACAAATTCCATGTCGTGTTCGATCACAATAATGGAGTGGCTTTGGGCCAAGGCCAGCAACAGTTCGCCGGTTTGTTCAGTTTCTTCGTCGGTCAGACCGGCAACGGGCTCATCGACCAAGAGCAAGTCGGGGGACTGGGCGACGAGCATGCCGATTTCGAGCCACTGTTTTTCTCCGTGGGAGAGGAGGGCGGCGGGCATGTCAGCTTTATGTTCTAGGCCAATGGTTTGCAGCAGGCCGCCGACGGTGCGGCGCTCGGTTTTGGGTGTCTTTTTGAATAGTGTGGGTAGAACGCCTTTGGTGCGGTTGCCAGAGAGTTCTAGGTTTTCGCGGGGGGTGAGGTTGAGATAGACGCGGGGGGTTTGAAATTTGCGACCGATGCCGAGCTGGGCGATCTTGTGTTCGGGGATTTGTCTGAGGTTTTTGCCTTTGAAGTAGGCTTTGCCTTCGGTGGGTTGAACTTTGCCGGTGATGACGTCGAGGAAGGTGGTTTTGCCTGCCCCGTTGGGACCGATGATGACGCGGAGTTCACCAGGTTCCATGGAGAAGTTGAGATTGTTGAGGGCTTTGAAGCCGTCGAAGCTGACGGTGACGTTTTCGATGTCTAATATTTTTTCGGGCATTGGTTTTGGTGACTGGCGAAGTGACTTTGTTTCCTGCGTGGGGGTCCCTTCGAGTTCCCCCACTCCCCCCTGACTTAGGGCGGGACGCCGCCCTAAGAACCCTCGTAGCTTGGTTTTCCCTTTTAGTTCTGGGTTAGAGGTAACTGGCTGGGTGAATTTTATTTTTCTGGCCTTTCAGCAAGAAGCAGGAGTGCTGGTAAAAAGCATAGAGGCCAGAAAAATAAAAAAGGATAGTTTTTCGCTGCTGGGCTTTCGGCACCTCAAGGCTTTAATGGCACATCTACTATTTGCTCTTTAGGCCTCTCTCCCTCCGAGAGAGGGGCTTGGGGTGTAGAGCTTTCTCTTCTCGGAGAGTGGGCTACGATCACTTACTCGACAGCTCCTGCCTTTCCTGCTGCACGTCCGGATTCAACTCCAAGTCCGGATACGTCATCACCGGTTCGGGGTGACCAAACAGACTGCGGAGTTGGCCGACGGCGCGGTGGCGGAGCCAGCCGACGATGCCGTCGGGGAGGACGGTGACGACCAGGAGGAAGAGTGCGCCTTGGAAGAACTGCCAGACGGCGGGGAAGCTTTCGCTGAGGAGGGCCTGGGCCCAGTTGACGATGAGTGCGCCGAGAATGGCACCGATGAGGGTGGCGCGACCGCCGACGGCCACCCAGATCACCATCTCGATGGAGAAGGCGATGCTCATGGCCTGGGGAGTGATGCCGCTGGATTGGACGGAGTAGAGGGCGCCGGCAATACCGGCGATGCCACCGGAGACGGCGAAAACCAGGACTTTGAATAGGGTGGGGTCGTAGCCGGAGAATCTGACCCGGCTTTCGTCATCACGGATGGCAACCAAGAGTCGGCCAAAGCGTCCGCTGGTGAGCCAGCGGCAGAGACCGTAGATGAGCCCCAGGAAAACCACGGTGGCGACGTAGAAGGCAAACTGCATTTTGTCGCCGCCCACCAGCTCACCAAACAGGAGGGTGGTGTCAGTGCCCAGGCCGTTGGTGCCGTTGATCAGCTTCTGCTGGCCGTTGAAGAAGTTGAAGAACACCACCAGCATGGCCTGGGTGAGGATGGAGAAATATACCCCACGAATGCGGTTTCTAAAGACCAGATAGCCCAGCAGCCCCGCCACAATGGTGGGGATCAGCACCAGGCCGATGAGGGTGAGCGGCAGCGAGTAGAACGGCTTCCAGAAGAACGGCAGCTCCGAGACGCCGTAGAGGCTAAAGAACTCGGGCAGGCCGTCGCCAACGGTGCTGAGCTGTAGGTGCATCGCCAGGGCATAGCCACCCAGGGCAAAGAAAATGCCGTGGCCCAGGCTAAGCAGGCCGGTAAAGCCCCAGATTAGGTCGATACCTAGGGCGACGATGGACAGCGCCAGGAAACGGCCCAGCAAACCCAGGCGAAAGTTGGAGAGAAGGAGGGGGACGATGAGGATAAGGACAAGAGCAATGCCAATGACGATTGCGGCTTCGAGTGCGATCGCACGCTTCCTGACCCGTTTTGGCCCAGTTGAGACAGTCTGTACCATTACGCCTCCACTGACCGGCCTTTCTGGGGAAACAGCCCCGCCGGTTTGAACTGCAAGAAAGCAATAATCAGCGCAAACACCATCACCTTGGCCATGCTAGTGGTCGCAAAGAAATTTAGTACGTCCATCACCGGCTGCAAGGCTTCGCTAGCGGGCAGCATCAGCATCAGCGTGCCAGAACCAATGATGTAGGTCAGGCTACCAATCAGTAGGGCCGCGACAATGCTGCCGACTAACTTGCCAACACCGCCGACCACAACCACCATAAAGGCATCCACAATGTAGTTTTCGCCCAGGTTAGGCCCGACTGAGCCTAGCAGCGTCACGGCAAACCCGGCAACGCCGGCTAGACCAGACCCCAGGGCAAAGGTCAGCGCATCCACTTTTTCGGTAGGGATGCCGAGACAGGCGCTCATCTCTCGATTCTGCGTCACGGCACGAATGCGCAGGCCCCAGTCTGACTTTTGTAAAAACCAGTAGCTGGCCAGCAAGCAAATGGCGGTGAGGGCAATGATGAATAGGCGCGAGATGGGGAAGCTGAGCGTATCGGTTGCAGACCAGCTGCCCTGTAACCAACCGGGTGCGGTCACGTCTACGTTACGAGCGCTAAACCACGCTTTACTGAAAGTGCTATTGCCATTCAGTCCAAGCCCTAAAACAAATCCGGCGGCTAGCGAGAGCAGAAACAAGACCACTGACGCCCCCCGCTGAATTCGCTCCCAGTTGGTGAATCGTTTCAGGATGAACTGACCGCCAAAAAACAGCAGACAGAAGATGACAATGCCTAGCGCCATTGCCCAGTTCACGCTGCGCACAAACTGACGCAAAATCAGGCTGACGCCCCAGGTGGCTAGCAAGGTTTCTAGCGGTCTGCCATATAGGAACCGGATAACGCCCCGTTCTAACACCAGCCCCACCAAGGCAGCCACGATAAACGCCAGCGGGATCGCCGCCCAGATGTAAAACCCCTTCAGGTCATCGCCTAGCAGCTTAAACCCGTTTTGCACCACATAGGTGGTGTAGGCCCCCAGCATCATCAGCTCGCCGTGGGCCAGGTTAATCACGCCCATTAGGCCAAATACAATAGCCAGCCCCAGCGCCACAATTAGCAGCACCGCACTGACGCTAAGGCCATTAAACAGCCCGTTAATCAAACTCTCCAACGTTGGCTAACGCTTCCGCGCCTCCCTTGCGACATCCGTCTCGACAAAACCCTGATGTGATCCCAGCAAAGGGACAGTCAGTAGCGAGGCAGCGTTTGTCTCACTATCTCACCCCATAAAAAAGGGAAAGGAGACCATGACACCAGCCACACCCCCTTTCCCTATCGCAGTTTTTAGAAAACGATCTGTTTGCTGGACTACGATTGCCCCAACAAACTAGAGACTAAGTCGACTAGACCTCGTACTTGCCGCCCTTAGCGGGGTCAGACCAGTCACAGGCAAAGCCCTTAGTATCGGGAACGTACTGGTTCCAAGGTACGGGGTCCAGCGGACCGTCCGTGGAAGAAACGATCTCAAACAGACCGTCTTCACGAATCTCACCAATCCGTACCGTCTTGGAGATGTGATGGTTGGCATTCATCGTGACGAGACCTTCAGGTGCTTGGAAGGTTTGACCGTAGGCCGCTTCGCGCACAGCAGGAATGTCAGTGGTGCCGGCTGCTTCAACAGCCTGCTTCCACAGATAGACCATAATGTAGGCCGCTTCCATGGGGTCGTTGGTCACACGGTCTTCGCCATACTCAGCTTTGAAGTCGGCAACCCACTTCTCGTTCTCGGGGCTCTCAACGGTCTGGAAGTAGTTCCAAGCCGCATAGTGACCCACCAAGAATTCGGGACCAATCTGACGAACTTCTTCTTCTGCAATGGAAACCGACATTACAGGGTACTTGTCGGGCTCTAGACCTTCGCTCTTCATCTGCTTGAAGAAGGCTACGTTGCTGTCACCGTTTAAGCTGTTGAAGATAACGCCGCCGTTGGGCAGGGCCTGCTTGATTTTGGCAATAATCGGCGTAACTTCGGTGTTGCCTAGGGGCAGGTAGTCTTCGCCGACGGTGGTGCCACCGTTAGCAGCTAGCTGCTCTTTGATGATGTTGTTGGCGGTACGCGGGAAGACGTAATCGGAACCAACCAGGAAGAACTCTGTCCCTTTGTTCTCTAGCAGCCAGTCTACAGCGGGCTCAATCTGCTGGTTAGGCGCAGCACCCGTGTAGAAAATGTTCTGAGAACACTCTTGGCCTTCGTACTGTACGGGGTACCAGAGCTGGTGTTCTTTAGATTCGAATACCGGCAGTACCTTCTTACGGCTAGCAGAGGTCCAGCAGCCAAAGACGGTAACGACCTGGTCTTGGTCAATCAGCTTTTCAGCTTTCTCTGCAAAGGTATCCCAGTCAGAGGCACCGTCTTCAACGATGGCTTCAATCTGCTTACCGAGGACACCGCCCGCGGCGTTGATTTCTTTGATGGCGAGCTGCTCAGCTTCGACCACAGTGGTCTCACTAATCGCCATCGTGCCGCTCAGGGAGTGCAGGATACCGACTTTAATCGTATCGCCGCTATCACCGCTTGCCGCGACCTCTTCGCCGCCGCCTGCATCAGCTTCAGGGGCATCGGTACCGCCAGCACAGGCTTTTAGCAGAACGCTAGTGCCCAGGGTGGCCGAACCGTAAACTAAAAATTTTCTTCTTCCGAAACGAGTTGTCATTATTTATACGTCACTCCAAACCAGCTACACGTAAACTCCAGAAGGTGGGCTACCCATTGAGCGTGCCAAGACCTACCTGGAAAGCACACACCACACGACACACCAAACACCGGCATCCCTAAACTGATCAACATCTGCGTACGACGCATAATCTGCATACGACACATACCAGAGCGGCATCAACGACGACGTCGAATTTGCCCTACGGAAGTGAACTTAGGAGTAGGACTCGCCGCTCACTTCTTGCGCAAATACTCCGGATATTGATCTAGACCTTAAGCAGAGGTAGCACCCCTAGCCTAAGTGTGATTACACAGCAGGAGCATTATGAGTGGGCACCCTGGTAGGAGTTGTATCAGACGCTACAAAATAATCTTCTTAACCTGAAGCACCGATTTCTTAACCTGCCTGGAAAACTTTGTTGACAAGCCAAACGCCATCGTTTTGCTAGGGTGGGGCAGCTGTAAGCACAAGGTTATGTGCAGGATCTATGGTCGTTTTGACGCAGCGATGCCCTGGACAAGACTCCCCCGAGCATGACGTTTGGTCTAAGACCGACCGGTTAGTGTTAGCGCTAACGGCAGAGGCCAGGGTGCGATCGCGCCATCGGCACCTCCTACCCAGTGGGGAACCCGTCTTCCTTCAGCTTCCCCGTGGCACCTGCTTGCAGCATGGCGATCTGCTAGCTAGCAAAGACGGTGGGGCCGTGGTACAGATTGTGGCTAAGCCCGAACCAGTGATGACCGTTCGCGCTGCCACACCGCTGCTCCTGCTCAGAGCAGCCTATCACCTGGGCAATCGTCACGTCCCCTTAGAAGTGACTGAAACTTGGCTGCGGCTGGCCCCTGACCCCGTTCTCAAAACTCTGTTAGTGGAGCAGCTTCAGGCCGATGTCGTGGAGGAAGTGGCCCCCTTCCAGCCCGAAGTGGGTGCGTATCACACCCACGCAACTCACTCAGGCGATTCCTCCCGCCGCGAACACCGTCATGCCCATGCCCACTGAAGATATGTCGAGAGATATGTCGAGCAGATATGCCGATATGACAAGAGAACTGTCTACGATGACGCCCGCAACGATGACGCCCGCAACTTTGCTGTCTCTGATGCAGTTGGCGAACCCAACGTTGCCCGTAGGGGCTTACAGCTATTCGGAGGGGTTAGAAACGCTGGTTGAGACTCAGCAGGTCACCGATGCCGACACCTTACAGCAGTGGCTGACAGCAGAACTGCGCTACGGCGGGCTGAAGCTAGAAGGGGCAATGGTAGCCAGAGCCCACCGAACGGTTGGGGCACAGCACTGGGATGAGCTGGTTCACTGGAACCACTGGTGGTCAGCGGCTCGGGAGACCAAAGAACTGCGCCAACAGAGTTGGCAGATGGGCCGTTCGCTCTCCCGTCTATTAGGGAAAATAGATCCCACAACAGACGACTGGTTACGGGTACTTCGCGCTGATTCGGACCCGGTTAACTGGGCGATTGCGTTTGGCGGGGCTGCGGCGCACTGGCAGATCGATCTAAACGCAACGATGACAGCGTTTTATCAAAGCTGGGCGGGGAATCTCATCAACGCTGGCGTGAAGCTGATTCCCCTCGGACAAACCGCCGGACAACAACTGTTATTTAACTTAACGCCTTGTATTATCGCGGCGGTAACCGATGTGCTTAAGCTGAAAGACGACGAGCTGCGCTGCTGTAGTTGGGGCGTGGCCCTGGCGAGTAGCCAGCACGAGACCCAGCGTGTACGGCTGTTTCAAAGCTAGTTCAGAAGGGCGGAAGGAGGAAAAGATATGACATCTAATCCATTACGCGTCGGCATTGCAGGGCCAGTGGGGTCGGGTAAAACGGCTCTGGTTGCCTGTCTTTGCCGGACGCTGCGCGAAACCCATGAGATTGCCGTGGTGACGAACGACATCTACACCCAGGAAGATGCCCAGTTTTTGATGCGGGCCGAGGCGTTGGAACAAGACCGCATCAGGGGGGTTGAAACTGGAGGGTGCCCCCACACAGCAATACGAGAAGATGCGTCGATTAACCTGGTGGCAATTGAAGAGCTGGAACAGCGCTTTCCGCTAGACTTTGTCTTTGTTGAAAGCGGCGGTGATAATCTGGCGGCCACCTTCAGCCCCGAGCTGGTCGATCTGACAATCTATGTGATCGATGTGGCCGCAGGAGACAAGATTCCTCGTAAGGGCGGACCCGGCATTACTAAGTCGGATCTGTTGGTGATTAACAAGATAGACCTGGCACCAATGGTGGGGGCCGATCTCGGTGTGATGGAGCGAGACGCTCAGCTGATGCGCGGCGATCGCCCGTTTGTTTTCACAAACCTCAAGACCCAGATTGGGCTAGATCACATCATCGATTTCATTCAGCTCCATCGGGTACCGGCAGGAGCCATGGCTTAGTTTTGTTGCACGTCTGTATCTGTTGTTCCATTCACTCAAAGGACGGTTATGACCCCAGGTGAACTGATTCCCGCTGACGGCACCCTCGAACTCAACGCAGGGCGCGCCGTCACCGAACTCTCGGTTGCCAATACCGGAGACCGCCCCATCCAAGTCGGGTCTCATTTTCACTTTTTTGAAGTAAATCCTGCCCTGAGCTTCGATCGAGACCAGGCCCGAGGACAACGGCTGGATATTCCCGCAGGCACCGCCATCCGCTTTGAACCCGGCGATGAGAAAACAGTACGGCTTGTCCCTGTTGTCGGTGAACGAAAAATGTACGGCTTTAACGGCCTCGTCAACGGCAATCTTGATTAGAAAAGAGCGCAGACAAGCGACACCACCATAATTCTGCCTTTTCCCCCTTACCTCTTTCCTCCCTTTCCCCCTTTTCCCCCTTCCCCAGCAGGACAACCACCCCATGAGCTATCAAATGGACCGGCGGGCCTATGCCGAAACCTATGGGCCGACGGTCGGTGACCGGGTCAGACTGGCTGATACCGAACTGATTATCGAAGTCGAGCAGGACTTCACCACCTACGGCGACGAGGTCAAGTTTGGTGGCGGTAAGGTCATCCGCGACGGTATGGGGCAGTCCCCTATCTCCAATGCCGACGGCGCGGTGGATTTAGTCATTACCAATGCGCTGATTTTGGACTGGTGGGGCATCGTCAAGGCGGATGTGGGCATTAAGGACGGACGCATTGTCAAAATCGGCAAAGCAGGCAATCCCTACATTCAAGACAATGTCGATATCATCATTGGCCCCGGCACCGAGGCGCTTGCCGGGGAGGGGATGATCCTGACGGCGGGTGGGGTAGATTCTCACATTCACCACATTTGTCCCCAGCAGATTGAAGTTGCGATCGCATCGGGCATTACTACCATGCTAGGCGGCGGCACGGGTCCGGCGACGGGCACCAACGCCACTACCTGCACACCCGGTCCGTGGAACCTGTACCGCATGCTGCAGGCGGCGGACGCCTTTCCCATGAATCTTGGGTTTCTTTGCAAGGGCAACAGCAGCCAGCCAGCGGCGCTGAACGAGCAGGTGGAGGCGGGTGCAATTGGCCTGAAGCTGCACGAAGACTGGGGCACCACGCCTAATGCTATTGACGTATGCTTGCAGGTAGCGGACGCCTACGACGTGCAGGTTGCCATCCACACCGACACCCTGAATGAGGCCGGGTTTGTTGAGAATACGATTGCGGCCTTCAAGGACCGGGCGATTCACACTTACCACACCGAAGGCGCAGGCGGCGGCCACGCCCCAGACATTATCAAGGTGTGCAGTCTGGCAAATGTCTTGCCCTCCTCGACAAACCCCACCCGGCCTTACACGGTGAATACCCTGGATGAGCACCTGGACATGCTGATGGTGTGCCATCACCTGGACCCGGGCATTGCCGAGGACGTCGCCTTTGCCGAGTCTCGCATTCGTCGAGAAACCATCGCCGCTGAGGACATCCTCCATGACCTGGGGGCATTCAGCATGATTGCCTCCGACTCTCAGGCCATGGGCCGCGTCGGTGAGGTGATTTCTCGCACCTGGCAAACCGCCCACAAAATGAAGGTGCAGCGCGGTCCCCTCAGCCCAGATACCGATCGCAGCGACAACTTCCGCGCCAAGCGCTACGTGGCAAAATACACCATCAACCCGGCCATCACCCACGGCATGGCCGAGCATGTGGGCTCGGTAGAAGAGGGCAAACTAGCGGATTTGTGCCTGTGGGACCCGGCCTTTTTTGGCGTCAAGCCCAGCATCGTCCTCAAAGGTGGGTTTATTGCCTACGCACAGATGGGGGATGCCAACGCCAGCATTCCGACGCCACAGCCGGTGCATGCACGGCCCATGTATGGCGCTTTTGGGGGTGCGATCGCGGCCACTTCCCTCACATTTGTATCCGCAGTGGCCCAAGCCTCCGGCTTAGGTCAGCGGCTTCAGCTCAGCAAACCGACAGTTCCGGTAGCTAACACTCGGTCCATTGGTAAGTCAGACCTCAAACTCAACGAGGCACTGCCCCAAATTGAGGTCAACCCCGAGACCTACGAGGTCCGAGCCGATGGTGAGCTACTCACCTGCGAACCCGCGACAGTTCTGCCCCTGGCCCAGCGTTACTTCCTGTTTTGAGCCGGTGACACGGGCCATTTGACGCCAACGGGACACCAACGGTATTTGACACAAACAGCAAGCCGGAGCCCCTAAAGCTCTGTCATCTCTTCCGGCAACAGCGCAACCAGCAAGTCTAGGTCGTCCACAGACACGATCCAGTAGCCGGTGACGTTACCGTTATCTTCGATTTCCGCACTTAGGACGGTGCCTAGCTTGCCAGCGGCATAGGCAGGGCTAAGAATACGGACTCTACTACCCGGTCGGATCACGTTGATTCACACACCTATTGCTTTACAGCCTAGAACACGTCTATATGTATCTCAAAACACAAATCTACCATTAACCTACGGCAGCAAAACGACTCGAACGCTGGGTCACGGCTCGACTGTCGAACAGTGGCATCGTGACGGCAACCCAGTCCTAACAAATCTGGTGACCGCTGAATTTGGTCTTATGTCAGGAATGGTTGACAAGCAAATTACTTTTATTGAAAGTAACTTGCAATACAAACCCTACATTGTCAAAATACGAACTAGGTAAATGTGTCGGGTAAGCATCGCTAGATTGCGCGACATGTTGCGTCCGTGCTATTTCTAGTCCGTCCTGTCTGTGGGCCATCTTGTTGGTGTCTCTCTTGGTTGCATTCATCTTTTGAGAAGTGTAATTTGGCAAAAAAGAGAGTATCTGTTGTACAGTAACAATGTTTCAGAACCAGTAGCGCTTTAACCCATCGTAATCCTAGTGTGCTGTTTCGCTGGTGAAGTCTCTCAAGAGACAGTTTGTGTCGTGGGCAATAACTGAACAGTAATCGATCTAAAAGCTGGGCTAAACCATGTCCAAGTTGAA
The DNA here is from genome assembly GCA_963923025.1 of uncultured bacterium. Taxonomy (GTDB): domain Bacteria; phylum Cyanobacteriota; class Cyanobacteriia; order Phormidesmidales; family Phormidesmidaceae; genus CAWUKV01. The sequence goes on from CAWUKV010000118.1 coordinate 11,969, forward strand.
GCCTGTAGCATTCCCAGTCGGAAAACCTCCAGTTCTGGACATGGCCAAGGTTTAGGTCTAGCCATCAAACGCTCTCCGGCCCGGAGAGCGTAATCCTTGGGCTCAAATCATCTGGCCGACACTACAGGCCAACACGACAACTTCAATTTCTCTGACCAGGAGGCTGTAATGTATCAGGCTGCTTCAACGGTTCAACAGTCTAAATTTTCTATCGAGATGATTCAGGATGAGGTGCGATCGCTAGTGACCACCGGCACTGTTGGCCGATACCAACGGCTTTACACCCTCTGCCAATACTTTCCATTACGAGATTGGCTACAAATTGAGGGGATACTAGAGTCGCACGATTATCTGATGAGAGACTGTGTCAGTGACCTAATCAGCCGCGAGCGGTGGTCAAATGACTAGGGCAGAGAGGCAGTGACGTAACGGTTACACTACCATTGCTTCGGTTGTTGAAGGAGCTGGCTGGCCTGCTCGGCAGTTAGCGGTTTTGCAAATAGGTAGCCCTGACCATAGTCGCAGCTCATCTGTCGCAGCGCCTGAAGCTGAGCAGCAGTTTCAATGCCTTCTGCAACAACGGTCATCCCCAGTTGGTGGCCAAGGCTCAGGATAGTCTTAACAATGTCACTATCTTCTGTCGCGACATCCATATGGCTAACAAACGATCGATCAACCTTGAGCGTATCGATTGAAAAGCGATGCAAATAACTTAAAGACGAATACCCGGTACCAAAGTCGTCTAGGCTCAGTTGCAATCCCATCTGCTTAAGCCGCAGCAGCTGGTCAATAGCTAGATTGACGTTCTCCATTGCAATACTTTCTGTCAGCTCTAGCTTCAAACCACAGGGCGTTAGCTGAGTTCGGGATAGCGTAGCCTGAATCATTTCGACTAAATTACTCTGGTTGAATTGACGACCAGATAAGTTGACGCTGACCGCTAGCGGAGGCTGTTGAGGGAACGCCTGATGCCAGTGTTGTGCCTGCTGGCAGGCCGTTTCAAGTATCCACTGTCCCAGCGGAATGATGAGCCCCGTTTCCTCCGCCAGGGGAATAAAGTCACCGGGGGAAACAAATCCTCGTTCTTCATGCGGCCAGCGAATTAAAGCTTCGAAGCCTGCCACGTAACCTGTTTTGAGACAAATAATCGGTTGATAATACAGCTCGAAAGCCTGTTGTTCTATGGCCACCCGTAGGTCCATCTCCAGCTGAAACTGGGACACGGCCTGGGTCCGCATACCTCTGGCAAAGACCTCGTAGCGTTCTCGCCCTAACTGCCGGGCCCGGTGAGTCGCTCGGTGAGCATCTTGCAGCAAATCAGCGGCGCGGTAGCTTGAGCCACTATGCTGTAGGGCAATGCCAATACTAACCGTGATCACGAGCATTTGGGGCATGCTACTGTCCGGTTGGGCCAGTAGCTTCTGCACATGGGCCGCAGTATCGGTTGCTTCACCAGAGTGCTGTAGGTTCGGCAGTAGAATTGCAAACTCGTCTCCGCCCACCCGTGCCATCAGGGCATTGGGCAAACATCGTTGCAGTCGGCGAGCAACTTGGCACAGCACCTGGTTGCCCCCCTCCTGACCTAAGCTCTCGTTAATACTTTTAAACCCGTCAATGTCAACAAAAAGGACGGCATGCAGCGATGCGCTGTTGTTCGCGTTTGCTTTTGGGTCTACGTTGGTCCTCTGATATGACCTTTGCAACAATGGCTGTAGCCGACGTAAAAACAACGTTCGGTTCGGCAGCCGCGTCATCGGGTCGTAAAAGCTGTAATAGAAGACCTTGTAGACGGTAACCAGTAGAAGCGATAAGAATGTGGCCACCGCAGGGGCTGCCAGCACCAGCCAGAAGTGTTGGCTAAAGGCAAAACCACACAGCCCAACCAGTGCAACAGTAGTGAGACTCAGGGTTCCAATGACCAGCAGGGGGCGTCGCTGGTACCAGGCAATACTGCCACCCAACAGCGACCAACAGAGAATCCAAAGCCCTTCTATACCCACTGAAACCCATTGCAGTGGCGGTTGCTGAATCTGGATCAGCGTTAGCAGCTGGTTCAGGTTATGCGCATGAATTTCGACACCGGGCATCAGGGGTTGCTGATCTCGTATCGGGCTAAAGGGGGTAAAAAAAGTATCTTTAATACTGGGAGCAACGGTACCAATAAAAACAATATTGTCTTTAATGACGCTATCAGCCTGCCGACTCAGTACGTCTGTCAGTGAAACCTGCTGAAAGCCTTGAGGATGATACTGAAGCAGTAATTGATAGCCGGCATTATCGATATCGCTGTAACCGCCAGCGTTTTGCGGCAGTGTAGGCAGGATGACGTTACCCATTGAAATGTCTAACTGGGTGGCGTTGCCAACCTGTTCATCTAGCAAAGCCAGGGCCATTTTTAGGCTCAGCGAGTAAAAGGGATCGCCTGCCAACGTAGCATAGAAAAAGTTACGCCGAACGATGCCGTCACTATCGACCAGCAGATCGTTGAAGCCAACCCGTTCTACTGGAAAGTCAGGTGGCGGTGGAATACCGTCAATTAGCGATTCAATGACAAAAATGTTGTCTGCCTGCAACGCCTCAGCTAACTGCACTTCACCGGGGGGATAGGCAATGTCTCGGTGTAGATCAATGCCAATAGCTCTGGGGGAGTTTTGCTGCAGGGTGTCGAGTAATTCGGCCAATACCTGGTCAGACAATGGCCACTGAGCCTGGTTTTGAATATCTTCTTCCGTGATGCCAACAATCACGATTTCCGCGACAGTGTCTAAAGCCTCGTGAGACGACTGCTGGTGTAAAAGCCCCCCTTCGCTCTGCTGTCGGACCCAGTAGTCGTAGACGCTGAGTTCTAAGGATTCGAGTAGTCCTAACTGTTGGCTGCCCAATACGACTAGCGCGATCGCAAGGCTAATCGCCCCGTAGGGGGCCTGCCTAAACTGTGCCAAAAGCCATTGGCTGACCTGTCGCCAGCCGTGGGCAATCCACTTAAGTGGCGGTCTGTCAGGTCGCTTTCGTCGAGAAGAAAACAGCAGCACGGAGAATGAAATCGATCCTTACCAAGGGTTCCCGATCAGAGTAAAAGCAGACCAGTAAACCGGGTGAGAAAAGTCCCACCGTCCGCTGCCGTCCAGTTCGGGCAACGTTGCAATGATGTCGCCATTGGGACCGTATAGTCGGCCTTGGTCAAGACTGACCTGGCCGCTGAGTAGATCAAGCTGCGCCTGTCGAACAGCCTCTCCCCGAACAGGCCGCGATCTCAGGTGCTGGTAAAACTGAGCCATGAATCCTAGCGCGCCGTCATCGCTGACGGCCCACAAACTTGCCAGGGCCGACTGCGCGCCTGTGCTTACCGCCAACCCGGCAAATCCAAACTCGGCAGCTTCGTCTCCTAATGCCGTCTTACAGGCACTGAGGACTAGTAATGACACATTGGCTGCTTGAAAATCTAGGGACTTCAGCTGGTCAAAGCGTAGCGTCTGGTCCCAGAGCTGCACGTAGGCCTGATCAACTGCGCCGGGTTCAAACAGGGCATGGGTTGCTAGATGGACAATGCCAAACTCCCCTGTTTCTAGCGAAGTTTGCAGTTGCTCTAGCGTAGAGGCCGCATTGAGATAGGACCGATCGTGCTGTTTCTGGGTGATCACGCTCAGCTCGGTTGGGACTGCCGGTAAGGTGGGCTGGTCGGTAAACTCGGCAATGCCCATGGCTAACACGGCAGGATTGTCGCGCCGCTGATACAGGGTATTAGCCCAATCAAAGTTTGTGAGGTTGAAGGTCGGTAAGACGCCGATGGCGTAGCGTTCGATCAAGAACTGTTCGCCGTCGTGCAGGGCAGCTAGCGGCAGCGACCTTAGCCCGGTGTCCAGTACCAGCGCTAAATTGTCGATGTGCTTCTTGTCGAGTTTGGCCTCAATCGGTTCGATCAGCGCTTGGTACAGTGCCTGGGCAGGGGGGAGATAATCTACTGGCATAGACGTAGGATTCGTCACCGCCCACCGGAAGTTTTGTCCCAACTGTAAGACCTCGTCACGGCTGAACCCCGTGGCGTGAACAGAAGGCTGACCTTGGCTGGTTACCACTAGGGCCTCCAGCTGATCCTCTGCGAAGTAAAGGTAAACCAGCGCAGGCCGAATCTGAAGCTGGTCTTCAGCGGTTTTCAATATCCGCTGCATTTGTTCTAGGCTAGCAGCCAGCGGTATGTCGTTGCCGGATAGGCCCAGTTGGTCGGCAAACTGGGCCGCAAGACCGTTTTCGATCGCAGCCAGCTGCGTGACGGCACTCGTGGAGTTACTGTCAACGATGACGTTGCCCATAAGTTCCGAAGATTCAGACGCAGACGTCTGGGCCGCTGTAGACAGAGTAGTAACGGTCTCAGTGGTCGTTTCGGACGATGTTGTCTCGATGGAAGATGGGTCGGTATTAGTCAGGGTGATTTGAATATTGCCTACAGTTTGGCTGGCAGTCAGCGTCTGTGGCGCAGCCACAACGTCAGGCGTCGGTAAGCGCCCCGACGTAATACCACCAGAGGTTCCATTGCCAGTAGGTGCCCCGCCCAGCTCGAAGGGGGTGTTCTCCGTTCGGAGAATAACTTGACCGTCACCATTTCTGCCAGTGCTGGAAATGCTGGCGACGATGCCCCCATTTATGGCATTAAACGTCCCTGTGGCAGTGAACTGCTGATCGGTGGCGATGTCGACAATGCCACCGCTATTCTCGGCCTCTGCATCAACATAGGTGATACGAATATTTTCCAAGGCTGACAAAGTAACGTTTCCAGCTGCTCCGCCATTGTTGTTCCCAAGTGCCCGCGAAAACGACCGGATCTCCTGCGTAACAATTTCGCCATTGGGCGCAAATATCGAAATATTGCCACCGTTTTGGGCGTTGTTATCCACTGCGCGGGAGGTTGCATTAACGCTGCCAGTCGTGATATTTCCCGAGGCTGAAGTGAGTGATACGTTGCCTGCATCTGAGGCATTATTATTGCCTGCTATCGAGCTAGCGAAGATGTTACCTGTCGTAATATTTTGAGCGGCGGAGACCGTGACCTGCCCGCCAAGACCGCCATTGTTGTTTCCGGCTTCCGACCGAGCGTCAAGATTGCCTGTCGTAACATTTCCTGTCTGGGCCGTCAGCGTAATGTCGCCACCGTCATAGGGGTTATTCATGCCAACGGTTTCACCCGTAATAATGTCTCCAGCTGTGATGTTAGCCGCAGTGATGACTAAATCCCGTCCACCAGTGTTGATGCGGTCTGTCGGATCCATCGAAAAATCACCTACACCATTGCCATCAGCATCAGCCTCAAAGGTAATC
>CAWUKV010000119.1:0-17210 GCA_963923025.1 uncultured bacterium
TCAGCGTCAGGGCCACGGTTTGGTTGACGTTGCTTTGGTTGTCTAGCTGGATGTTGTAGTGGGTGGTGTCGGCGTGGGTGGTGTCGGTGGCTGCGTCCGGGGTATCGGGGTGCGATCGCGGCTGGCAGGTTAGGCTGATGTGCCCGGTAGGCAGCACTTCCAGGCTCCCCATCTGCTTAACCAGTAGGGTCTTGGCGTAGCTGACTTCAATTTCAAATGGATACATACCGCTGGCCGCTTCGCTAGAAACGGGCGGCTGACAGATAAACAAGCCGTTGGCATAGCTCTGAGCGGCAATCTGCAGCCGACGTTCGTGGCCGTCGGTCAGCCAAGCGTTGGGCAGCCCGCGTAGAACAACTCTCACGTTGGCCGTGTTGCGGTTAGGGTTGTGGACCTGTAGGGGAATTTCGATGAGGCTGCCGGGTTCGGTAACAAAGGTTGTTTCCAGCAGGTGCAGCGTCGGAGGAAGGGCTCCAGACCCCGCCACCACCAGGTTCAGCGGTTGTCGATCCTCTTCTCCCAGCTCTAGGCAAGTAACGTTGACGTTGAGGTTCATCTTGCCGGTGAAGCCGCCAGGTACCGGAGGAACTTCGAGGATGTTGACGACAAAGTTGGCCTGGTCCCCCGCCGGAATTTTGGCCGACAGGTCGGGTTTGAGGCTGTACCAGTCACTGGCCTGACGGTCCACACCGGAGGCCGATAGGTCCAATGCAAAGGTCGCAAAGTGGTCGCTGAGGTTGTTGACGGTCACCTCAAAGCGATCCTCGCCGTCGCCGAGGCGAACCGTATGGGTGGAAAGCTGAGTCGAAATCTGTTTTGACATAACGGCACAGGTAGCGGGGCGGCACAGGCAGCGCCTAAGAAACACAGGCAGTGCCCAAGAACTATGGGGTAATGGGGGCGGCGGGAGCGCTCAGCTGATGGAGCTGACGACGGCGGGCGGCAAAGTGCAGCAGGTTAATGCCTAGCTCCTGGGCAGAGCGCAGTTCCTGAGGCGGCAGGTCACAGCCTGACCACACCCGTGGGAGCGGCCCCACCAGCAACAGCAGACCACCCCAGCCATAAAGCCCGACGGGGGTACCATGTAGGGTGGGCAGCTGCGCAAACTGAAACGGCTGCGATGTGATTACCAGGCTCAATTCTGTTAACGGGCTTGCACCTGTGGGGGCAGGCAAGTCTTCTTGAGCGAGAAACGCCAGTAGGGGCTGGGCGAGGCGTTCGACCCCTTGGTTCAGCGTGTTTTGAACAGCAGCCAGTTCTGCTTCGGCCTCCTGCTGGAGGGTTGAGACTTGACCGAGACGACCGGCAGCGACGGCCCCCCGTAGTTCTGCTTCAATACAGTAGAGTTCGCCTAAATCTCCCCAGTCGGCCTCCACCAGCAGCACCCCACCGGTTTTAAGATAGGCCGCTGCCGCCTGCCGCGTACTGCGATCCAGCTGGCAAAAATCAGTATGGGTGAGGTGAGTCAAATCACCGTTTAAAGGCGTTGCCTGAGCGTGTAGCGTTAGCGCCGGGTAACAGGCAGGCAGCGCCTCGCCCAGCTGTTGAAACGGTGTCAGCCCTTCCCGCGTCCAAGTGGAAACCGTCACCTGCTGCTGGGGCTTAGCCTGCACAGAGCGGCGATACCGCAGGTCCAGCTGGTTATCTAACGGCTTAAAGACGTCCTCGGGCAGCAGCACCGCCGTGGCCTCCGGCGTCAGCCGCACGCGGCACAGTTCAACTTCGCCCGGTTCTGCCGGGGTATTTTTCTCTAGAATCTGAAACGCCTCTTGCACTACGTCGGTACCGGGCGTGGTGGTTGTAGAACCCGCATCGGTACGACGGTCAGAATGGCGCAGAACCACGTAAATAGTTGTCGTTTCGGTCAGCTGTGCTGATAGGTAACAGCTTTCTGCGGTCGCGACAACAATTGGGTTACCCCAGGTATCGATGGCAAGACCCGGCTGGATCGTGAGCCAGCGAGCCTGCCGATATTTGCTAGGGGCCGTGTCAGGAATTTCCCCCACACTCACGCCTAGGCCACTGACGATGCCGCTCTGATGGAGAGATTCGTAGTGAATCTTTTGGCGCTGCTGGTGGTAGCCGTGGGCGATTTGCCAGCGGTCTGCGGTAATTAGCAGACCGTCGTTGACCTGTAAGCGTTGGAGGGGGGTTAAAGACATGGACGGGGATGGGGTAATACGATGGCGTAGGGGCACAGCACGCTGTGCCACACAGAGCGAAATGATTAAACCGATTCTGTCGTTACCCGAGGTTCAACCGACAAATCGTAGGAACAGAAAGCGGGCTTCTCCTGCTCCAGAATGGTGCGAATCAGCGTTAGGTCTACGGGGTGATCGGCAGGCGGCCGCAGCCGTACGCTGAAGTGGTAAGGACGATAGCCGCCCAGTGTAGCTGACTGGCCCAGCTGGGCCTCTCCCAGCACGCAGCCCTGACTGAAATGTTCATGGATGCCAATCGCCTTATCCGCTTCGTCCGGGAGGTGATCGTCCAGCGGCAGGCCGCTGGCTAAATGCAGGTAAAATCTCAGGCCCCGCCGGGTGCCGCGCCACCGATAAATCTCCATGGCGTAGCGGATCAGTGCCCGCTGCTGGGCCAAACTCAGCGGGCCGTCGAAGGACCAGCCCACCCAGTGCGCCAAAAACGGCAGCATCGACTGGGGGGCCGTCAGCGGGTCTAGATAGGCCCAAAGATGGTCAAGAATATCCTTAGTGGGTTCGAAGGTGGTTTCAGCAATTTTGAGAAACCGACCCACAAAATCAACGCTGCGATAAATGTCGGGTAACAGTTCCAGGTATTGACTGTCTGGGCGGACGAGTACCCGGAAGGGGCGAGACTGTTCTTGGCTGTCGCCCCGTGGGGTGACGGCGGCAACGCTGAGCGTGCCAGTGTAGTCGATCTGTAGGGGCAGCTGGTCGGGCGACAACGGCCGCTCGAAGAAATCCGATGCGATCGCAAAGTACAGTACCGCCTCCATCTGATGCCGGGGCGGCAGTCGGGTGCCCTCGGTGCGGAGCTGCCACCAGTCGGTGGGAATGTCACCCGAGACCGTGAACTGTAGCTGTAGGGGGGCATCGGCACGATTTTTGATGCGGATGACCAGCTCGCTGAGTTCGCCAGGGCGGAGGAGTAAATCGGTGCTGAGTGCTGTGGGTAGAGTCGCTTGGGAGGGGGACGCTAGCGCTTGTCCACCGCGATTGAGGGCTGAACGATCCGCCGGAGGCTCCTGCAAAGGGGCCAATTCCAGGCTCATGAGCTGTTGCGTTTGTGTTTGTACCACAGCCCCTCCTAGTTAATGACGCTAATGGCGTGACCCGAGCGCAGCTGCGCGTCAGCCCAAGAACATACCAGCCCCAATGGACCGGGCTTAACCACGTTGTCGGCGGCCAACTGCCGCACCCAGCCCGTAGGGGTGCGACGAATTTCGTAGAGCATGACTGCGCCCAGATACCGTACGCCCGTTACTCCCTGAAGCTGGGTAATGATGTCCGAGGGATACACCGGCGTGCCGAAGGGCCAGCCCCTACCCTCTCGTCCGCCCGTGAGGGGGTTCAAGAAGCGGTACAGCGTCACCTGCAGCTCGTGGAGAATAGCCTGCTGAGCTTCTGGAGAGCCGTAGGCTGGGTCTAGCGCGACCTCTGTTTGCACGCCCACGCCCAGGTATTCAGGGGCCTGTAGCTGAACCTGCACCCCCAAGGGACGGCGTTCGTCCAAATATTGCAGTACCTGCTGGGTCAGCTGGGGCGTCAGGTCAAAGGAGCCCGGTGTCAGGCCCAGACCAGCCTCAATGTTGTTGAGGTTCGCTTGGGGCACCAGTAGAACCCTCACTAGCCCGGGCTGGTCATTGATTTGTTGCGGACAGATGCTGCGGGCAACGGCTCCCTGGCTGGCTTCCAGGGCCAGCGTTTCAAAATCTTCTCGGGTGACGGCGCGATCGCGGGTTCGCAGCAGCCGAGGCACGCGCAGGACGGCACTATCTAGCGACTCGCCATCGGCCCCGTGGTAGGCCGGTCCGTGGTTAGTAATTGCGGCCACGTAGGGCACCGCCGATTTGACCACGCGCAGGGTGCCGGGTTGGACGTTGCCCTGCTGCCCGCCGCCAGTGCGGTAAGCCTGCATGGTCAGGGTGGCCCCTCGGGCGGGGACGGCCCCATACTGCCGCTCCATCAGCTGCGGTGCAGCGGTAAGCAGGGCCGTGCCGTTAGTTTGCTGGTGCGATCGCGCCACCGTCGCGGCCTTGAGCTGCCCTGGCTCCCGAATCAGCGGCCCAAATTGGACGGTTCCGGTGAGGGAGTCCACGGTATAGTGACAGTCCTCTGGCCCCGAGTCGGCAAAGTCGTTGACTTCTTGCCAAATCTGCTGAGCCCCGTTGGGTAGCGTAACGACCAACTGTTCTGCTTCGTCACGGGCCAGTACGGGGACCGACTGCAGCTGAAAGGTTTGGCCCGGCTGGCCGTCGCTCTCGCCCAACACCTCACCCAGTACGCGGGTACATTGGCTAGCGTCGATGGTGCCGCCCACCGACCGCGCCGCCACGCTAATCAGTCGAGGGGAGTGCGTATAGGCTGGGTTGCCCAGGGCAGGCTCGGTACACACACAGCGCACCCAGCGGCCCCGGTATCCGGCAAAGTCTGCTACCGGCAGCTGCTGCGGTAGGTGCAAGGTCACCTCACCCCGCTGTACGCCCGTGTCGTAAAAGCTAAAGCCGCGCGTTTCGTCGTCGCGCTCTTGCAACAGCACCGGCACCCAGGCCTGGCTGTTCCAGGCCTCCCAACGGCGGGGCGGAGCCTCCGGACGAATGCCGGTTGGCGTTGCCGTTTCGCCTTCAAAGGCCAGGGCAATGACGTTCCCCATTAGCTGTTGCTCTGGGTCGAGTACCAGGTAAAAGCTGTTGCCGGCCTGGGGCGTAGGGTTAAAGATGTGCTGCTCACTACCCGACCAGTGCCCCTCACTCTGCCGCGTCCATCGGGTCGAGAGTCGGTCCAATAACACCGTCGGGGTTTGCTCTGCCGTTTCTGCGGTCAGGACGTGATGGATGTGGGGCATACCAATCACCAGGGGACGATCGGTGCTAAAGATAATGGCAGCCTCGGTTTCGGTGCGCTCGGTTGCCACCTCGACCGCTTCGGCAATTTCGTAGGGCTCTGGCAAACTCGCCGCCAGATAAAATGTCACTTCTGTACGAGCCGGGGCCGGAGGCTGGAGGCGAATGCCCAGCAGCTCCAAAAACGCCACATAGTTTCGACGCGGTACCTGGTTGAACCGCATCATCATCTGATCTGTCAGCCAGCCAAACAGCTCCAGCAAGGTGATACCAGGATCGCTGGGGTTGTGGTTGGTCCACTCTGGGCAGTAGCGCGGCACCCGCAACAGACATTCCTCGACCAGTTCTTTAAACGTTCGGTCGTCTAGGTCTGAGTTGGGGAGCTTAGTAAGAAAGTCAAATTCCATAGCCATGTTCGGGGGCTGCATGTGTCAGACAGCGTCTGTTAGATATCGGTGACTCAACCGAATTGGCCAACTCAGGCGAGGTGCCCTATTCGTCAACGGGAGTGAGATAGAACGGATAGACGAGACTCCGGCGCGCTCGGGTTTGTTTAATGCGATAGCTGACATGAATGAAGAGGCTGGCGTTGTCTGGGGCTGGCGTGGCAGTAACGGTCTCAATAGTGACTCGAGGTTCCCACTTTCTGATGGCTTCGCGGGCATAGATTTGCGCCAGTAACAGCGTGTCTTCGTTGAGTGGGGCAAAGACAAGTTCGTGTAAACGAGAGCCAAAATCCGGGCGGTAGAGGCGCTCTCCCAGACGCGTACCTAAGATAATGAAAATCGACTCTTCTAAATTGCGGAATTGCTGGCTGAACTGCAGGCTGCCCTGAACCGTTAGCCGCAGGGGAAACCCCCAGCCTTGTCCCAACAACGCCTCGGTTGAGGGGGCTTGAGATAAGGCGTCCGCTGATTCAGCAAGGGACTGATCTGCCGCATTCCCAGCGGGCGTGTTCGATGGAGTGACCAAGGCAGAAAGTGCGTAAGTTTTTTTGATATGTTATCGGGATTGTTGATCGAAAACTTCCGTGATTATGACTATTCCTTTAGATAGGTGAATTAAGGTAAAACCAACTTAACGAACAAAAAATCTTTGATAGCAGGTACCCATGGCTAAAGATCAGGTTGTCCGACTCTATCGCGAAGCCCAGTCCAACCCTTCACTGCGCCAAACCCTAAACACGGCTCCCAACATGGAATCTTTTGTGAATATGGCTAACCAAAAGGGGTTTAGCTTCACACTAGATGAGTGGAAAGAGATGATGAACTTCTCTGTTGAGGAACTTGAATGTGAGCTGTCAGAGATTCCGGGGATTTAAGTTGGTCTGGCGCGTCAACCACGATCTGTATAGGGCACGATCTGTGTAGGGCACGATCTGTGTAGGGGGGGTGAGGCACCTAGGCATTGCTTTCCCGTAGGGTAGCCCATATGGGTCACTGGTTGAATAAAGGCCCTAATACTGTAGGCATTTTTCCGTCCATCAAAAGTGACTTCTTTAGCTAAAGAAGTCACTTTTTGTATATCTATAGCCGCTGCCGGATTCGTTAGGACAAGGCGGCCCAAACCTTTTCGGGACCATTTCGTTATGTGCTGAGCAAGATAGCTGTAATCGGTATCCTAACGTAAATGGCGTTAGCTATATTGGCGGGCAGTTTGGCCCGGAGCATCAATCATGAGTACTCTGTGTTTAAGAGATGGCTATACTCTGAGACTCAAGCAGAGTGACTAGCGCTATGAAAGCATCTGTTTAGTACTTGGGAAGCCGATGGACTCATCTCTCAGTCTGATCAGAGCTATAGGTAGGCGTATTAGCGGCTATTATCAGATTCCGACAAGTGCTGGTGATATTCGGTTCTTTGGACTAACTTTTCTGATCTGGGGTCTAGGTACCTATTTTTTCTGCACCTCACCGGCTTCTTTGCATTAAAAAGCTATCCGTTCACATTGCCGCAGTTACTGAAAGGATTGCTGACTTATCTCTTTGTTCCTTCTACGCTAGAAGAGTCAATTTACCGGCCTGTATTCTTCCCACGATATATCAGACTTTTCTCGACTGCCTTCTGGTGTCGCGCTCTATTTAGTACTACTGTTTTTGTCCTGGCTCATCCGATAACAGCGTATCTGTTCATGCCAGAGGAGTTGTCTATTTTTAGCGATTGGCGGTTCCTGATCGCAGTTACGGGGCTAGGAATGTACTGTTCTGTACTCATAGTGCGCACAAAAAACATCTACTTCAGTATTCTCACTCATTATATTTTGGTGGTTGCTTGGAAGTTTGTTTTTTGCGGGGAGTATATTTACTCTTTGGCGTAAGGGCTAGACCCACCCTTTCACCTCAGCATCCGTCAGCGGACGCTCTAGCTTGAGATATTCTTGCTTGGCAGCCTGAAGGAGATGCCTCATCATCACGGGTTCACCCGCATCGGCGGCAATAAAGGCGGCGTTGAGGGCGATGTTGCGGATGTTGCCTCCGGCAATGCTGAGCTTGGCGAGCCGCTCGTAGACCAACCCCTCCGTTGGGGTATCGGACGGAAAGACCCGCCGCCAGATTTCGGCACGCTGCTTGGCATCGGGAAAAGGAAACTGAACAACAAACCGTAGCCGTCGCAGGAACGCCTGGTCCATAGAGTTTTTAAGATTAGTCGTGAGAATTGCCAAGCCCCGGTAGGACTCCATCCGCTGGAGGAGGTAGCTTACTTCCATGTTGGCATAGCGGTCTTTAGAGTCGCTGACATCGCTACGTTTGCCGAATAGTGCATCGGCTTCGTCAAACAGCAAAATCACCCCACCACCTTCTGCGGCGTCGAAGATGCGACGCAGATTTTTCTCGGTTTCGCCAATGTACTTGCTGACTACCGAACTCAGGTCAACACGGTACAAGTCGAGATTTAAATCCCGTGAAATGACTTCTGCGGCTGTGGTCTTACCCGTGCCGCTTGCGCCAGCAAACAGGGCGCTGATGCCCAGACCCCGACCGTTTTTGTCGCCAAAGCCCCAGTCTTCGTAAACTCTGGCCCGCTGGGCGACGTGGGCAGATAACGTCTGTAAAATGTGTTGTTCTTTTTCGGGTAGAACCAGGCTGTCCCAGCTGGCACGGGCGGTAATCCGCTGGGCCAGCTCATCCAACCGAGGGCGTGCCTGAGTCCGGCAGAGGTTCCAAAGCTGGGTGGTGTTCTGCTGGGCGTTACCCTGCTGGCAGATGGTCTGAATGTCGCTAGGGCTGAGGTTAAACTGTGAAACCAGCGCGGTGACCTGCTCCTGAGAGACATCCATACCCTGCAGACCAAGCTGCCACAGGTCCCGCTGTTCAGTCGTGGACGGGCGGGCAACCTCTAGCGAAATGATGGGCCGCTGCTGCTGCCGTTGCCGGTCAGGAGTGATCAAAATCAGCGGTAGATTGACCCCATTAATGAAGGTAGTGGCAGCACTCTGGCGCTCTCGGGTTTCGCGGCCAAAGTTTTCGCAGTTTAACAGCAGGGTCGTGCCGCTGAGGATATACTCGCGTTCGCACAGGGTTTGTAATTGCTTGAGCTGTTGCCAGTCGGTGGGTAGTGCTTCTAGGGCCAGGGCCTGTATCGAGAGCCCTGAGCGGTAGCAGGCTGTTGCTGCGATCGCACTCAAGCTATTTGGGTCATCGCCCACCAGCTGAATGACGGGAAAACGGTCTGGAGATCGTGCACCTTGCCAGGTTTGTTCGATGGTATTGACTAGGCGCTCATGGGAGGGAATCAGCGCCCCACTGTGGTGAACCGGCGACATTAGCGCTTGGAGTCGTTGGTCGATGTATTGGATGCCGGTCAGGTAGTGAAGAATGCGCTCATCAATGCGTAGGGGACTGTTGACCAACGTATTGCCGCCGCCGACTTCAACAAGTTGCCAGCGTCGTAGCGGAGCGCTGGGGGTGAGCGCTGCCCAGTTTGCGGTAGGAAATAAGCTCAGGGCCAGTCCAAAGGTCGGGTGAGCGCTACCGCTGGCAGCCAGACACAGCTCTGACCATTGTCCCTCTAGCTCCATACCTGCGCACAGCAGCAATGCCTGTCGCTCGAAGTCGCTAAGCCCAAAGCTACGGCAGATCAGCTGTAGGGAGGACGGCGTTGAGCTGAGCAGATCAGCATCCTCTGGCGAGACGGTGCCGTCAGGGCTGGGTCGGGTCGCTAGATCCGGCTGTTCTGCATCAGATCGCTGGGCAATCTGGTGGGTGAGCGCCTGACGGATCTGACCGAGTGCCTGACTGAGGTGCCGCTGATTGGCGCTGTGCCAGCTGGGGCGAGTTGCGGTAGCGGTCATTTAGGTTACTCGTTAGTTACTCGTTGCCGTCTCCTAACAGCGCTTGCAGGTACTGAATGGCCTCCTGCGGCGTCAGCAGAACAAATTCTCCGTCTTTGAGGATTTCGTACTGACCGCCGCGGTATCCGTGGGCGGTAATCAGCCGTTGGGCCACTGCTTCGTTGGCTAAGTTGTGGAGTTGATTGACGCTAATGGTTTCGAGTTCGAGATTCATACGGTATTTTAGATTTTCAAAGTTGGGCTGTTCTGGATGGAAAGACTGGCCAGGCATAAAGACTTATTCAATGACGACTCTGGGGCCGTTAAACCAGTTAAAGGTTTTGCTGTTGGGGTCGGTATCGACCGTCAGCAGACTATCAGCCCCATCTACCTGTAGACGAAGGAGATAATCACCGGGTTTCACATCATTGAACGGAATCTCTAAGCGGTTTGTCGCGTTTGGCCTTGAAGGGGCCTGAAATAGGTAGCTGCTGGGGGTCGTCGTCGACCATTCGTTGAGCATGACGACGGCCTGCTGGTCAGGGTGAACGGGCACGTCAGTGGTCACCTGTAGCTGGCCCGTGCGGGGGTCGTCGTCAATTCCTTCACTGTCGAGCAGTTGAATATTGACGACTGAGGGCCGCAACACAAAGGGAACAGCGTTTGAGCGGAGGGGGATAGTGCCCGATTGCTGGGGCAGGTGGTGCAAGACCTGAGCGGACTGGATGCCAGCACGCAGTAAATTTTCCTGCACCTGTTCTAGGGACAGTAAGATTTCGGCTGCGGTTACCGCCGAGGGGGTGACTGCTGCGCTACCAATTTGTACCTGAGTATTGGCGTGGCTGAGGTTAGTGCCCGTGAGTCGTAGGGGGGTGGTTCTACTGATGGGGGCTAGGGCATCTGCCTGGGCGACAACTTTTTCCAGCACCGGCTGTTGGGCAAATGGGGCAACACCACCACTCAGCTGGCGTTCTCGTACGGGGAGTGCCCGTCGCGGTGAGATTTCGCCATCAATCACCACGGCCATCACTTTATAGGCGACCGACAGGTTGTAGGGGGCTTGGAAGAAGGTGCTCCAAACTTTTGACAGTTCTTCGGTATCCATGTCTACCGGAGAGATAGTCAGTGGCTGGGTTTGATCGACCAGGTTGGACTGTTGCAGGAAGGCCGCATCTGAGATCGCGGCCTGGATCATCTCTGGGGTCAGCACCGTTTTGTCGCTCAGGGCCCGTACCACGCTCCCCAACAACCGCTGGGGCTCTAGCTCGGCCTCGTTGCCGTAGACGCTGAGCATGTAGAACAAATCGAGGGAGGTGGTCCGGCGAACGGGGCCTTTGCGAGCGCGAAAGGCTTTGGTATCGCCGTTTTTTAGGGCCAAATTGGTCGCAGCCTGATAGAGAAACAGATTAACGCCGGATTCTGGCGTGCTGCTACCGATGGCGTTGGGCTTAAGCGTGGTGACTCGGGCCCCATCCACATCCTGCTGAATGACGCTTTGGAGTAGGCGCTGCAGGGTTGCCGTAACGGTTGCGATCGCAAGATGATTGCTCATAAATCGGGTTCGTAACCTTAGGGCTTAAAAACGGGGGCTCAGAAATGAGGGTTAATGGCCCATAGCGTTCATTCTTTAGCAATGCCCAGGCTCAGGAGCAGAATCAACATTGCTTGATAAACAAAAGGTGACCTTCACACTGCGCTAACCTAACGAAACCGATTTGATAAAAAGTGACTTTTCTGACAAAAAGTTGTGTTCCAATGGACCTGACGTGCCCCTGGGTGGATGTTCGGGCAATCTCAGTTTGGCAGTCGTAATGGCTGTTTTCCTTTGCTGCATCTAGCTTGAGCCCTGTCGTTTTTTAGAGACGGTACTAAACCCTGTCCGAGTTGAACCCTGTAGCTTTCCCTGCCGGAAAAGTTATAGCTCTGGACGTGGCCAAGGTTTAGTTCTGGGCTGACCCGCGTTGCTTTAGATCTGAGACAATACAGTGCAATTTGTGGCACGGCCTATGGAGATGATCCACGGTAAGTCTTGCCTTGATCAACTTAGGTATTTTCCCTATTCAGGACGCTTGTCCGAACGCGTTACGGTCAAAAGCGGCTATCTTTTTTCCCATATTGAGAAATCTACAAAAGGTTTGATTTTTTTTGATAGGAAGAGGGGTCTTTCGGGAAAACAGGAATTAAGAGACTGATTCGGATGACCTTTGGCGAACTCAAGTAGCGCCCAGGCCAAAAATAAAATAATTGTCCTAGACAAGCATCTAGGTCGAAAGATTAGACAACAACTATTCAGAATTAATCTGGACGGAGGATAGCCTACATGGCTTTAGATTACTTTGCACCGGGCGTCTACGTTGAAGAAGTAGACCGAGGCAGTCGCCCGATTGACGGCGTCAGCATGAGCGTGGCAGGCTTTGTCGGCTTTAGCGAAGACGTTCGCGGTGATGCCGAACTGTTTGAGCCCATGATGATTACCAGCTGGGCGCAGTACCTTGAGTTTTTTGGTAGACCTGGTTCAGACGGGTTTACTGACTTTGGGGCTTACCTGCCGTTTGCGGTACAGGGTTGGTTCATGAACGGCGGCGGTCGTTGCTGGGTTGTCAGCATCGGTACGAAGCTGCCTGGTTCTCCCAAGCCTGAGCCCAAAGATAATGCCACGAAGCTGATTACCTCTAGCGGTAAGCCGTCACTATCTTTCTATCTGAAGTCTTCTGACGAAGGGACTTTGGCTCTGCCCTCCAGCTCCGGTCGGATTGTGGTAGAGGTCACCGATAGCGAGCCCAAGCCGCTACCCGATGATGCACCTGAAGATGCAGAGCCGCCCCTTAACAATGGCGAATACTTCAACGTCGTTGTTAAGAACGGTGACCAGATTCTCGAAGAGTACGAGAACCTGACCATGAACCCCGATGCCGCCCCTGCTGTGGCTGACTATGCCGTTGCGGCACTAGAGATCTCTGAGTTCATCGCGATTGAAGACATTTCTCAGTCTGGTCAGCCCTTGTCCCGTCGTCCGTCTACGGGGCTTTACGAAGTGGCACCGCCGCCCTATGTGGGTGAGCCTGACCGCTTCAACCGTGACCTGCAGGGCGATCGCGACGACCGTACCGGCATTCAGGGCCTGTTCGAAATCGACGAAGTCTCGATGGTCGCCTGCCCTGACCTGATTCTGGCCTACGAGAAAGGCCTGATTGACCTGGATCAGGTTCACGGCGTCATGGAAATGATGCTGAGCATGTGCGAAAACTCCTTCCCTGGCCCGGCCTACCGCATGGCTGTGATTGACCCGCCGCCGGTTAAGCCCAGCAAAGGCCCCGAGCCGGTTGCACCCAACAAACAGCGTCCTGCCGATGTGGCAAAGTGGCTCAGCACTTTCAACCGTCGGTCCATGTTCGGCGCAACTTACTATCCTTGGATTCAGGTGGCTGACCCCCGTAACGGCGGTCGTCCCAAGCTGGTTCCCCCGTCGGGTCACATGATGGGTATCTGGTGCCGCACTGACGAGTCTCGCGGTGTGTTCAAAGCACCGGCTAACGAAACCCCCAGGGGTGTGACGGGGCTAGCCTATGAGACCAACATGCGTGAGCAAGAGCTGCTCAACCCCGTGGGCATCAACTGCATCCGCAACTTTGCTAACTACAACCGCGGTCTGAAGGTTTGGGGCGCACGTACGCTGGTTGAGCCCGACAACGTGCAGTGGCGCTACATCAGTGTTCGCCGTCTGCTCAGCTACATTGAGAAGTCCATCGAAATTGGCACTCAGTGGGTGGTCTTTGAGCCCAACGACCAAGACCTGTGGGCACGGGTGACGCGCACTGTTAGCAACTTCCTAGAGCGTCTGTGGCGTGATGGTGCTCTATTTGGTGGCTCTCCGTCTGAGGCGTTTTACGTCAAGTGTGATGGTGAACTTAACACCCACGACACCATGATGCTGGGTCGTCTGTATGTGGAAGTTGGTGTTTGCCCCGTTCGCCCGGCAGAATTTGTTATCTTCCGCATTAGCCAGTGGGCACCTAACCAGTAGGTTGGGTTGAGCTAGCGAAACCCGACGTCAGAGCAGACGCTGGGTTTCGTTATTAACTCTCATCAACTCATTCAACAACACGTAACCGGAGAGCGAGGAGCTAAATCATGGCTGATTTTGTAAAGCCAATTGCCCCCAGTAGTTTTTACCTAGAACTGGCAGGCATCTGCGAAGGAGAAAGCTCTGTTTTCAAGAGCGTTAGCATCCCTGACTATGCCCCCAAGGTACAGGGCGGGCAACAGGCCGTAGGTACCACTAAAGGTGGAAAAACCATTTGGCAGGTCAACTCGGCAGGTTTTGAAGGACTGTTCACAATTGACTGCGTTTGTATTGCCAGCGGTGACTCGGACAGTACCAGCAAGAAAATGTATGACTGGTTTGATCAGTGCTTGCCTGCGTCTAACGGTGGCAAAAGTTCTTGGACGGGAAACAAGGTCGAGGGTAGCATTACCGCCTACGACACGGACGGTGCCGAGGTCGCCAAGTGGGAATTTGCCGAGGCGTGGCCGTCTAAGTACAAATGTGCAGATCTAGACGTTACTGCTGATGCCTATATCGAAGAGACTTACACAATTACCTGTGAGAAGTTTAATCGGGTAGTGTAACCGACCTGCTGCAGGCGTGAGTATACAGGACCGGTAGACGCAACCACTCATAGATTTTGCGTTGGTTGCGGAACGAAATCCAACATTGGCACAACCTGACATTACGTAGAGCTAAAGTTCTGAGAGAAGATCACGATGGTTCAATACTGTACGAATTCAAAATTTTACTTCGAGATTGATGGTGTAACAGGTCTCTCTGTTAAGACCTGTACGGGACCTGAGATTGAGCTAGAAGTTGCGGGGGGTGATGCGGCAATTGGTGTAACCAAAAATGCCATTACTCAAACTCAGGCGACGATTGGCGGCGTTAAGTACAATACCACCATTAGCCTGACCTACGTAGCCGGTAACGAAGCCGATCACCAAAAGTTGGCCGAGTGGTACAACGATTGTCACCCCGATACTTTTTCGGGTGGTAGTTCAAAGGCGATGGACAGTCGCAAAACTGGGTCCCTTGTGATCTACAACCCCAACGGGGAAGAAGCGATGCGCTATAACTTTATTGATCTGTTCCCAGGCACCAAAAAACAGATTGGTAGTTTGGCCGTTGACAGCGGCGGTAGTTTAGCAGAAGACACGCTCGAACTCTTCTACACACAAGTCATACGCGTTGCCTAGGTGTTATGCAGCTATTCCCAGAAATCTTAACCAAAGCTCGGTTTTACCTGGAGCTACGGCTAGACGGTAGCGTCGACATGATCGACGGCTACTTCATGGAATGTAGCGGCTTCCAGCGATCGCAAGATGTGATTGAAATTCAGGAAGTGACTCCCCAGGTCTGGGGCCAGCGCGGCAACAGCAAAGGACATATCATCCATTCCAAGATTCCGGGCAATAGCTCGTACACCAACATCACGCTGAAGCGTGGACTGACGGTATCAACCGCCTTTTGGGACTGGATGGATACCATTGGTGAAGGCAACTGGGATGATCAGCGCCGTAATGGTTCGCTGGCGATTTACGGACAGATGAGCCTAGTGGAGATGTTTCGGTTTGAGTTTACCGGTGCCTGGCCAGTCAGCTACAAGATTTCTGACCTGGATGTAAAAGGTTCAGACCACAACATCGAAGAGGTCGAAATTGCCGTGGAATCCCTCAAGCGGGTTTCTGATAGCTGGATGATGGGTGCAGCCGCGGTCAGTATGGCCCTTGGGTAGTGCTGTGTAGGGTTTGTTGTTTACTAGAATTCTGGAACTGCTATGCCTGCTTTGCAGATGTCTAACGACCTGGGGTTGCCACCCCCGTCAACACAGCCTTCTATCCAGCCAATGGCACCGGATGAGAATGTGGTTACGGTGCAGGCCGAACTGCCGCAGCCCGCGCTAGCGCCGCCGCAGACCAGCGCCGGTATCCAAACCACGTTTACCTTCGAACTCCCCACGGGCTACATCGATGCCGCAGGGCAGGTGCATCGTCAGGGCGTGATGCGACTAGCTCGCACATCGGACGAAATTGAGCCGATGTCCGATCCGCGAGTTCAGGCTAACCCGGCCTATGCCACTGTAATTATTCTGGCGCGAGTCATTCAGTCGCTAGGTACATTGCCAGCGGTCAGTCCGGTGATTATCGAAGGACTGTTTGCGGGTGACCTAAACTACCTACAAAACGTCTATCGCGATATTAACGGCTTGCCTCGATAACCGGTTATCCGCTACATGCAGAAGACAATAAATCCCCTAGTGGGAGACGAGAACGCAACCTTTTTGCCGCCAAACAGCGCCGCTGTTAATCCAGCTGGCTTTGCTGCTGCGGCTATTTTGCAGAGCCGTCATTCAGCATCGGTGAAACGAGAGATGGCAGCAGTTGCGGCACGGCTGGTTACCGATCCGGTGGCGATGCGGCTGTTTTGTGATCGCGTTTACCAGCTTTTACAGGACGACCTGCTGATTCAACAAGAACGGATCCACAGCTATGGGAGGCGATAGTTATGGTTCTGAACGAAGCCATTAGTGGCATGAATGCAGTTTCGTCCATCATGGGCGATCTGTTTGGCGACAGCACGACAGCATCGTCTAATGCGGCCAACTATGTTACGGCCAATCGTTTTTATGTCGAGATTGAAAGTCAGCTCACGGCCTGTTTTACCGAATGCAGTGGCCTGGGCGTCACCATCAACAAAGAGGTCATTGAAGAGGGTGGTCTGACGGACCAGAAGCGGATTCTGCTGGGCACCCCCGATTTTACCGATGTCACCCTCAAGCGGGGCATGAGCGGTAATCAAACCTTTTGGAATTGGATTAGTGCCCTGCTGCAACCGCGCAGCTCAGGGACAAAAATTAGCGAACACCGTCGCAACGTCAATATTCTTACCTTCAATCAGGCGGGGTATACCCAGCAGTGTTGGACGCTGATTGGTGCTGTTCCTGTGGGGTGGTCAGCACCCTCCTTGCAGGCCAGCGGTAGCGAAGTGGCAATAGAAGAGCTGACGCTGGCCTATGAAGGTCTGAGCGTTACCTTTGGCAGCGGCGGCGGTGGGGCCACCATTCTGAATGGTCGGTCTGACGACGGTTACTACGCTAGTAGTTAATCGATGGCGCGTTCTTTGGGGCATAACACACCGCTTGGCGGGCAGCATCTGCCCCAGCGACTGTGGCGAAAGCCGCTGGGGGTTCAGCCCTTGGGGGCAACTTCGCTGTCGATTCTTAATCTCAGTACTTTTTACCCCAACGGATTTCCTGCAGCGCAGGCTGCTGAATCTGCTCAACCCGTTCAAAGGACGCCCGTAGAGGGTGGGGCAGCGGACCTGGCACCGTCAGCCATGTCGCCGATTCAGAGAGCGGGGCTAGCGTCGATACCTGCGGTACCGAGACCAGATGCAGCACCTGTCAGACCTGCTGAGAGCGGGACGATACCGACAGTTTCTCCAACAGATGTCGCAGAATCGGCTGTGTCACCCGTGGCGGGGTCTGCGGCATCGGCTTCAGTACAGCCCACGGTGCAGCGATCGCCTATCCCATCGGGTTCTGAACCGCTCAACGCTCCTCCCCGTTCGTCCGTACAGCAGGTACAGGTTGATTCAGCGGCTCCGCTACCCCATGCCGCGTCTGCTTCAGAGTCGACTGCTTCATCTACAGCACCGCCTTCTCGTCCTGTGGCGGAGTCTGCGGTATCTAGCTCATCACAGCCAGCGGTGCAGCGATCGCCGGGTGCTGAGTTGCCGGATTCCCCTGTCAGCCAACCTGCACAACCCGAACAAAGTGTTGAGTCAGCGCCGTCTGCGGCTTCTACGGGGCAGCGGTCTGAGCGAACATCCGCTTCTCCTGCAGCG
>CAWUKV010000120.1:0-17108 GCA_963923025.1 uncultured bacterium
TCTGCCAGAACCTAGGCTCTACAAGCTTCTTTGCTTTTTTCAGCAAACCCTAGCTTAGTAAGAGGGTTGGACAATCCGTTCAACTGCGTCGCAAGGGTGAGGGGGTTGTTCACTGAATGGGAAGTTCAATTTTAAAGGTCGTACCACATCCCATTTCGGATAAGACGTTAAGGCTACCGCTGTGTTTGTCCTCTATAATTTGCCTAGCGATTGCTAGCCCTAGCCCCGTTCCTTTACCTACAGGTTTGGTTGTGTAGGTTCGCTCAAAGATTTTGGCGCAGATGTCGGGCTCAATCCCCTTACCGTTGTCACTAATGCGGATTTCTACTGTATGGGTGTGATGGTCAGCCGAATCGAGCAGGCGCGTTTGTATTTTAATTTGTTGGGGATGCGATTCTAACACCGTGTAAGGTTGCCCATAGGCGATCTCATCGAACATATCGATCGCATTCGCCAAAATATTCATAAAGACCTGATTAAGCGGTCCGGGGAAACACTTCAGCTCAGGTAGCCTGCCATAGTCACAAACCACCTGAATTTCAGGGCGGAAGTCTTTGGCCTTTAATCGATACCTGAGAATGTTTAAGGTACTGTCGAGTCCCTCATGCACATTGAAGTCAACTCGGTCCTCCTGATCGGCCCTGGAGAACGCCCGCAAGCTAGTGCTAATCGTGTAAATGCGATCGCACCCCGCCTCCATAGACGTCAACATTTTGGGAATATCTTCCCGCAAAAATTTCAAGTCAATATCGTCTGCGTGACGGACCAATGTGTCTGAATCGGCCTGCTGATCGTGCAGATCCAGGTGCGCCATAATATCGACAATATTTTGCTCTAGCTCAACAATATTTCCCTTGATACAGCTGACAGGATTATTGATTTCGTGGGCAACCCCTGCCACCAGATTGCCAAGGGCCGACATCTTTTCCTGTTGAACAAGCTGGAGCTGCGAAGACTGGAGCTGCTGTAGAGCTTGCTCTAATGCCTGGGTGCGCACTTGCACCTGTTGCTCTAGCCGCTGGTTTGCCTGCTGAAGCTGTAGGTGCGTTTTTACCCGAGCCAGCAGCTCTGCCTTCTGGAAAGGTTTGCTGATGTAGTCTACGGCTCCGACATCAAAGCCTCTTACAGTACTAGTCGCATCAGATAGGGCAGTTAAGAAAATAATGGGAATGTGACTTAGCTCAGGATTTGCCTTGATTTGTTGACAGGTCTCAAATCCGTCAATTCCTGGCATCTGCACGTCCAGCAGAATCAGGTCTGGGGTAAAGTTTTGCAGTCGCTTGAGGCAGCGATCGCCACTAAGGGCAGTGCTCACCTCATAGCCCTCGGCATCCAGCGTTTCGGTCACCACTTTGAGGTTGGCTGGTGTATCGTCTACCACCAGCACTTTGGCATCATGCAGCATTGCGGGTTTCCACAGTCAGGTATTGCTGGAGTAAGTCTTCAATTTCTTCCGATTGAAACTGTTCAATCAGAGGCAACAGGAGATCGGCAAAGGGAACATAGCCACTGTCTTCGGCCGTCAACTGCTCCAGCTGGCGCTCAAGCGGCTTGAGTCGAGCTTCCTGGGCAAAGCCCAGCAGCTGTTCGAGCACCTGCTTATCCGGCAAGACCAGCGGTCCAGCGACCGACGCCTCGACGGCGGTATCGTACTGCCAGGTCAAATCCAGGTAACTTGCCATTAGCGCAAATAACAGTTGGGCATCTATCGGTTTGGCCAAAAAGGCATTTCCACCAGCGTCTAGTGCCGTTTGTTGGTCTTCCTGCGCCACCGAGGCAGAAGACACAATAATGTGCTGGTTGGCATAGTTTGCAGAGGCTCGCACCTGCCGGAGAAATTCATAGCCATCCATCACCGGCATGGCCAGGTCAGTAATCACCAGATCGGGCTGCTGCGTGAGCTGGGTCAATCCGTCCTGGCCGTTTTCTGCCTCAATCACGTCGAATCCCAGCGGCTCGATCAGGTTGCGAACAACGGTACGATTTTCCCAACGATCGTCGATCACCAGAACCCGGTAGCGTGCTCCGTCATAGCCGATAATACGTTGGCCGCTATCGGTCAGACGCTGTTGTTCGACCCAGTCGACGGCAATGGGTAACTCAGCAGTAAACGAAAACTCACTCCCCTCGCCCAGCCGACTTTTCACCTGTATCTCACTGCCCATCAGCTGAACAATACGCTGGCTAATCGCAAGTCCCAGGCCGGTGCCCTCGGCCTGTTTCTTCTGATCCCCCACCTGTTCAAAGGACTGGAAAAGACGGTTACAATCTGCTTCTGCAATACCCACGCCCGTGTCAATCACCTGAAACAGTACCGTAACCTGCTGGTCTGTTTGTTGAAGCACATCGACCACCAGCGTGACTATGCCCTGATCTGTAAATTTAATGGCATTCCCCAACAAATTAATCAGCACCTGCCGCAGCCGCTTCTCATCGGTGCTAACGCCAGCCGGAAGGTGGGGGCTAGGGCGATACGCAAACTCAATGCCTTTCTGCTGGGCTTTGATCCGGCACATCTCCACAACACTCTGTAGCAAAGCTGGAAAATGCAGAGCCGTGGGTACTAGCTCCAGCTTTCGCGCTTCAATTTTAGATAGATCGAGAATGTCGTTAATCAGCGTCAGTAAATGAGAGCCGCACTGACCAATGATGTCAATGCCCTTACGCTCGTCCGATGTTAGGGTCGCACTCCGGTCTAGAATTTGGGTGTAGCCCAAAATGCCGTTGAGCGGCGTCCGCAGCTCGTGGCTCATGTTAGCCAAGAATTCACTCTTGGCCTGGTTGGCCGCATCGGCCTGTTCTTTAGCACTGGCGAGAGCCTGGGTCCGTTCTTGTACTCGCTGCTCTAGGGTCACAATCGACTGACGTAGCTGCTGCGTCATGCTGTTAAAAGCCTGCGCTAGGGTCTGAAACTCGTGAGCCCCCATCAAGGCGGCGCGGCCTTCAAGGTCGCCAGCAGCCATGGCAGTAGCCGTCTGCGTTAGTGACCGAATGGGGCGGGTGAACTGTTGGGTAATCCGATGGCTAACGACCAAGGCAATCACAAGCACACCAACCCCACCCAAAATGGCCACTAACGTTAGCCGGTCGGCGGTTGCCAAGGCCATTCGGGCAGACTGGTGCACCTGCAACGTCCAACCAAGATTGTCGAGATAGGCATGCTCTCGGCTAGCCGGTAGAGGCGCGTAGCCGCTAATAATGTTGTTGCCTTCTGTTCCCCGCTGTCGCTGCCATCCAGCGCGTTCACCTGGTGCCGCTGTGGTCAGGCCAATCTGGTCAGTGGTGTCACTATGAACAACGGTGCCGCTGGCGTCGATAATGGTAACGCCGCTGATGTCTTGCAAGGTCGACAGGTCCTCAAACACGTTGAAATCGTGAATGAGAAAGCGCGATCGCAATACCCCATGGGACTGCTGGTCGGCTAGCAATCTTACGGGTACAGCAATCTCGATCATCGTTCCGGCCTGCCCCGGAATGGGCGGTAGCTGCTGGACAAAAACCTGCCCACGTCCCTCACCCCAGCCTGCTTGCCACCACGCAGTATCGCCGTAGAAAAAATGCTCCGGGCGGCTACCACTGGAGGCTACCAGCGTCCCATAGCGATTGGTGTAAATGAGCTGGGTGTGGGCCGAAAACTTGCGGGTAAATCGCAGCAGGTGAGTGCTCGCCGGATGACCGCGGGTTTTAACCTGTAGGGCTTCATCGCCCTGCTGCCAGGCATCTTCAAGTCGCTGTAGTTCAGCGGCGAGGTCAGCGTCCGATAGCTTGTGCCAGCCGTCTTGAAGGTTGCCAAATACCTCATAAAAGAAAGCATTCTCCTGCGACAGCCCCTCTAATAGCTCAACCTCCCGCGCCAATTCCTCAGCTAGGCGTTGGCTACCCGAAGTGGCCAGCGCTTCAAAAGATTTGCCCTTTTGTTCTGCAAGGATGCTTCGCGTTTCCCAAATTACCACGCTGACAACGCTGGTCAGCGATACCAACGTCACCCCGGTTAGGGCAGCTAACAACTGCCAATTTAGCGATCGCCACTGTTTAGGAGAACGAGGGGTGGCCCGTGGCTTGGTCCATGATTTCATAGAGGGGAAGCTAATCATTCATTTACATCGATGGCCACTTAAAATAGTCCTGACATTCAAGAGTTGAGTGTTGGAGCCCGCTAACCTCATGACCAGCTGTAGCCAAGCCCCCTTTACCTTTTCCCCTTCACCCAGACCCAAAATCCAGTTAAGCTGCCATCTCCCTACACAGTCCAGGGATATAACCCTTAACTGACCCCGTCTACTTACAGCTCGTTCGGCAGCGGCGGTGCTGGTAGCGGCGCTCCGGCAATCTCAGCCTCAATCAGCTGGGCTGTCCACTCTAGCGTGTAGCGCGGGTTCGCAGTTCTTCCCTCCGGTGTCACTGCCAGCCAAGCATCCAGCATCTCTGGCTCAATCACCAATAGCGGCATGCTGACGAATGGCGGCATCGGATCTTTGCCCGCAAGGATCTGTTGAGCTACCCAAAAAGAGACTGCTGAGATACCTGGAGGCGCTGTGGCAGACACGGTCTCGTAGCCATTGGCGTCGCGCTGCTCCTGCCACCACTTCAGCTCTTCGTGGCGGTTGCCCATCATAATGACGGGCAGGGGACGGTCCGTTGCCTCAAATGCCAGGGCCGTACCGTAGCCGTCACCGCCCTGGGTGACGACGGCATCTATCTCAGGCAGCGCGGGTAGAACTTCGGCAACAGCAGCTTGGGCGACGTCTTGCTGCCAGTTACCTACCACCGAGTCGACAATTTCTAACTGGGGAAAATCGGCCAGGGCGGCATGGATACCCCCACTAATACTGGCATCGTTAGTGGTACCGGCTACACCTCGAACTTCTAGCAGGGTGCCTTTTTCCAGACGGTTGCCTAGGTAGCTAGCCTGCACCGTGCCGTACTGCTCCCATAGCAGACTCACGGTGTAGGAGCAGGGTTCAGTGACTTCTCCGTTAAAATCCACAACGACCACACCCGCATCACAGGCCGCTTTGACGGCATCGTTTAGCTCAGTAGCTGAATTAGCCAAGATTAGAACAGCGTCATAGCCGTCTGCAACAATGGTTTCGATGTGTTCAATCTGGGTTTGAGTATCTTGATTGGCATCAAAAAAGCCAACATCGGCAATCACCCCCTTCTCCTTAGCTTCTTCGGCAGCAACCTCAAAGCTTTCTACCACCGCTTTCCTAAAAGAAGACTCTTTGACAAAAGAGATAGAAAATGCGATTCGCATGTCGGACGTGTCACCCTGAGCAATACCGCTCTTATTGACGGCGACAGCCTCAGCATCATCAGAAACCGTCTGAGAGGGCGGCGTCTGACAGCCCGTAAACAGGGTTGCGGTCGCCAAGAGCACTGGCAGTCCTCTGCTCAAAAATCGTTTGACGCTCACGCTTCAGCTCCCTACAGTCTCCGTTTTCAAGGTGCCCTACCTCGAAAAATGTCTAACCAAAGACAGATAAAAGCCGCATATACCGAATCCTAGCCCGTTATAACTGGCTGCGTGCATCTGAAGTATTACCCATGTTGCATAAACGAACACAGATAGAGATACGTGAAAGTTCTCCTACGCTCAGTCAGCTAGCCAGGTCAAAATACCTATGGCAGGTTTCTAGCTCAAGAACCTGCGTACTTATAGCAGCCGCCAGATCCGTTGGGACAAGGCTAACCGATCCTTCTAAGGGCCATTTCGTTCTGTGTCCAGCAGAATCATCGTACTGGGTGTCCTAACGCAAATGGCGCTAACCATATAGCACTGGCTTCTGCACCCTAGCGGTTGCCTCGTCTCCGACTGGGGGCATCGCCAACTGGGATCAAAGGACAGCTAAAGCTGTTGATGCATAATGCTGGCAAAAAAGAGGGGCAGGGACAAAGGAAAAGGGGTCACTGACGACCCACTAAGTCCGTCGTTACTCCCCTACAGCTTTGCCAACAGCTGAATTACCCGCTCCTTTACCTGTTCGCGAATCCGTCGAAAAGTTTCCAGACCCTCACCTTCTGGATCATCCAACTGCCAATCTTCAAAAATATCTTGCGTCAGCCAAGGTTCCGGCAAATTTACCCCACAGCCGCACAGCGAAATGACCGCATCAAAATCTTCCGGCTGAAACTCGTCTAGCGCTTTTGAGCCCTGACGAGCAATATTGATGCCGACCTCGTCCATCACCTGAACTGTCATCGGGTCTACATAGCTGGCCTCAAGTCCAGAACTCGTAACCTGTACTGTACCGTTACTGAGGGCACGGGCAAACCCTTCTGCCATTTGTGACCGACGAGAGTTTTTCTTGCAGACAAACATGACGCGTTTCATAACGGAGGGGGCTTCCTATGGCAATAGCGTGGAGCAACAGACGGACGTGTGTGACCCTAACGGTAGCTATAAGCAAAAATACCACTAAGAAATCAGCTCATCTAAAGGCACAATGTCCCTGAATCCATTGGACAAATGGCGGTATGGCAGCCGCCAGATCCGTTAGGACAAGGCTGCGACAACCTATAACCTATGGTTCTACGCCAAGCAGGACCGCCGTACTCGGTGTCCTAGGCTATATAGCGCTAGCTGTAAATTCCCACCGCCCGTAGTGAGTCTAGAACAGACCCCACCCAATACAGTCAGTGACGCTGCCAGAACTGCCTTACTATTGCATTCGTCGAGTTGCTAGGGACAGTTCCTGGCGCCGAAGTTCTTGATGCTGGAGCCCCTCGACGCAGTCGAATGCTTTAACCAACCCTTCGACTGCTATAGAACTGACGGGCCAGATGTATGCTGCCCCTGGTGATTAGCCCATAAGGGCGACTGCTAGCGCCACGGTTAACCCTGAAACCCGATGGGCACACGCCGGTCTAGCCCTATTCCCAAAAGGCTGATAGACCGTTATGCCTTCAACGTCTGCATCAGCGTCGGCGTCACGGCTGTCAGACTATCCACCTTGGTAAAAGCGGCCGCATGGGGTCCAAACACCATGAGCGGGACCGAATGCAGAGTGTGGCGGGGTGTGGACAAATCTTCAACGTTGCCGTGGTCGCTGGTGACAATTAGGGAAGTATGCGCCGGTAGTGTAGCCACCAGTTCAGCAATTAGCCGATCAATCCGCGACAGACTACGCTGGGCCGCTGCCCAGTCCTGTGCGTGTCCGGCCTCGTCCGGCAGATAACACTCCAGCAACGTCACCGCATGCGATTGGCTCAGCCCAATCAGCCGCTGACCGGCCTCAGTAACAGAAATTTCAGCGCGACGCAGCCCGTAGCGGCTCAGACGCTCCCCGGTGATGTCCCAGTACACGGCCTGACGCTGTTCATACTCGTAGGGCATGCGAAACGTCAGGCCAGCCGTTAGGTTCAACAACGTACAGACGGAATAGCGCCGCCGCCGCTGGGCGATCGCTTCAAAATAGGCTGGAGAATACACATTCGCCAGCGTCGGCTGACGGCCTAACGCCAGCACCTGCTTAAACAACCCCGTCGCCTCGATTAGCTGCCGTAGCGACCCATTGGCAAACCCAGACTGGTGCTGCCCCCGAAACTGAGCTGCGTTTTGGCCGGTATAGAGGGTGGTTTGTCCGGTTGCGCTCTGGGGTAGCCCCGGTACGCCTAACGTGGCATCAATCGGTTTGGCCAACAGGTCCGGCCGCTGCACATTTAGCCCGGCTAACAGTAGCTGCCCCAGGTAATCGGCGAGGAACGGAGTTACCCCCACTTGGCTGAGCGGGTTGTGGTCTCCAGCAGAGCCCAAACCAACGCCGTCAAGAAACAGCAGAATGTAGGCCGACCGGTCCACTAGCTGGCAACCGGTAGATGCGATTGTCGCAGCCGAATGGTGTGTTCCTGAGCCCAGGTTTGCAGGTCTGCCAGGGCGCGATCTCGATAGACGCCATACCGTTCTCGCTTGTTACGCACCCGCTGTGGCAGGGCCGGAATAATGCCAAAGTTGGGCGGCATCGGCTGAAAGTGTTTAGGTTCTGCTGAACTGATGAAGTCAAACAGTGCGCCCATCATCATGGTGGTTGGCAAAGTTAGCGGCACCTGTCCCAGCACCGTTCTAGCCGCGTTGGTGCCAGCCAGCCAGCCGCCTGCCGTGGCGGCAGTGTACCCTTCAGTGCCAATCAGCTGCCCCGCCGCCAGCAGCATCGGCCGGGTGTGGAACTGTAGACCCGCACTCAGCAGTTCGGGAGAGTTGATAAACGTGTTGCGGTGCATCACCCCCATACGCACAAACTCAGCCGTCTCCAGTCCCGGAATCATCCGAAACACCCGTTTCTGTTCACCCCAGCGCAGATTAGTTTGAAAGCCCACCATATTCCACAGCTGCCCGCCCTTGTCTTCCTGCCGCAGCTGTACCACTGCGTAGGGCTTTTTGTCTTTGTTCTCTGGGGCGTCAAAGGCACCGAACCGTGAGTCAAACAGGCCCACAGGCTTCAGCGGCCCGTAGCGCATGGTGTCTTCACCGCGCTGCGCCATCTCCTCGATGGGTAGGCAGGCTTCAAAAAACTTGGCCGTCTCTCGCTCAAAGTCTTTCAGCTCGGCCTGTTCTGCCGCACACAGCGCCTGCCAAAACGCCAGATACTGATCCCGGTTCATTGGGCAGTTCAGATAAGCCGCTTCGCCCCGGTCGTAGCGCGAGGCCATGAAGGCAACGTCCTTATTAATAGACTCACCCACCACAATAGGACTGGCTGCATCAAAGAAGCTCATATAGTCCTGCCCGGTAAAGCGGCGCAGATCATCCGCTAGTGCAGCACTGGTGAGCGGCCCAGTCGTTAGCACGGTAACCCCGTCGGTTGGAATTTGCGTGACTTCTTCTCGGCGTAGCTCAATCAGTGGATGCTGTTCTAGCGTCTGAGTCAGGTCGCGACTAAACACGCCCCGGTCGACGGCCAGTGCGCCCCCAGCCGGAACAGCATGCTCGTCAGCTTTTTGAATGACCAGCGATCCCAACTGGCGCAGCTCTTCGTGGAGGAGGCCCGAAGCCCGATCGCTCGACTGTGCCCCAAAAGAGTTGCTACAGACCAGTTCGGCCACATACTCAGAATGGTGGGCTGGACTGGTTTTGACGGGGCGCATCTCGTGTAACACCACCGGCACACCGGCCTGAGCCACCTGCCAGGCTGCTTCGGTCCCCGCTAGGCCACCACCAATGATATGTACGGGGTTTTGAGTCGTCATGCGTCGCACTGAAACAAGGTCAAGGGAATCTGCAGGGGAACTGCGTCAAATACAGGCTCACCCATGCTTAACCAGACTAACGCTAAGAATTACACCACGACCAGTATCGTGCCAATCGCTTTGCTGGCGTTTCTCAAAGATATCCACAGCCCCAACTTGTCTCGACTGCGCAAAAATCAGGATGCCAATTGAACCACAAACCAGCGTCCTTACGTATGAATACGCAGGATTGGTTAAGGAGCGGCTTCAGCTCTTATCCTCCGTGCATACTTTTGGCTAGGCTACAGAAGCTTTGCTATGAGAGGCTGAAAGACAATCTCTACATGGCAGATTAGGAGCGACAGCCCTACACAACCTTTCGCTGACGACAAAATAGAAGTGTTATATCTCTTAAATGTTGTCAGCCTTTTCCACATCCTCCTCCACAGTTTCTCCACAGGAGGCCCCAAATTTTCCACAGGCATTAACGTACCTTATAGCTTTCGACAGTTTCTGTGGAATACGACTTTCTCAGACAGCAAAAACGACTTTGTGAACTTCCATTGCGAAAAGTCCGGGGGATCGCATCTTCTCCACAGGTTCCAGGATTTGTCAAACTCGATCCGTACAATTGTCGAATTGCAATTTAGAAAATGTTGACCCACAATGAGCATCACTAACTGAGTCAGACAGTCTGGCAACGTGCAATGGTCTTGCCAACACAATGACGTCAGTTACAGTTCCCGAATGCTCTGCTCTCTCGTTACTCCAAGGCACCCATAATGATCACCCGTACGGTCAGTCTTTCCGTAGAAATTCCTGAAGAATTGCACACCTCTATTCGCACCTACCTCGACACTCACTCGGTCTGGAATCAAGATCGGCTATTTTGTGCGTCTTTGGCCCTCTTTCTTATGCAAAACGGTACTAGCAACCAGCAAGTCAACCGCATCTACCTCGACAGCTTGTTCAACTGAGGCCATCAAGGCAATCATGTCCGTTGATAGAGCTGTTGATAGCAGCAGTGATTTGTAGCAGCGATCGCCTTAATAGAACAAAATTACCAAACAATAAGGGGAGGGCCAAACGACCCTCCCCTTATTGCGTCTACTGGAGATACGTAGACCGGTTAGCTAGGAAAACTAACCTACAGCCTTCTCTGACACGCTATAGGTGCCACCCCGACCCCGATGCCAATCTCCACTACGGGCTCCTGCAGACAGAATATTAGAGATCCGGTTACGGGCTTTGAGGAACTGCGTCTTAGGCATATCGTCTTGGAAAATCTCCGTCATCACTTCGGCAATCTTGAAGCGACTTCTGGGCTTGGTTTTAAGCACAGACTCAACAACCTCGGGCAGCGGTGTGTCGTTGTAGCTGGGGCGCACATAAGTCTGCCAATTAGCCTTTCGACCGCCACGGCGACGCGTTCCAGACTGTTTTACCGCAGACGTTGTCGTCGTGCTGCTCTTAGCCGCCGTACTCTTAGAAGCCGTACTCTTAGCCGCCGTACTCTTAGAAGCCGTACTCTTAGTCGCTTTCTTAGATGCCGCACTCTTAGATGTCGCACTCGCAGCCTTAGGCTTGCGACCTCGACGCTTTTGAGGCTTGGCCTCAACAACGGGCGCATCTAGTACGGGAACACTAATACTCTCGCTGTCTGAGGACTCAAACATTGAGATTACAGACTGTAGACCCCGCCGTTTTTCTTGCAGAGTAGAAATTTGAGCAGTAAGGGTAGCTTCCTGCTCCGTTAGCTGCGACTCAGCTTTGATCAGCTGAGAAAGAATCGCTTGTGTCATTGTCTTTCCTGGGTGCGTGTCATCACTAGATCGTCGTGACAAGTCTTGGCAAACTGTTCCCTGCCTGTTGAGTGAGCGCCTGCGGTGTTATACCTGTTGGCTTTACATAGACAAGTAAGTCACTAACTCCAATCATATTCGAGAGATTTGAATACGACTTTGGAATTCAAACCACATATACCATTATTTTGTGTGGAGTAACACACTTGAACAGTATACTTGCATTTTTTTTAAATGACTTTGAAACGACTTCAAAAGGATTCTGTTTTAGGTATAAAGACCCAGGAAAACTTGAGTTTGAGACGTGGGGAAACGGGATGAGAACGCATTGACAAAAAGGGTCTTTAGTCTTGATGCGAGGCACTTCTCAGCATTATCGGAGACGTAAACCAACCGCCAACTCTGACAACTTAG
Organism: uncultured bacterium; assembly: GCA_963923025.1. Classification (GTDB taxonomy): domain Bacteria; phylum Cyanobacteriota; class Cyanobacteriia; order Phormidesmidales; family Phormidesmidaceae; genus CAWUKV01. The sequence continues at coordinate 11,382 of CAWUKV010000120.1, forward strand.
AGGGACCCCATCAAGATTCACCAATGCTCACACGGCGCTAATCTGAGGCGCTCAATCTGGATAGATAGACATGAACACGTAGCCTTATTTTTCCCATCTATCACGCAGTATGACCAAGTGAATCGATCCGCTTTGGTCAACTGCACAACTTACAACCAGCGATTTACAACCAGCGATGAGGTTCACTGCATTTCGGCAGCAACAAACCAGCTCCCCACCCTAATATGGGCCAAATTGCCCAACTCACGGTGCCACACACCAAGATATTGATGACAACCAGAAGCGTGTTAACGCCCAAGTATTGACGCAGCTGCTGAGATCGCTGCGCGCGTAGCGCTTGACGTCTTTGTTCCTGCTGTTGGACGCCCTGCCAACGCTGTTCAGCCGCGGCCAGCACATCAGGTGACAGCCCTAACTCTGCTCCCATCGCGAGCATCGTCTCCCAGCTGAAGTCGGTTTCGGCAGTGTCTTTGACCGCCTGTTTCAAAATTTGTTCAGCAGCCGTTGCAGAATAGCGAGACCGGGACGCCTGCGGGCTCGGCTGTGGTGGGATAGGGCTGCCGCTATCCAAATGAGAAGAACGCAATTCCATAACAGATGGCCTCCAAGGATGTTCACATATATGTTTACGATGTCAACTTACCTTTAAGATAACACAGAAGTTTTCGGTGTCAACATTTGTGTCATACTGGCAATGCCACTACCTGACCACTGCGATCGCGAATGCCAAAAACCAGCTCAACAAAAACCACCTATCACCATGGCGATCTCCGCACAGCCTTAATCACAGCGGCTCTGTCACTAATGACGGAGAAACCTGCCGCATCTCTGTCCCTGCGAGAAGTTGCCCGACAGGCAGGTGTCTCCCATGCAGCCCCCTATCGCCACTTTGCCGATAAAGAAGCGCTGCTAGCAGCTGTTGCCGAAGAAGGTTTTCGCGTGTTCGGACAGTGTCTGGCAACAGCGTCAGATTCGGTTACCGATCCCCTTAAACGGCTAGAAGCAATCGGGATGGCCTACGTGCAATACGCCTTAGCTCACCCCATCCACTATCGGGTCATGTTTGGCAGCTACAACGTGACAGCATCAGAAGAACCGGCATTGGTTGAGGCGTCCCAACAGTCCTATGATGTTTTACTAGAGGCTATCAAAACCGCTCAGGCCGCTCAGGTGATTCGTTCGGGCGATCCGCAGCTGTTGGCCATGGCCGCTTGGTCGCTGACCCACGGGTTAGCCATGCTGTTACTCGAAAACTGTGTGGCATCTCAGGAGGAACAGAGCCCAGACATGCTGGCAGCAGCGGTGATTAATGTGATGATGACCGGACTGGCGCGATAGGCTAGGGGGGTACTTTTGGGGTTCGGGGGGAGAAGGCATAAGGTGGAAGGCATAAGGTGGAAGGCATAAGGTGGAAGGCATAAGGTGGAAGGCATAAGGCAAGATCATTGTGGGGCCTGATTGCGTCATCCTTCCGATAAACAGTCGGAAAAATCTATTCAGCAGTACGTCCTCTAACCAAACAGGTCATCAATGACGGTTCTCTTCCATTTGGCTTTTCCAGTCACCAATTTAGCCGATACAGAACGGTTCTACGTTGAGGGTTTGGGCTGTACGCCTGGACGCCGCAGCAAAAACTCGCTCATTCTTAATCTGTACGGGCATCAGCTAGTGGCCCACGTCACCAAGGACGAGCTGACACCCCAGAAGGGGATCTACCCTCGCCACTTTGGACTGGTATTTCTAGAAGAGGCAGACTGGGAATCTCTCCACGACACAGCGCAGCAGCGATCGCTTACGTTTCATCAGTCGGCCAAACGGCGATTTCCAGGGACCCCGTTAGAGCATCGCACCTTTTTCCTGCAAGATCCGTTTGCTAACCTGATGGAGTTTAAATACTACTGCCATAGCAGCGCGATTTTTGGGGAAGCACAGTTTACCCAGGTGGGCGATGCCTAGTCTGGCTCCAGCGCTCCTGCAATAGCGCCTAGCGCGGCCGACTCGACCAGTAGACTGTTGTGCGAGGGCGCGGGTACAACCAGCGTTCGGCCAATGGGTAGGCGGCAGCTGTTCGCCGGAACAACCAAGAAATCCCAGGGGGTCCAAATCGTTGTAATCGGCAGCGCGGTGAGACCGCCAAGGTCTCGGTTCAAGTTTCGCAAAAACTGGCTGCCAGGCCGCATTTGTCGCCCCCCAATGTTCCACCGACTCCAGGCCATCACGGTACCGTAGTGGGGCGTGGCCACGGTCACTAACCGACGCACTCGCACTAGCCCGTTCAATCGCTGCAGATAATAGCGGCTGACCAGCCCACCCATGCTAAACCCGACCAGATTGAAGCACTGCCCAGGCGGTAGGGTTGTTTCGATATAGGTTTTGAGCTGCTGGGCCTGCTCGTCAATGCCAATGTCACCGTTGTTGGGCGTCATAGATAGGCCGTAGACCGGCCAGTCTCGCTCAGAGAGGTGCGATCGCAGTCGCCAGAAAATATCAACGGTGTTCCAGAGACCGTGAACCAGCACAACAGGCGTTTTAGAAGCTTCAGCCACTACGCTAGTCCTCGCTCTTTTTGGGACCGCTCTCCAGACGAAACAGCAGCACCATCAGCCCAATCACCCCCAGCTGAACGGCCAGGTTAGGTAGCGATTGTTCTAGATTGCGGCCAGCCAAAACCTGAAAGAAAAAGACAAACGCGCCCAGTACCCCCGATGCGCCCACTGCTCCGTAGATAAACTTGCGAAAGGCTTTCCAAGGAGCCTGCGCCTCAGCCAAAAGGCGCTCGTACTTTTCAGGGTTCATTCCGGCGGGACGACGGGGCGTGGGATCAGGCATTTGGGGTTGATTAATCCGTAGTGAAGCTAAGCAGCCGCCTCAATCAGAGGACGGGGCGTTAGGCCCTGGGACAGCGCACCCATTGCAGCCGAAACCCAGTGGCCCACCTGACATCTTCTCAAAGAACTTGCACCGGACGCTATGCGTGTCTCGATTTCGACTGATATAATCAAACTCCCAACAGCGCAAGCTGCGGGCCGACGTGGCTCAGTGGTAGAGCACTCGATTCGTAATCGAGCGGTCGCGAGTTCAAATCTCGCCGTCGGCTTTTTAAGCCCCATCACAGAAAGCCTGCATCGTAAAAAGCACATGCAAGGACCAGCTAGCCTTTTCCAATAAATAAACCTTGGCCACGTCCAGAACTGGAGTGTTCCGGCGGGGAAAGCTACAGGTTTCAACTTGGACGTGGTTTAGCAGTTAACAAGGTATTAGCCGATCCCCTTTCCCCTCTCCCAAAACGACACTACTTTCCCTCATCTCCCTTAGTAAGCGCGAAAAATCGAGGATGAGCATGCAGGGTCGCCAAGTCTCTGTCCGCCATTGCCTGTCGCCGCAGCGTCCCGTCGCCCAGGGCAAAGCACTTCTCTAGCCACAGCAGCGCCGAGTCAGTATCCCCTAGCTGAGCATGGCAGCAGGCTTTGTTGTAGCAGGCATCGGCGCGCTTAGGATTGGCCTTGAGTACCCCTTCAGTCGCCTCTAACGCGGCTGCATAGCGGGCCTGGGCAAATAGGGCCATACTTTTGCTAAACCAGGCCGCTTCATGGCGAGGACTGTACCCGATCGCAGTATCGAAGGCAGCAATAGCCTCGTCTGTCTGTTGCAGCTCCGCTAAAATTACGCCACGAAAGTGCCAGATATCCGGCTGATTCTGTCGCACTTCAAGCGATGCATCTAGCGCCCGTAGCGCATCCTTAGGTCGATCTAGCTTGGAGAACAGTAGCCACGCCTTTGCGTTCCACCCTTTGACGGCCTTTGGGTTGGCCTCCGTCGCCTGCGTTAACGCATCCAGCGCCTCGTCATACCGCTCTAGCTCCGTTAGAATTGCTCCCTTACGCTGCCAAGCCTCCCAGTCCTGGGGCAGCACGGCCAGGCTCTCCTCGGTTTCTTTGAGTAGCGTTGTCAGGTCTGTTGATGACGGTTCGGGCTGAGGTGGAGCTTTGCCCCGGAGTAGTCGGGCAGCAATGAGTCCCACGATCAGAACAACGATAATGATCTCAGAACTTTGTCGGAAAATCAGAAAGCCGGTACTGGCAACCTGGGGAGGGACACCCAAGAACCGGGAGATACCGTTGACCATCCTCCAAAAGGCTTGAATGAATGAGGGAATTAACCAAAAAGCCGCAAACAAAGCAATGAACCCATAGCGGCGTAGTTTGTTAAACCGTACCCGCAGCGGCGGCGGTAGCCAGGGTTCAAGAATGCCGTAACCGTCTAGCCCTGGAATGGGGATCAGGTTGATGAGAACAGCTGCAATTTCTAGCGTTAACAGAAAGGCCAAGGCCTGGGCCCACCAGATCTTAGGGGTGGTAAAACCCTCCAAATTAAACACACCATTGCCAGTACCAGCGGTTGCATTGGGTTGGATCGTGGCGAGGAATAGGGCAATCGCGATCGCACATAAAAAACTTGCCGCTGGCCCTGCTGCAGACACCGCACTTCTCCAAACCCGGCTGCGCAGCTTGCGGGTGTCGATATACACCGCCGCCCCCGGTAAGGGAATCCCACCCAGCAACAAAAACATCAGCGGCATCACAAAGCTGAGCCCTGGATTGGTGTATTTGAGGGGGTTTAGCGTCAGGTACCCCTTGTCTTTGACCGACGTGTCACCGCCAAAGTAGGCCACAACAGCATGACCAAACTCGTGCAGACACACGGACACTACCCAACCCACAAACACCACCAGCGTAAAGGTCAGCTCTAGCATGTGCCCGTCTTACACGACAGCCCCATTCTGCCCTACAACGATCAGAAACGACTATAAGTATCTGGCCATAAGTCAATCGAGGCGCGTGTCATGCTGTCAAATAGTCAAGGCAACCGCTGACGAAACAGCACGTAGAAAACATCTCAACTATCGCAACAGCAAATAGAGCAGCGACGGCTAGTCCTCCAGATCACGACTCTACCCCTCGTCGCCGTCAGCACCGTCGTAGTCATCACTATCGTTTCCACCACTGGGAACATTGCGAGGCTGCCGATCCGTTAGGGTGTGATGTCCGCTGTCCTTGGAACCGTTTTTTGAGCCATTACGGGCGTTCCCGTTCTGATCGGCCTGGCCCGAGCGAGCCAACTCTCCGGACAACCGAATATCTAGCCCTTCCGGAACGTTTAGCCAGACCTGCCGCTGCGGGAACGGAATGGACGTGTCCATATCTTGCAAAGATTGCTTGAAGCGGCGACGAAACTCTCGTGACACGTCCCACTGCTTCATCGGCTGGGTCTTGATCCACACGCGCAGCATCACGGCACTATCGCCGAAGTCTTCTACACCCAGAATGTTGGGGTCTTCCAAAATTAAATCGTCCCAGTCTGGGTCATTGCGCAGGCCATCGCCAACCTTGCGGACTAGCTGAATCATCTCGTCGATGTCGGCGTTGTAGTTGACCGGCAGGTGCAGGTCACAGCGCGACCAGTGCAGCGAGTAATTGGCTACGCGAGTAATATCGCTGGTTGGGATGGTAATCAGTCGTCCCTCCGCGTCCCGCAGTTGGGTAATGCGTAGGTTCAGGTTTTCCACTAGCCCTGCGTCATCGCCAATTTTGACAACATCGCCAATGGCGTACTGGTCTTCTAGCAAAATGAAAAATCCTGTAACGGCCCCCTTGATCAGATTTTGCATCGCCAATGATAAGGCCAAACCCACAATACCGAAGCTGGCCAGTAACACACCGAGATTGA
>CAWUKV010000121.1:0-16968 GCA_963923025.1 uncultured bacterium
CGCCCACCACTTCGTCGGAGTCGATTAGAAAGATCCAGTCGTGGGTGGCCTGCTGTACCCCGAACTGTCGCTGTAGGGCATACCCCGGCCACGGATTGACCCAGACCTTAGCCCCCAGCTGCCGCGCTCGACTGACCGAGTCGTCCTGACTGCCGCCGTCAATCACCACCACTTCGTCTGCGAAGGCATAGCAAGATGCGATCGCACGCCCCATCCGCTCGGCTTCGTCTTGGGTAATCATCATAGCTGAAATCTTGCGTGTATCGGTCGCTATCTGGTTACGTTCAGGCGTTTTCTTCAGTAGCTGTACCATTACGCCACCTCCTGTAGGATTCGTTTGGGTCTATTTGCCATCTGTCGCGTGGTGGGCTGAGCCTCCAAATAGCGAACGATGCAGGCCGGGACCCCAGCCACCAATGCATTGGCGGGCACGTCTTTAGTCACCACCGCACCCGCAGCCACAACTGCACCCCTGTGAATCGTCACACCGGGCAGCACCAGAGCATTTGCCCCAAACCAAACCCCCGACTCCACAACAATCGGCTGGCCGATAATTTGGTCACCTGCGCGTCGCGCAGCTTCACCCATGTTGTGTTCTGCCGTCACAAACGTGACGCCGTGCCCAACAACAACGTTATCTTCGAAGGTGATAGAGCCGGTGAAGTCGAAGTAGCAGCCCCGATTAACCTGACAGTTTTTCCCCGTCGTCAATTCGCCGCCGTACAAATAGCTGCCACCCCGCAGAGTTGTTCCGCGCCCAAGGCGCATGCCCAACAGTGTGAATAGCTGCTTTCGCAGCCAGCAGCTCAGAAAGTCATTACCCAGAAAATCAGAAATACCGTTTGTGAAATGAATTTGCACATGACGAATCTGGTTTAGCACCCGCTGTTGCCAAAGCTGTGAAATGGTGGTTTGCATTGTTTTGTCTCCTTTTAGATCTCTCTACCAGCCCAGCTTGTGGCGAATGTAGGTCACATCGCTGGGGCCGATGACTAACGCAGGTACCCGTACCCGCAGCACTAATGGGTAACTGCTGAGAATGAGTAACAGGCGTACCGACGTTGCACTGACTAGCGCTACCCCTGCGCCCGTCAGCCCGTATTGGGGAATCAATATCACCGCCAATAGCGCATTTAGGCTGATGCCCGTTGCCTGTACCACTGTGACAACGCCTGGTCGTTCTGCCGCCATCAGCGCCTGGGCCAAGATTTGCACCGCACCACTGAGAATGATTTCGATGACCAACAATTGAAAAACAACCGTTGCCGAAACAAACTCGGTCCCGTACAGCAGCTGTAGCAATGTGGGGCCAAGCCCGACCAGACCAATCCCTACCATGGTCGTGAGTACTAGGTTGATGCGATTAACCCGTCCGGTGAGCGACACAATCTCATCTAGCGGCTGTGCAGCCACTTTGGGAAACAGCACCGTCGTCATTGAGGTTTGAAACACTCGCAACATTCTCGATAGGCTGAGGGCAACAACATAAATACCCATTGCCTCAGCCGAGAGCAGACCGACGACCAACACCTGATCAAGCTGGAGTGACAGCGCGTTCAGCATCTCGTTGCCGTAGGCCCGCAGACCGTAGGTCAGGAGGCGTTTTTGTGCTTTACCCCAGCCCTGCCAGCGAGGCTGAAACCGTCGCCACAGTCGCCGCAGCATCCACACAAACACCGGGATGCTGTTGAGCGTGTAAGCCATAGCCGAAGTCAACGGCGTAAGCTGCCCAGTCAGTGCTAATGTCCCTAGGGCTGCCAGGGTAAATAGCGGAATCAAGCACCGCAGTTGGTTCGCCGCCGTAAAGTCTCCGCTGGCCTCGAAGGCGGCGGCAAACACCTGCTGAAGCAGCCCCAGCGGTGCCAGCAGCATGAACATCCGAGCGTAGAAAATTACCTCTGGTGAATAGTTCGACAGCCAGGTGGGCATCAGCACGATGCCCACCGCCGTTGCAACCATGCCAAGCCCACCGCCCGAAATCAGCGCCGCCGAAAACAGAACTGACCGTTCCTCGGGATGTCGCTTGAATTGGTAGATTAGGGCACTGGGCAAACCAAAGGTCATCAGGTTGGCAAAGAAGATGGCCCAGACAATCATGGCGGCCTGCTCTCCCCGTCCTTCTGGCCCCAGGAAGCGGGCGGTAATCATGCCCGTGGCGACATTGTTGGCCAGGATGAAGACCCGTGCGCCCAGGGTTTGAACAATGGCGGCGGCACTGCTGCGAGATTTTGGTGTCATGACTGGTTTTCGGTATTGATTAGCAGGGCACAACGGTGTTGTTGTTAGGGCACAACGGTGTTGTGCCCCTGCGACATATTTCTAATATGCGCCCGAACCAGAAATCACCTTAGGGACCGTTCGTAGCAGAATGGTCAGGTCTTGCCACAGCGACCAGCTGCTGAGGTACTGACAGTCACGGCGGTTCACCGCATTGAGGTCAAGCAGCTGCGAGCGCATCTCTACCTGCCATGCTCCAGTAATACCTGGAACGGCGTTGAGCCGATGCTGCCACTGTTCTGGTACACGCACGGCGTCGTATAGCGCCCAAGGCCGGGGACCGACTAAACTCATCTCCCCCCGCATCACGTTAAACAGCTGGGGTAGCTCATCCAGGCTGTACTTTCGCAACCAGCGGCCTACTGCTGTTACGCGGGGGTCGTGTTCGAGCTTGTGCAGTCCGTCTTGCTTGCCCATTACCAAGTGGTGCAGCCGCTCGGCGTTGGTGTACATGGTGCGAAACTTGTAGACCTGAAATAGCTGTCCCCGCGCGCCGACGCGCCACTGCTTGTAGAAAATTGGACCGTCAGAATCGAGCTTAATCAGCATTGCCAATAACAGCAATAATGGTGAGAGAATCGCCAGGATTGTCGCTGCCGCTAGCCAGTCGGCAACGCGCTTGAGTGACCAGGTGGTGGGCTTATCGAGCTGGGGCAGATCCACCCGCGTCGGCACCCGCAAGAAGGTAGACTTACCGGCCGTGTGACAGCTATCGGCCCAGGCTTTAATGGCTTCTTCGCCCAGGTCTAGATCCAACCGTACGGCCTTGATAGGTGAGTTCATTAGGCAGTCTTTGAACCACTGCTGGTTTTGCAGTGCGGGCAGGCGTGTCGCCACTTCTTTTGCGGCTGAACGCACAATGAGCAAGTGCTGACGCCATTGGAGCACCGATTGAATCAACGGCAGTGACGGCTGTGCCGGACTGTAGGTCTGTGTGACCTGAAAAACCTTCGGCGTTTTGAGTAGAACGGTTGTTGAAATCATAGTTTTTGTGTTGAGTGAGCTGAAGTAGACTATCGTGTCAACAAGATTGGAAACTGTGAACAAACTTGGGAACAAAACCGATTGCGTATGTCGAGTTGCTAGGGGCAGTTCCCGGCGCTGGAGTCCTTGATGCCGGAGCCCCTCAACGCAGTCAAATGGGTCGATCAACCCTGCGACTGCTACAGTCCCTACGTCTCGCTGTAGGGCTGAACATCCAGAGAGAAAAACTTCTTGTTGGGCTTACGCCAGGCTTAATTTGCCTCGACCTTGATCGGGGGCTGAATTGCCGGTTGGGCAGCGTTGCCGTAGCGTCGGATGTCGCCCCGGTAGCCATTAGCAACGATGCCGACAGGGTTCACCCGATCTAGCGCGGCGGTTGCCTCCGAGAGATCGGCCTGGGTGACCTTATCCAACCGGCTGACCATCACCACGTTCTGACATAGCGAGGCTACCTGTAGGGCATCGACCAAGCCGAGAACAGCGGCGGTATCGACCACCACGAGGTCGTAGGCTGACTCGAACTGGGTGAGGTGCGATCGCATCGCCTTTGAGCTCAGCAGCTGTACTGGGTCCATCGGTACTGGCCCGCCCAGCAGCACATCGAGCATGATGCCGCCGAGAGAGAAGCTAATGGGCTGGACGGAGGCTTCGCCGGAGAGGAGAACCGAGAGTCCCTGCCGGTTGTCGTGGCCTAGCTGCTGGTGCAGGGAAGGCTTGCGCAGGTCTGCGTCAATCAACAACACTCGCTGGTGTAGACGCGCTGCGCTCAGGGCTAGGGCCAGGGCAAACGTTGTTTTACCTTCGTTGGGCAGGGCCGAGGTGACCATGACCGAGCCTAGCTTGCCGTCCGGTGCCGCCAGCTGTAGGTTTTTGTAGATCAAATCTACCGACTCTCGGAAGGGTGCCCACTGCACGACAGCGGGCGTGGCAGGCTGAGAATCTCGCCAAAAGGGCAGCACCGTTGGCTTCTGCACTGAGCCAGCCGGTACCTCGGGGAGGACCCCCAGTAACGGCAGCGCAGCCTGCTGTTTCAGCTCATCGGAGGTATGCACCACCGTGTCGATTAGCTCTCGGCTAAAGGCCAGTACCCCACCTAAGAACAACCCAACGACCCCACCCATTAGCAGGTTCTTTTGGGGTACGGGGGAAACCTGTTGCCCCAGACGAGGCGCTTCTACTACCGCCCATTTGAACCCACCCTGAGCCAGATCGTTACTGAGCTGCTGTCGCAGTTTTAGAAGCTGTTCTAGCGAGGTTCGTTGGGTGTCGACCTCAGGCTGTAGGCGGTCATAGTCGGCAATTAGGTCGGGGTAGCGGTCAAGTTCGCTGCGCAGAGACTGCTCAGCCGTTACCAAACTCTGCTGACGGGCCTCCAGACTGCGTAGCTCTGCCTCAGTGGCAACCATTTCACTGACCAAGGCAATATCAATGTCACCCAGCTGCCCCTCTTGCAACAGCGTCTCTTCGTCCTGCTGCGCGGGTGCAGTATTACCCAGCACACGCGTCATCTCTTCGCGCAGTAGGGCGAGCTGCTGCTCCCGCTGAGCATTCAGATCCTCGGCCTTGGGGTCTGCCTCGGTATAGACCGCCAGCCGCTCCGCCAGGGCTAGCTCGGTGGTTTGCAGTTCGTTCAGCAGCTGCTGATATCGACCCGACTGACTCAGCTGGGCAGCGACCCGTGCCGTCTGTGGGTCCAGCGTCAGTGCCGCCTGAATGGCCTCATACTGAGCGGCGGCGGCCTCGGCGTCCGCCTGTACCGCCTGCTGAGTTTGCACCAGGGTGTTGAGCGCTTCCGTTACCGCTAGGGCCTGCTGCTCAGGGTCAATGACGTCGGCCCCCTGGCGAAAGTCTTCCAAAGCCTGCTGAGAACCACCCAGCCGCTGCCGCACGTCAGCAAGCTGCTGGTTCACCAGGGCTAACCCGTCTTCGACCCGCTGCTCCTGGGCCTTAAGATTGTAGTCGAGATAGACTTGCTGCAAAGCGGTGAGAAACTGCTGCGTCTGTTCAGGACTTTCGCCCACGTAGACGGCCTCAAAGATGCGTGTTTCTGTCTTATCTTCCATAATCTGATGCAGGCTGAGGGAGTCTTGCACCCCTTCCAGACAGTCGGTTGCACTCTCCCACCTCGTACAGATATCGCTACCCTGGCTCTGCATCAGTGCAATGGCCTGCTCAACAAACTGTTGACTCCGCATCAGGTTGAGCTGGGTCACGTAGTCTAGCTCGACCTCGGAGAAAGACGGGGGCTGACCGTTCTCGTCAGGGTTCAGATCAAGCTCTGTGCGGACGTTGGGCTCAACCAGTAGCTGTAGACTGCTGCGGTAGGTGGGGGATTGTAGGTGAGTTGAGATCGCGCTCACCCCCACCGCCGTCACTACGGCTCCCATCAGCCAGGGCAGCCGCCTCAGCAGTACCCGTGCAATATCGCCGTATCCCGGTTCTTTGTCTTCAACCTCACGCCTGCTAATCTCGTGTCTACCCATCTCATGACGAGTTAAGGCTGTCATAGCTATCCTCCTAAACTTGCACGTTTTGCATCTTTTAGGTCTTAAGCGACCTGTGGCAAACGACAAGCGTTTTCAATCACCTGCTGCACACGTTCAAAGAAGACCTCTCGCGTGAAATTGTTCATCGCGTGGTCTCGGATGTGACCGTAGTCCCAGTCAATCTCTTTTGCCCGTAGGATGGCCGCATGCAGTGCATCCGGTGACTGCCGCTCAAAGAATACGCCGGTCACCCCCGGTAGCTGGGTATCCAGTACCCCACCCGCTCCGTAGGCGGCAACTGGCGTGCCACTAACGTTGGCCTCAATGGGAACCAGACCGTAGTCTTCCAGGGCTGCTACGACCACCATCTGAGCTCGGGCCATCAGCTGTCGTCGTTCTTCGTCGCTGACGTGTCCCAGAAAGCGAATATTTTCTAGCGCTCGAGCTTCCAAGTTTTCTCTTTCTGGCCCATCTCCAATGATTAGCAGCGGCAGCCCTAGCCAGTTAAAAGCTTCAACAATCACGTCAATGCGCTTATAGCCCAGCAGACGAGAAGAAACCAAGTAATAATCGTCTTTTTGGTTTGAAAAGGTGAACTGGGCGGCGTCGATGGGATAGTTGACCGTGATGGCAGGACGTCCGTAGGTCTCTTCGATGCGCTCAGCTACCATACTGGAGTTTGCGACATAAACGTCCGGGTTCTGCGCATGGTGCCAGTCTACCTGGCGCATCTTACTGAAGATGGGACCAATAACAGGTGCTAACGGCTGATAATCCTTATACTGCCGCATGTAGGTGTGAGTATTCCACAGGAAGCGCGTGATATTGTGGCAAAAACAAACATGTGTGGCATCAGGGCGCTTTTTAACCGCTTTGGCAAAGCTTGTGGTACTGCTGATAATCAGGTCATAGGGCTGCAAATCCAAGTCTTGAAAAGCGGGGAAGTAGAGCGGGGCCAGCAGGCGAAAATGCTTTGTAGCTCCCGGAATTGCCTGTAGCTTTGTCGTATGAACGGGACGTTCACCCAGGTTAATGCTGGTTTGTGGGTTGTAGAGCGACGTAAAGACATCTGCAGTTTGAAAGTGGTCACAAAGCAGCTCGAACACTCGCTCTGCGCCACCTTTTTGAGTTAAATAGTCGTGTACCAGTGCAACTTTCATCGAAAGTCCCCCGAAGGTAGTGAGTTCAAACGAAGACGCAACAGCATTTGGGCCTGTACGTCAGATTGGGAACACGTTTGCGCTCGAGATGAAAGGGAACAGGGTTCGAGTCTGTATCAGGCTTACAGTTAGGGCATTACTGTGAAGGTTCGACAGGCTTGAACATATACAGGGTTCAGCAGTCAATCAGTTGAAGAGCAAAAAGCTTAGAGGTTTGAGAGGCTGAACTCGCTGGGCGATCATTGAGTAGCTCGAAGTACAGTTTCTCTAACACTACTAATGACTAGAACTTGTTCTTTCTGTACTTTTGAAATCAGCACTGCTTGCGTTAACTGACTTCCATTGTGTTTGTTCTATCGGACGCTGTCAATGGCTCAAGGCAGAAAAATCGTTGAAGTTCTGACTAAGTTGCCTCATATTTCTTTTTTTGCTCTATAGAACGAAGGTAAACATCATAAGATCCAGTACAGATCTAATAGTTTTAGAAGTCACCTAATAATCTTAAAAGGCTAAAAACACCACTCAAAGGCGAAAAAATACTGCCAATTACATCTGTCGTTCGACTGAGACCATTACGGTCAACAATGATGGTGTCATAGGGACGTAATACAGGATTTTGGTCCTCACTGATACCGTTGGCAAAATTAACCGCAATTTCTTGCTGAGTGACGGTGCCGTCTGCGTTAAGCCTTACTAGGCTAACGGTCCCTTGGCTGGCCCGGTTGTTAAACCCACCTGCAGCTAAAATAGCCTGGTTCAGCGGTGTATTCGGCGGTAGCGCTATCGTACCGGGCTGGTCAACTTCACCAACAACGTTGACTGAGATTTCGTCCGGAGAAAAGCTAGCGGTTGCTAGAGTTGTTGACTCTTCTGGACTGAGTGCCGTCGCAGTCGGAATGACGATGCTATCGCCATCTTGCAAAGCAACATCGGTTGCAATCTGCCCGTCTCGTATCAGCTGCCACAAATCAACAGAAATTTCGGCGTCCGACCCGTTCCGCTGCACTGTGATTTCTCGAATATCTGCCGATGGGGTGATACCACCCGCCATTTCAATAATTTGCGTCACTGTCGGTAGGTCAGTCCCGGCTTCTAGCGGAATGCTGTAGGCCCCAGGACGGTTAACTTGACCCGCGATCGCAACCTGAACGGGCCTAGCGGCTAGCAGGCTTAGGGTGACGCGAGGGCGGCGAACGTATTGATTGAGTTGGGCTGCGATCTCACCTGATGCCTCCTCAAGTGTGAGTCCTTCAACCGGCACAGTGCCCACTAGTGGTAGGTTCAGTACCCCACCCGACAGCACGGCAAATTCGCCGCTGTAGTCCTCTGCATTGAAAACATCAACTCGAATTTGGTCCCCTGCACCTAGCCGATAATTCTCGCTATAGCCATCAAAATTGTTCTCTAGCAACAAACTAGACGGCGATGAATCATCAGACGGTGCAGGGATTTGACGTTCATCCGAACGTTCATCAGAAAATGGTTGAGATTCTGAAGGGTTGTCTGGATGATCAGATGGCGACAGCGATGGTAAACCGTCTGAAGCCGCCACCACAGGAGTGTATCCATTCGTAATAACAACACCTGTGATCAGGCTCACAGTGGCCATTTTTAAGCGACAAAAAGAATTCTTGAAAACCATGTTCCTCAAGGTGTTTAGCGATTATCGATATGGACAAATACCTTTTTTTGGAGACACAGCGCCTGTTGTCTTAGTAGTTATAGCGAACCGACCCCACAAACGGCTAGCGTATATCGAGATATCTTTCAAATAAGTGCTGAAGTCCTATTGTGGCAAGGACTTTAGAGTCTTTGGAAAAGCGTAGCAGAGACTACTTTCTATCTTGCTTTTTGTCAAATATAAAGAATGGGAACAATTCTCTTCGTGCGGGTTCTAGGAGAGATGGCGAACCCCATAACGGTGTATCTGCCGTACCATGAGGGGCGTGCGATAGCCATGCTTTGAGGCGCTTGAGCTTGATCCAGCAAAGTCTAAGCTTAATCCAGCGAATTCATCGAGGGGTCATCCCCCTCACAAGTTGTTCTTGTGGCATGGCAGCCGACCCCCCTTTGCCCGTTTCCTCTCTGCCTTTTCCCAACATGCAAGTGAGATACGATTTACCCTCGCATCCCACTCGCCGCCCAAAGATTGGGCTGACCGCTCCTCACCGGTCTAGCGGCACATGATCTGGCGTCTTTACCCCGCCGTGCCGTACTGGCTCAGCCTGGGCGGGAGAGAATAGGACGTAGCTGACGGTACCGTCTGGGTATAGAGTCGCTCAAGCAACGTTAAATTGCGATTGAGGGTGTAGCGCTCAAGGACGCGCTGACGGGCTTTACTGCCTAACAGTGAGGTAAGTTCGGGCTGGTCACGCAGCAGCGGCAGCAGCGTCTGTAGCTGTAGGGCAACGCGCTGGGTGTCTAGAACAATGCCAGCCCCCTGCTCTAAGACTTCTCCGTCAGCACCAACATCTGTGGCAACGCTAGCCGTCCCACAGGCCATGGCTTCTAGCAGTGACAGCGATAGCCCTTCGACTAGCGACGGCAAGATAAACGCATCGGCCCCGCGCAAAATCTCGATACGGCGGCTTTCTTGGGCGACAAAGCCCATCCAAATGACGCTGTCGTCTGAGCCGTGGGCGGTCTTGAGCGCCGTTGCCAGCGGGCCACTGCCGACAATTGCCAGTTTACTGCCCGGCCCCATATTGGCGAGCTTCCACCCCTTTAGCAGCGACTCGACGTTTTTTTCGATGGCTAAGCGACCCTGGTAGACAAACAGGCGCTCGGCCTTGAGCTCGGCCTTGATGCGAGAAACCCCAGGGGTGTATTTGTAAGGATCGACCCCGTTGGGGATGACGGCTAGGCGGGATGGGGGGACCCCCAGTTTGGCCAGCAGATCGCGCTGAATCTGCGAGAAGACGATCACCTTCTCGTACTTAGCGAGCGCGGGCGCATAAATTTGGTAGGTCAGGTGTTGGGTACTGGAGGTGAGGTTGCGGCGGCGGTGGTCGAAGGGGGGGTGAAAGGTGGCCACCAGAGGAATGCCCAGCTCCTGGCAGATTTCGGGCAGTTTGAAGTCGAGCAGCGACAGGGTCAGTGAAGCGTGGACCAGGTCGGGATTGAGTGCCTTGAGCGTGTCTTCGAGCATGCGGCGCGATCGCAACGCCGGAATCGTGCCCATCTGCGATTTAAAGATGAACGGTAGCGACACCTCTTCGTAACCTGCTGCTGCTTCGGCGTCCCCTTCTGCCGACGCAAAATGCAGAAACGTCACCCGGTGGCCCCGCTCTAGCAGCGCGTTGGTGATTTCTCGTCCGTAGGTGACATTGCCGCAGAACGGCGTTTTTTTACCAAGCCATGCGATGTGCATCTAAGGGAGCAATCAATAGACGTTTATAAAAGGAGTTTTGATAAGTGGCAGCTAGCCGCTTTTCTAGTCGGATCTACGGTCGAGATTGGCGATATCAGAATCTCGTGACCATAGGAAAAGTCTATCAGGTTTGGACTAGGTAGCAATCTAGAGCGGTGAATCCGTAGGCTTACCTACGCCTGAGTGGGCTCTGTCGCTTTAATGACGGACCAGGTCAGAACCCCACCGAAGGCAACAATTCCAGCTAGCCCCAGAAAAACCGTTCGCAGTCCCAAAAATGTTTCAGCCACACCCGCCAGCGCCAGCGGCAGGCTAAGGGCAATATTTGCCACATTATTTTGTAGGCCGAACACCTTGCCCCGCATTTCTTCGGGCGTGCGCTCTTGAATGGTGGTTTGCATGGGGATGCCGACCATTGCGGCAAATAGACCTAGGCCACCGATCAGCAGTAGACAGGGCCAAAGCTGCGCCGCGAACACCGAGATGCCGCCCAGCATTGCCGCCATGCCAAAAGAGCCAAACAGGGCCAACCGAGGTCGCTTAAACCGGGTGCCAAACTGACCGACAAGCGCTGCCCCCAGCCCCATGCCGACACCACCCGCTGCCAGCAAAAAGCCAAACTGAGAGGATTTTAACTCGGGGAGGATTTCGGCCAGCCGTACGGCCAGTACCGCCAAGGCCGCAAACACCGAAAACAGCAGCACCAGCTGGATCATCGCATTACGAATGCGCGGCTTGCCGCCCAGGTAGCGGAGGCCGTCTTTGATGTCGGCCCAGACGTGGGTATCGCTCGGTTCTGGCGGAACTTCCTGCACATCCAAGCGCAGGAGTAAGAGCCCTGCTACGGCATAGCTGAGGCCCACGAGAATTGACTTGCCCACCCCGGTACCCCGGTCGAGGGGAGCCAGAACCGTATCGGCCAGGGCCAACAGCGGCTCTCCGACCGCGAACCCGATAATCACCGAGGCCATCATGGTGGTGGTGTAGAGCGAGTTGGCGGGCAGCAGGTTTTGCGGTTTGACCATTAGGGGTATGGCGCTTTGCTCTGCCGGCGCAAAAAACTGCGTCAGGGTCGACACCCCAAACGTCACCACCAGCAAAAAGGCGAAGCTGATGGGTAAGCCTGCCACGGTGCCCAGCGGCTGAGTGGCCCACAGCAGCAGTGGTAGCAAAATCACCAGCCCGCCCCGTAGCAGATTAGTCAGCACCAGCACTGGCTTTTTGCGCCAGCGGTCCACATAGACCCCCGCGAGCGAACCAAAGAGCACCGCTGGAATCGTAAAGGCAATCATGATCGCCGAAACCCAGCCGCTGATGGTCTGCCCGGGCGCGTCGTACTGGCTGGCGATGAGGGCAATCATCAGCACCAAGTACACCTTGTCAGCTAGCTGCGAAAAAACCTGGCCGCTCCACAGCGTTAGAAAATTGGGGTTTTTGATGACTGGCCACAGGCTGCCCGCAGGTTCTGTCGCGCCAGATAGCGGCGACTCTGCATGCGCCTGATTGACCTGGGCCTGATCGACCTGGGCCTGATCGGCCCGGGCCGATTGAGCCGACGATGAGTCTGTTGCAGCTGCGGGGCGGACGGCATCCGCGATCGCATCTTCAGCTTCTATCGCTGTGGTACCAGAAGATTCTGTAAATCCGCGGCTGGCATCCTTAGGCGCGTCGGGGGTAGCGGTGGTGTCGTCACGAAGCATAGACGGGCGTAGCAAAACAGGTGTCGATGAGGGCAGCTGACCGAATGGTGCGGTCGAGGTGGTACTGCGCATACTGGCGCAAAATACGCTCCAGCCGTCGCCACAGCTCAATGGCGGCGGGGTTTGAGCCAATTTCTGCCCAGGTTTTGAGTCGTTCTATATCTGATGGTAAAGAACTGCCGGATGCCAAGACAAGTTCTGACCGGCAGAGTTCTTGCAAAACGATAAGTTCTGACGCATTTATTTGCGTATTTAACCCAACTTTACGGCGCGATCGCACCCCGGTTTTACCCACTATTAAAGATTCCCCCCCAAAAACAGTTCCAGCCTCTAGCTGTCCCATCGCTTCTAGCTTAACCACACCGCCACCGACCGCGCTAAAGCCAATCCGCCAGTTGGGGTTCTCTAGGTCCGGCTTTACAACGGCCCCGGTCACGCAGCACTGAAACACCTCCGGTGCAACGCCCCCCAGCCGCAGCAGGTGCACCACCGCCTGGGTGAGTTCGGCCAGTACCTGGGCAGATTCCATCTGCTCTAGCCGGTCAAACAGCCCGACAATAAACCCGTACAGCTCGGCCTGGGGGACTTCGCTGACGGCCTCGCACAGCACTAGCTCCGACAGATATTGACTGGCCGTGAGTCGGCCTAAATCTGTGCTGAGAGCAGGAAACGAGCGTACGGTTTCGGCTTGAATAATTTTGTCGAGGGACTTGCCCTTAGACAGCAGCAGCTCGTTGATAACAAACAGCCCCGTCCGCCCGCCCAGTCGCGACTTGTGCTTGCGGGCACCGGGCGCGATCGCACGCACCAGCCCCGATTCTGGCGTCAGCACCGTCACCAGCCGGTCAGCCTCGCCCATGGGCAGGGCCTTAAGAATGATGCCTGTGGTTTTATAGGTGCGAGACATTATTTCTTATCAGCTTTTTTTGAATCTCCATACCTTACATTGATCTGCGCCTTGCCCTCGTAGAGCCAGTTCATATATTTAGGATCAAGATCTAAATAGTACATAAGTTTCAAAGCCTGGTTGAGCAGCGCATGGCGGTAGATCCCCCGTTGTCGAAACCGGCGAGCAGAGGTTACCACGCTGCCCTGGACTAGCTGCGGAGGGCCGAACGGCTGGAGGGCTTGACTCAATGCTGTGTCCTCAAAGATATCCATATCTGGCACGCCGCCAATTTTATCTAGCAGTTCTCGGCGGGCAAAGATGCAGTGATCGAGATAGAGAACTTGTCCCCGCTTGGCCCGTTGGGTGTTGGAGTACCAGGAGGTAAACCGGAGCAGCCAGTGATCAAAGTCGAAACTGTGGCGAAAGCCGCCCCAGCCAATGGTTGGGTCCGTCATCAGGGTTTGGACCTGTTGTAAAGCTGTCCCCTCGGGCAGGAGCGTCGCTGGGTGATGCAGCACCACCACATCCCCTCGACTGGCGGCAATCCCCACCGTTAGCCGCTGCGCCCGATTCTGAGCGTCCGTATCAAGAATCTCAACCTGGGGGTAGCGGGCGATCGTTGCGCGAGTCGCATCGTGACTGGGGCTAACCACTGCCAGTAGCTGTGGGTTGCCCGCCTGTTGGGTTAAATTCTCTAGAATGCGGGGCAGATAGCTGTGGCGAAGCTCGTTTAAGCACGGCAGAACAACAGATAGGCTGGGGGCAGGCATTCATCTACTAATTTTCGTCAAGATGGCGGCGAAGATACATCGCGGGGGGCAACCCCAACGGCATACTTTGCTTAGACCAGGGTAGCGCTCAGCGTTTGGCCTGAGCTTGACCCGTTATGGAAGGTGATGAATGGAGCCGACAGTCGAAGTTTTGTCCGATAAGGCCATGCTGGTGGAGCGGGCCACGGCGCTGGTGATTGGGAAAATTGAAGGTGCGATCGCGGCCCGCAACCAGTGCCATATTTCCCTCGCAGGCGGCAGTACCCCAAAACCCCTCTACGAAGCTCTAGCAAAAGCCGACCTGCCTTGGGACCAGCTCTATGTTTACTGGGGAGACGAGCGCTTCGTTCCCGCCGACCACGCCGACAGCAATGCCCGCATGGTCCGCAATGCCTGGTTAAGCCATGTCCCCATTCCAGCCGAAAACATTTTCCCTGTCCCTACCGAAGCGGAGTCTCCAGCGGACGCCGCCAGCCAATACGAGCAAACCCTAAAGCAGTCCTTTGGCGAGGCCCTGCCCCAGTTTGACGTGATGTTGCTGGGCATGGGCGACGACGGCCACACGGCCTCCCTGTTTCCCTATACCCCTGTCCTCAAGGAGCAAACCCGCTGGGTGAGCGTGGGTGAAAAAGACGGACAGCCGCGTATTACCCTAACGGTGCCGGTCATCAACAATGCCAATACGGTCATCTTTTTGGTGGCGGGTGCCAATAAGCAACAGGCCCTAGGGCAGGTGTTTGCGACTGAGAGTGATGCCGAACAGTATCCCTCCCGCCGGATTCAGCCCCAGGGAGACCTGATCTGGCTGTTAGATGCTGCTGCTGCCAAGGGGCTGCCCTAACCCCATCGTTTGTACAACCCATCATTCGTACAACCCATCGTTCGTAATATTACGATGACAGCGTGATAATCCTTACAAGGATGGCTTTACAGCCCACGCGGGAATAGTAGACAGTGGTGTCAGAAAGGAAACCGTTGATGATTACCTGTCCGAACTGCAATCATCAAAACCCAGACGGGGCCGTACAGTGTGAAGCCTGCTACACGCCGCTTCCCAGTAAAATGGCCTGCCCCAGCTGCGGTGCGAATATACAGTCTGATGCCAGTTTCTGCGGTCAGTGCGGTGCAGACCTGCGCAGCGTGAGTGCGCTAGCCCCCCGTGCACCCGGCCCCAGTGCGCCAGTTCCGAATACCCCAGCAGCTGTATCTTCCGAACCGCCGCCACCGCTGCCTGTGCCACCCCCACCCAGCGAACTGACCGAAGCCGACTGGGCTGCTGCCAGTCTTGAGCCTGACTCGTCTGCAAGTCAGGGCGTTGCAACCAGCGAAGGTGCTTTGCCCGATCTGGTTCCACCAGACCCGCTGGTTGAGCCTGAACCTATTCTGCCGCCGCCCCCTCTGCCCACAGGGACGATGGCCGCCAGCAGTGCTGACCCAACCAATGGACCGGCAATCAATGGGCCGACAACCAATGGACCGGCAACTAATGGACCAGCATCGAGTGAGTCGGTTGCGCCTCAGCCGTCAGAGCCCTTTTCAACGCCCAATACCGCTACGCCGCCCCCCGAGCCGCCGTCTGCGTCGTCCCTCACGCCGTCCGTTTCATCCCCTAGTGCGGCTGCTCCGCCTCCGCCCCAAACCCGACTACAACGCAACACGGCTCGCTTACTCCACGTACAAACCGATGCCGTGCTTGAGCTGCCGGATAACGTATCTCCCATTCGAATTGGGAAACCTAACGACAGAGTTCCGCCAGATATTGACGTTTCTGGCTTTCCAGAGTCAGAAATCGTATCTCGTGTTCACGCGAATATACGAGTTGAGGGCGATATTTACTATATTGAGGATGTTGGTAGTTCCAACGGTACCTACGTTAACAATATGCCCTTACCCTACGGCAATCGGCACCGGCTGCGTCCCGGCGATCGCGTTGCTTTGGGTAAAGGTGATAAAGTCAGCTTTATCTTTCAATTCGCCTGAGGTTATCTCAACTTAAAGCCGTTAATTTTCAAACCCTAATTTACGAAACTAGATTCGCGCTGGCCTAAAGGCCAGGACCCTAACCGACGCTGATCCCGTTTGCCGGACCCGCCTGGTGCCCCTTCCCTGAACTGATGTGATTACGCTATCTCTGCTTCATCCACTCAACAAAACACCCGTCCAGCATTGGACTTTTGACGAAGAAACGACTATCCGTATCGGTCGCTCTACCGATAACGATGTTGTTCTCTACAGCGCAGTCGTTTCCCGGCACCATGTGGAAATTCGCAAACTCGACGGCGGTTGGGCCGTGGTTAGCCTGGGGACCAATGGCACCTATCTAGAGGGTAAACGCATCGAAGAAGTTCCTGCTGAAGATGGATTGGTCATTCGGTTGGCCCGTTCTGGTCCTAATATTCAAATCAATTTGGCAGCCCAGTCCCGTAACAGTGCTGTTACATCGATCAAAGAAATTCTGGCACGCAAACAAGAACTGAGTCAGCTCACTAGCTCCACAACAGATATTGTCGAACCGTCAAACATTGTGGAGCCCTTGCTGGTCAATCATCCTCAAGACGACGAACCGGCTTAACTCATATGGCACGCGGCGATCAGGTTTATGCCATTCGCGAGGTAATGGGTATCCCCTATGAGCACCACGGCATTGACTTGGGGGATGGCACCGTGATCCACTACCGCAAAGTAGACGAAGCCGAAGTCTCTCGCACGAGCGTCGAATCTTTTGCGCGGGGTGGCCCAGTATACATAGTGCCGCAGCTGACGGCTTATATTCCTGAAGTTGTTATTAAACGGGCTAAAAGCCGACTAGGAGAGAAAGATTACAGCCTCTTTTTTAACAACTGCGAACACTTTGCTAACTGGTGTAAAACAGGGCGTAACGACAGCCGTCAACTGACGGGATTTGGTCTACGGCTAGACCAGATCCGTCTCCCGCAGGTGGGTGATTTGGCTGGGCAGATGGCCCGTGAGGAGTCCCCCTCTGCGGCACTGACGCTGTTTCAGCAGGCGTTAGGCAATTTGAATGTGGCGTTGCAGTCGCTGCTGCCCCAATACACAGCACTACAGAACGAGATTGAGAGCTGGCAGCAAGTGGCACAGGCGGCACTAGAGCGTGGTCGAGAAGACCTAGCGCGGGCGGCGCTTTATAAGAAAGTCGAGGCCAAAAAACAGGCTGACCAGCTCAAACACCAGCTAGACGAGGTCTCAGAACTACAGCTCCAGATTGAGCAGGACCAGGCCTTGGCCCAGAAGCGCTTGAGCGAGTCGATTTAAGCCTATGTCGTATAAGTTAGAACAGTTAAAAACTATAACCTCCTAGAAGGACGATGGCT
>CAWUKV010000122.1:0-16950 GCA_963923025.1 uncultured bacterium
ATTTCTAACGTCTTTAACTGTGCTATTCAACACCTTCTTATGGAGAAGCAAACTGCTTTCATTGGCCTTATTCGCGAAAGTCTTTATTTTTTCTTAAGGTTTCGCAAAAAATGAGGACGGTTTTTCAGGATTTGAGGCTCAAACTTGAATATTATTGTCAATTATTTTGTAGGGAAATTAACCTTTTCTGTGTAAAAGCTAATACAATTTGGTGTATGGACCGAATATCGTAAAATCTGCTCTGTGGGCTCATTTGCCCATTATCGAGCGCGATTTCAAATGTTGGCGTTTGCCATGTCATCGTTTCTTTATTAGAGACCGCTGTTTTTGGCTGATCCCTATTTAATTCCTTCATCAAAATACGATTATTAAACTTCCGATGTCGATGACTTTAAACGAGGACATGTTTGAGGATACTGTCCTGTCTTCTCCTGTACCCGTATTGATCCACTTTTGGGCCCCCTGGTGTGGCCTCTGTCGTCGGATTATGCCGTTACTGAGCCGTTTTCAGACGGAGTGGTCCGAGCAGATTCTGATTTTTGATGTCAACGCTGACGAGAACTTTCGTCTGGCGACTCAATACCAGCTGCAAACGCTGCCTACGCTTTTGTTTATTGAAAGCGGGCAAGTGATTCAGCGGTTTGAGGGCTTTAGAGGTCAGGACGAGTTTCGTCGGGCGCTGGATCTGCTGATGCGTCGCTATCAGCTTGAGCAGTCCTACCAGGATTAGTGGTCTTTGCTGCGCTTCTATGGCTGTGTTTCTGCCGGCTGTCTGGCGGTGCTTTAAGTCCTTTGTCTGCCTAACGGCTCACTGGCGGGCTTAACGTAACCCTGAATCAGCCAGTCGGGGCCGACCTGCTGAAAGGTCGTTCGGACGAGTGGCAGGGCCTGATCCATCCGCGTAAGACCCAGGTCACCCAGTGGCGTGGCTACGCCGCTGCCGCCAATAAGTTTGGGTGCAACAAAGGCCCAGACCTTCTGTACCCTGCCTTCTGCTACAGCCTGGGCTGCTAGCGTACCGCCACACTCCCACAGCACACTGAGCAGCCCACGCTGGTAGAGGGTTTGCATCACTGCCGTGGGCGTCAGCTTGGGTAGGGCGAAAATCTCTACTCCTTGCTGCTGTAGTGCTTCAGCTAGGGACGGATTCGGCACGTCACCATCGGGCGTTAGTTGGGTAAAGACCAGGGTGGCTGCTGTGTCAGTCTGCCATAGGTTGGCCTGGGTGGGCAGGTTGAGCTGCCGACTCATGACCACGCGTAGCGGATTGTGGCTGTGAACGCCGTGGGTGGTCAAGCTGGGGTTGTCTTGACGGACGGTTTGCCCACCTACGATGACGGCATCGCAGCGACCCCGCAGGGCATGGACCTGTCGCCGGGCGGCTGGGCTGGTGACCCAGGCACTGTGGCCGGAGCTGGCCGCAATTTTGCCGTCTAGGGTCATAGCGTATTTAAACACACCAAAGGGTTGGCGGTGGCGAACCCGATGGGTAAACGCCTCGTTGAGCTGCTCGCAAGCTTGCTGTTCGACCCCGGTGGTGACCGTAAGACCGGCTGCCCGTAGGCATTCGACCCCGCCGCTGGCTTGGGGGTTGGGGTCACGCATGCCGATGACCACAGAGCGAATGCCTGCCGCAATGACGGCCGCCGTGCAGGGTGGTGTACGTCCGGTGTGGTTGCACGGTTCTAGGTTGACGTAGAGCGTCCCGCCCTGGGCGGCGGTTCCGGCTGCTCGCAGGGCAAAGACTTCGGCGTGGGGTTCCCCAGCCTTGGGGTGAAAGCCCTCGCCAACAATTTTGCCGTTATTGACAATGACTGACCCCACCAATGGATTTGGTGCGGTTTGCCCTGCAGCCCGTTTTGCCAGGGCAATACAGTGCTGCATCATTGCCGCTGGGTCGTTGACATTGCTGTTTACTGCGCTGCTCATGTTTTTCCCCATGCTGCCCCTATCTGATACCGGCATTGAACACTCACATTTGATGCCCGTTAGAGAAATGTAGCTAGTGCCATACAGGCTGGGACACCGAGTGAGATTGTCCTGCTAGGCATAAAACCGTATGGCGTCGCAGCCAGTCCTAACGGATCTAGCTGCTATATGTCCCGATACCGATTAGGATCTAGGGGTTCAGTTTACTTTTCTCAACATCATAGTTCTATGCCCAGAGCAACTTGGAATGGTGTGGTTTTAGCCGAAAGCGGCCAGTGCGAGGTGGTAGAGGGTAACCAGTACTTCCCGCCTGATGCCATCAATAAGGAATATTTCAAGCCCAGCGACAAGACCAGCTTCTGTCCCTGGAAGGGCACAGCTAGCTACTACACCCTTGAGGTCGACGGCAAACAGAACAAAGACGCTGCCTGGTATTACCCGGAGGCTAAGGAGAAGGCCAAAAATATCGAAGGCTATGTGGCCTTTTGGCGTGGGGTCGAGGTGGAGGCTTAGGTGCCGGAAGCGCTTTTCATGGATACGGTATTTTTCCAAACGCTGCTCGTTCAGGGATTGTGGGGTCTGGTTTCAATTTTTGCGGTCGAGATGGTGCGGGACGTGTACCATCTCACCAGTCACCTATGGCCCCCGCTGATGCAGCTCCACAACTGGCATCACCGCGCCTATAAGAAGGACTTTACGCCCGTTAGCGCTGAGTTATATCAAAAAGCTCAGCTCTATAACGACGTGCCAGAATCGATTGCCATGATGGCGGCTATGGCCTCGGTGGCTGTGCTGACGCCATTGTGGGGTTTTTGGCTAGGATTTGTCTACGCGGCGGGGTTTCTGGGGGCGGCGGTGCTGCGATCTCAGGGCCTACTCAACGCTACCGACCTGACCCACGAGCCAGGTCCCCTCACCGAACTACCCAGTCGGCTGTGGGTCAACCGCACTTACCACTGGCGGCACCACTTTGACGAAACCACCGCCTACTATGCCGGGACATTTACTGTGTTAGACCAGCTGATCGGCAAGGCGCTATCGCTCAAAGGCAAAACCGTTGCCGTTACTGGGGCGTCGGGCACGATGGGGCGGGCACTGATCCGGGAACTGGCGCGGCAGGGGGCTAAACCTATTGCCGTTACCCATTCTGAAGGGGTAGAGATTGAAGGGGCAGTGGCAACGCTGACCTGGCAGGTGGGCCACGAGGCGGCGCTGCGTGACCGGTTGCAAAAGGTCAATATTTTGCTGGTCAACCACGGTATCAATGTCCATGGCGACCGTACGGCAGCAGCTGTGGAAAAGTCGTTGCAGGTGAATGCGCTATCGGCCTGGCGACTGATGGAAGTCTTTTTTAGCACGGTGAATGAAAAGACTGGAGCCGCGACAAAAGAGATTTGGATCAACACCTCCGAAGCTGAGGTGAATCCAGCCTTTAGCCCCCTTTATGAGACCTCGAAGCGACTGCTCGGCGACCTGATTACCCTCCGCCGTCAGGATTCCCCCTGCGTCATCCGTAAGCTGGTGTTGGGTCCGTTTCGCAGCAATCTGAACCCAGTGGGGGTGATGTCTGCCGACTGGGTGGCCCGCTCAATTGTGGCCCTGGCGAAGCGGGACGTTCGCAACATTGTGGTGACAATCAACCCGCTGACCTATCTGCTGTTTCCGCTAAAAGAGGCAGGTCAGTCGCTGTACTTCAGGCTCTTTTCTCGGTCCAGCAAATGACGAGTTGGGACGGTGACTTGACCGGGTTTGCCACTGTGGCCCGTGGGTTAGAGACCCTAGCTGCGCAGGAGCTAGAACGGTTAGGCATTGCGGGAGTAGATCCGGGCTTTTGCGGCGTCAACTTTCGGGGGACGCTGGCCGACCTGTATTGCATTAACCTTTGGGCACGGTTGCCCTTTCGGGTGCTGGTGCAGGTGGGCCGCTTTCGCTGTCAAACGGCGGACGACCTCTATCGGGGCATTCAACAGATTGACTGGGAGCCCTACCTGACGCCGGAGCAAACCCTGGCGGTACGAGCTACGGGTAAAACACAGCAGCTCAACCATACTCACTTCACCGCGCTACAGGTGAAGAATGCCATTGTCGATCAGCAGCGCGATCGCACCGGCGATCGCTCCAGTGTCGACACCCAATATCCAGATGTGGGCATCAACGTGCATCTGGATAAAACCCATGCGGTGGTGAGTCTCGACAGCTCGGGCAGCAGTCTGCATCGTCGTGGGTATCGTCCTGCGGTGGGGGCTGCCCCATTAAAAGAGTCCCTAGCCGCAGCGCTGATTGACCTGTCAGGTTGGCAGTCGGAACTAGCCTTTTTAGACCCGCTCTGTGGGTCGGGTACGCTACCGATTGAGGCGGGGCTAAAGGCGCTGAATATTGCACCGGGGTTGTTTCGAGACCAGTTTGGGTTTGAAACCTGGCCTAGCTTTGATGCGGCACTGTGGGAACAGCTTTTGGAAGATGCAAAGGCCGAGCAGCGGACTGATTTGCCTGCCCCTGTCTTGGGCAGCGATTTGGACCCGGCAGTGATTCAGCAGGCGCAGCACAATGCGCGAAGCAGTGGCTTGGGGGCGAAAATTGTGTTTGCGCAGAAGGACTTGGCTGAGGTGGAGCCGCCGCAGGATACTGGCATTATTTTGTGCAATCCGCCCTACGGTGAGCGTTTGGGAGAGAGCAAAGAACTGACTCGTTTGTATAAGCTGCTAGGGGATACGCTGAAGCAGCGGTTTAAGGGCTGGACGGCCTATGTGTTGAGTGGCAATAAGGCTCTGGCAAAGCACATCGGGCTCAAATCTGCCAAGCGATTTCCGGTCTACAACGGTTCGTTGCCTTGCCAATTGATGAAATATGAGATGTATTGAGATGCGATGCTTCAACCAGCGAGGGCATCTGATTACTCTGACTGATTAGCAAAAATTTTTACCGTAGGTTGGGTCGAGGCTACGTAGGCGTTGCCCTACCGCAGGGTAGCCCAACGCTGGCATAGGTTTTGTTGGGTTACGCTATCGCTAACCCAACCTACGATTGTATGGCCAGCAATCCTGCCCGTAGCGCTTGAAGCGGGGACTACTTGATAACTACCTCAATCAACAACCCAGAAACCCCTCTGTCGCACTCACACCTGCGTAAGTCGTGTCTAACCCAGTTCAATGGGACGATGCCGCAATCTAGACTTCATCTTGCGATAGCTGAAAATGCCACCAATCAATAGCAGTCCAACGGAAGACTCAACTTCGTAGGGGACTGGTCGGGCATTGCCGGGGTCACCCGTAAACTTGCCTTCCCCATACTGAAAAGAATGGTTGTCAGACTCGAAGCCACCACCAGCAGAGTTAGAAACAACAATTCGATTAAATACCCCTGAATCCTCATTGGCATAAAAATGCAGGTAACCGTTGCCCTGCCCCCCGTGCTGGTCTGCTAATACAGGGGCAATGGGGTTCACGTCATCATAGGTAAACTGGTTGATCAGTTGGTCCCCATTGTAAAAGGCAAAATCATTACCACTGCTCATGGCACCCCAGTCAATGCCAAAGTAATTTAGGTTTTCGGCCAGGTCGATTGTGACAGAATTGCCCTTAAAGACAGCTAGATAGTCAGATGTGTTTACTTCGCCATTGGCACCTGCTGGTGCCCAACGATTGTTAAAAACACCCGTTTGACCACCCTGTTGCCCCATCCCATTTTGGAAGGTATAGGTAACAAAGTCGTTCCCAAAGGTGTAGCTGTTCTGCCCTACCTGAGTTCCAGCTTGGTTGAAGTCAATCGTCACCGTGTCGTCATAATAGAATTCCGAAAAGGCACCTAATGTCCCATAGGTGTCGTCTGGGTTGATTCCCCGAGTCACCCGAGCGGTTAGCGGTCCCTTAATGGCTTCTCCATAGATACCAGATGCGGTGTTGTTGGGCAGAGATTGAGCCTGTGCGCTAGAGGCAGATAAAACTGCTACAGAAATGGCCATCGCTGATGTTGCGATAAAGCGTGATTGAGTCATGACAACTATTTTTGAAAAAACAACACTAAAGATGAAGGTGGCCTCTAAGACCACTCTAGAAATAGCTTGGACGACTACCTGTAGCCAGCTTCAATGTCATTGAAACTAGCGTTTTGCTTGACCGGCTGTTTGATTGGTCCTAGCTGACTGACAAAGCTTGTGAAATTCGCCTACGATAGGAACTTTTGTTAATCAGCTATCAGGTTTTGTCGACGCAGAATTTGCCGACATCAAAAACGTCGATTCAATCGAGAAGCACTATATTCAATTGAACCAAACAGCCTTATCAATGGCTTTGGTATAACTTCTTGAGTCTCCGTCCAGTACAAGTACGCGATTCTCGCTAGGCTTTGGTAGAAGTTCTCAGCAGGAATACGCTTACTTTCTAGAAGTCCCTTGTTGCTACTTGCTATTCTTGTTGTTAAAAGCACGGGGCTCGGTATTCTATCAGTGCATAACGATCAGTGCATAACGATAGAATCGTCCACTGTCATCATTCGCGCTGGATGCTCACTGCTGTTGGTCTTTGGAACTTCTGTCTGGAAGCAGCCTAAGGGCGGAATCGAAAGACGGGCTGACCGATACAACCACTGGCGCGTTACTCACGAGTTCGAAACTACGCTATTGAAGTAGATGGATTTTAGATTAGATAGTGCTTCAGCTCGATGTCATGTCTTAGCACTGGCTGTACGCTAACGGTATGTCCCTCCCACAAGCACAATTATGTGTGGACGATTCACCCAAACCCAGTCCGGTAAGGCCGTTGCGGCAGCGTTTGACCTGCCAGAGGTGCCCGCGCTAGAGCCCCGCTACAACATTGCACCCTCGCAGCCCGTCCTGGCAGTGACTGCCGCTGATGCCCCCAACGGTGCCAGCCAGCGAGAGCTGCGGGCCTTTCAATGGGGGCTCGTCCCCAGCTGGGCGAAAGACCCCAAAATTGGCAATCGCATGATCAACGCCCGGTCAGAGACTGTGGCAGAAAAGCCGTCTTTTCGTGCGGCCTTTAAGCGGCGGCGATGCCTGATTGTGGCTGATGGGTTTTACGAGTGGCAAAAGACCAGCGGCAGTACCAAACAGCCCTTTCACATTCATCTCGACGATCATCGGGTGTTTGGTTTCGCAGGTCTTTGGGAGCATTGGGAAAGCGGTGACGGTAGCCTGCTAGAAACCTGCACCATTTTGACGACTGCTCCCAACGAGCTGATGGCGTCGATTCATAATCGGATGCCGGTCATTCTGCCTGCTGATGACTACGAGGCATGGCTAGACCCCACCCTGCAAGATCGAGGCTTTCTAGAATCGCTGCTAGAACCCTACGATGCTGATGCTATGCAGGCCTACCCCGTCAGTACCCAAGTCAACAATCCTCGCCATGACCAAGCCGAGTGTTTAACGCCGCTGCCGACTGATGCGTAATTGACCGGCGCAGGCGCGATCGCATGTAAATCACGTCTAAGTTGCAACCTGTAGCTTTCCCCACCGGAAAACTCCAGTTCTGGACGTGGCCAAGGTTTAGTTAAGCGTGTTACACATCACAATCTATGGTGGCGGTTCTCCGTACAATCCAGGAGAAGCCCAGACGGTGTCCCCACACCAAAACCCATTGAATCATGCCCAACCTTGAGTCTAAGTCCGCGCCCCCAACTGAGCAGTCTGAGGGGTCCGCTGTGCCCGTCAAGTCGCCTTCAGAACCGAGAGACTGGTTTGTTTGGGGGGCATCGCTGGCGGGTATTGCCATTATCGGTTGTGGGTTTGGCGTGCTTTGGTGGCTTGCAGGGGGAGGGTCGCTGCGATCGGCATTGTCCATTGCGCCGGAGACGTCTATTGCGCCGGAGACGCCAATCGAGAATGCGGCCACGGCTGGCACAGCCCGCTTCGAGTCCGATGCCGCAGTTCCGAGTGGGCTCTTTAATTACGGTGGCAGTACCACCTGGATTCCGGTTCATCAGGAAATTGAACCTGCGATCGCGGCCCAATTTCCTGACTACCAGCTGCGCTATACCTTGCCCACTAGCGGTATCCCCAGCTCAGGTGTGGGCATCGATATGCTGCTCAATGGTCAGCTCACTTTTTCAGAATCGTCTCGTTCGGTCCAGCCTGAAGAGTATGCTGCAGCCCAGCAGCGTGGGTTTGAGCTACTACAGATCCCCATTGCTATTGATGGCATCGCCGTGGCCGTTCATCCGGATCTAGATATAGATGGGCTCAATATTGAACAGATCCAGGCCATCTATACTGGCGCAGTAACAAACTGGCTGGAGCTAGGCGGGCCAGACCTACCCATTCAGGCCCTGTCCCGTTCTCCCAAGATCTCGGGGACCGCCAAGTTCTTCTTAGAATCTGTGGTTGACGTCGATGCCTACGCCGCGACTGTTCGGATAGTAGACAGCACCACAGCAGCGTTGAAAACCGTGGCTGAGACACCGGGAGCCCTGTACTTTGCCTCTGCGCCCGAGGTGGTCCCCCAATGCACGGTCTATCCACTCCCCATTGCTCCGGCTAATACTCAAGATTACGTTGCACCTTACGAGACTCCCCTGGCGACAAGCTGCCCTAGTCAACGCAATGCCATTAACCGAGACGGTTTTCGCTCTGGCGACTACCCGCTAACGCGACGGCTGTTTGTGGTGGTCAAGGTGGACGGCAGCACTGACGAGGCGGCGGGACGGGCCTACACCGAGCTACTGCTCAGTGCTGAAGGCCAAGCACTGATCGAGCAAGCCGGGTTTGTGGGCATTCGCTGATACTGGGACAGCCACTTTTCCGATGGGCGTTTGGACGTGTGCAGACACAGGGTGCGGCAGTGAGGATTTGATTTCTAGGGGTATCTCCGGTAGACTCGCAACCGTTTAACGTGTTGTGCTCATCGATTACCCCAATGAAATTCCTCAGCCCCTTACGGTTTCAACGACTCTGTGTACTGACGACGCTACTTTTGGGTAACGCCCTGGCTCAGCCGACGCTGGCTGACTCAATGCGTGTGAGCTGGTACGGTCCTGGTTTCCATGGCAATGCGACCGCCAATGGTGAAACCTTTAACCGGTGGGGTCATACCGCTGCCCACCCCAGCTGGCCGTTTGGCACGTTAGTCCAACTGACCAATCCCCGCAATGGTGCAGTCGTCACCGTACGCATCAATGACCGCTCCGGCGGCATGTTAGACATTGCTGAACAGGCCGCGGTGGATTTGGGCGTGCGATCGCAGGGGATTGCCACCGTCAATGTTGAAGTCCTGCGCTGGGGTTACTAGCTGACGCGTCCTCACCGTTCTTACCTCGCTGGGCATCATGGCCAGACCCCTCCAGCGCATCACCATTGACCCGACCCAAATC
This sequence comes from uncultured bacterium, assembly GCA_963923025.1. Lineage (GTDB taxonomy): Bacteria > Cyanobacteriota > Cyanobacteriia > Phormidesmidales > Phormidesmidaceae > CAWUKV01. Next base: position 9,256 of record CAWUKV010000122.1, read on the forward strand.
CACGGCCAACAGCTGCGGCTATCGGCAGAGCAGGTTCACTACCTGCGGCGGGTGCTGCGGCTGGCGGCGGACGATGGCTTTATTGCCCAGGATGGTCAGGGTAACCAGTGGCGGGCCCAGTTAGAGAATGAGGCGGACCAGGCCACCCTGCTAGAGCCGTTGCCGACCCGCCCGCAGGCGCATCCCCTGACCTTGGCCATGGCGTTGCCCAAGCAGGGGTTTGACGATGTGGTACGCCAGGTAACGGAGCTGGGGGTGACAACAATCCAGCCGCTGATTAGCGATCGCACCCTGCTGTTACCCAGCGACAAAAAGCTAGCCCGGTGGCAGCGCATTGCCCAAGAAGCCGCAGAACAGTGCGAGCGGGCTATAACGCCAAAGATTTGCCCGCCTTCCCCATTTAAGGACTGGATAACGGCGGAAAGTACGGGAATTGCTAGGCCAAACGCGTATATTTGTGTGGCTCGACATCAAGGCAATTCGTTTTTAGCCTGCCTAGCGCAGCATCGGGCTGTACTGCCCCAATGCGAAATTATCGTAGCCGTTGGCCCGGAAGGGGGCTGGACACCTGCGGAGATTGCGGTTGCAAAAGCCCAGCATTACATACCGGTCTCGTTGGGGTCCGCAATTTTACGCGCGACTACCGCTGCCGTTGCGGCAATATCCATCGCAAGTGTGAACTTAGATTTAATTCAGTAAAGCTTTTTCTCGTGAATGCTCGGATGGCTGTGTTATGACGTCTTGATTAAACTTGGTTCATTCGGCGTTGTGGATGGGCAAAAGTCCCATGTAGCGCTGGATACGGGGATTCCAACATAGACAGAGAACACACCAATGAGCCAAGAGTTTGTTTTTTCAGGGTTTCATGCCCTTTCAGAGCCTATCCGTATTCAAGTTTTAGAACTCCTTCGGGAGGGAGAATTTTGCGTCGGCGACATGTGCGAACGCCTAAGCATTGCCCAATCTAAGCTTTCTTTTCACCTCAAGACGCTGAAGGAAGCTGGCCTGGTTAAAGCCCGTCAGCAGGGCCGCTGGATGTACTATAGCCTGAACGAATCGCAGTTTAGTGCGCTAGAAGAATACCTGGCAGGCTATTAGCTCAGGCATTAATCTAACGTCTTGGCCAGGAACGCTCGCCCACGATACTCGTGGGCGAGCGTTTTTGATCGGTGCGAGTACCGGCATTGCTCGGTCCGGCGTGCCATCCGCCAGATCTGTCATAGCAGTCGAATGCTTTAACCAACCCTTCGACTGCGTCGAGACGCTCCAGTGTCAAGCACTGGAGCGCCAGGAACTATTCAAGGGATAGCGTTACTCGGTGTGGCTCAAGCAAATTGAACCGATGTATGGCAGTTACTGATTAACCAGCTGCAAGATCTGAGCCGTAACGTTGAGGCTGTCTTCAAACAGGACATCTTCGCCCCAGCGCTGTAGCTGCTGCTCTAGCAGGAGGTCAGAACGCTGGTCAGAGATGGCGGTGACTTCTTGGATGTAGCAAGCCTGAGCGCCGCCGCCCGACTCCATCTTCATGCAGCCTGCTGTCTCCGAACACAGAACGGTGCAGCAGTTGGCCTCTCGGTTGGTCGAAGACAGACGCAGACCTGTCAGGTCGCCCAGTACCTCACCCCAGTCCGCAACAGGAATTGCGGCTAGCTCAACGTCGATGGGGCGGCCATCACTGCCTGCAAAGCCAACGCGACGCAGCTCGTAGTCACCGCCTTCGTCTACGTAGGATTGGGGCTGCCAGTCCAGTCGGCTGGCAATCCATCCTAGGTAGAGGAGGGCCTGAGCCGCATTGCCCTTTTCATAGTCCACCTCAAGCTGGTCGGCTTCGCCCAGCGACATGCGCCGTTCTGGCGGGTCGTAGGCCGCCGCAGTCAGCTCTTGCCAGGGGGCCAGCCGGTACCAGTTCAGGTCGGCAATGCGTACGCCTTTATCCACCAGCTCTTTGATTTTCAGCAGCTCCGACTCGGGGTTGCCATAGTAGCTCGAGTCGAGAATGATGCAGCTGCTGATTTCGGTCATTGCCTCGAATAATTTGTCTTCTGGGTTAGGGGTAGCCTTCCACCAGACAAACTTGGGCAGCTCAGCAATCACCAGCGATTTCACCAGGCTATCGACCCGCTGTAGGGCCGATTTGGTACCGCGTAGGGTGATGTACTCGCAACACACCAGGTTGCTGCTGTTGTTCTTCTGCACCGGGCAGTAGGCCGAAACCTGCGCCTTCACACCTTCGTCCTGCTCGTCAAAGGTGGGGCAAAGGGTGATGATGCGGCAGGGGTTTTGGGCCGCTAGGGCTTCGCTTAGGTTGAAGCCGCGGATGTCAGGGTTGGTGGGGCGCTGCTCTTCGGGGGAAAGTTTGGCGTAGTGCGATCTCAGCACGCTGAGCGTTTCCTGATCAACCCGGCCAGTAATCCGCAGGTCGTAGGTCTTTTGCGCCTGGGTGACCGCTTCGCGGGTTTTGGGGCCGTGGCTACCGTCGATGTCGCCGCTGTAAAACTTCAGCGCCGCTAGCAGCTGTTGAATCTCTTCGGGTTCGTAAATGATGACCGTGAAGGTCGTGGCGCGGGTCGCTACAGGCGCCAAACCACCATCGGACTGCGATCGCCAAATATCGCGCAGTTCTGCCTCGATCTCATCTAGGGAAATATCTTTGGGCTTTTGCAGAGCAACAAGGGAAGTAACCATTGAGATTCAGGGTTAGGTAGGTTGGGTTGAACGATTAGTGAAACCCAACACGGGACAACGTCAAACAGTCAGCGTTAAACAGTCAAAATTGCTCAGAACCACTACAGCCGTCGCCAGCGGCGACCCGCCTTGTTTAGCAACAGCTCCGCCTCAATTGGTCCCCAGGTACCGGCCTCGTACAGCGGCATCTGCTTCGGATCGCTGGGGCCGTCCCACGCTTCGAGCAGTGGCGTCAGAATGCGCCAGGATTCTTCCACCTCGTCACCCCGTGTAAACAGGGTTTGGTCACCCAACATGCCGTCTACCAGCAGGCGGGCATAGGCATCGGTTGAGGGCTTGCCGAAAGCCGCATCATAGCGAAAATCCATATCAACTGACCGGGTTCGCAGCGAGGTCCCTGGTGTCTTGACCTCGAACCGCATCGAAATGCCTTCGTCTGGCTGAATGCGCAGCGCCAGGATGTTGTCATTCATCTGCTTTGCAGCAGATTGGAACATCAGGTGCGGCACCTGCTTGAAATGCACCGAAATCTCGCTCACCTTCTTAGGCATGCGCTTACCGGTTCGCAGGTAAAACGGTACGCCCTGCCAGCGCCAGTTGTTGATCATCAGCTCTAACGCCACAAAGGTATGGTTCGTCGATTCTTCAATACCGTCTTCTTCCTGGCGGTAGCCGGGGACTTCTTTACCCTTCATCCAACCGGCAGAATATTGCCCGCGAACAGCGCTGCGGCCAATGTCCATGGGGTCTGCTAGCTGTGTTGCCTTCAGTACTTTGACCTTTTCGCTGCGGATGCTGCTGGCGTCTAGCGCGTTAGGCGGCTCCATTGCCGTTAGGCTAAAGAGCTGCATCAGGTGGTTCTGCACCATGTCTCGCAGGGCCCCAGCAGTCTCGTAATATCCGGCACGGCCCTCTAAGCCCACCGTTTCTGCCACCGTAATCTGTACGTGGTCTACGAACTGCCGGTTCCACAGCGGCTCGAAGATGGCATTGGCGAAGCGGAAAACCAAGAGGTTTTGAACGGTTTCCTTACCCAAATAGTGGTCAATGCGGTAGATCTGCTGTTCTTTGCAGACCTGGCGCACCTCGCGGTTGAGTACCTGCGCAGATGCCAAATCTTTACCGAAGGGCTTTTCGATAATCAGCCGCTGCTTATCGGGGTTTGAAAGCATGCCTGCTGCCCCCAACTGCTTAGCCGCCTCTGCAAAAAATCGGGGGGCCACCGACAAATAGAAGACTCGGTTTCCCTGGGTGCTACGCTTTTCGTCCAACTCCGACAGGAATGCCTTGAGCTTATGGTAGCTTTCGGGGTTGTCCAAGTTGCCAGAGCAGTAGTACAGCCCCTGGGAGAAGCTGTCCCACACCATGGGGTTAGTAATACCCCCACCAAATTCTTCGATCCCCTGCTTCATGTGGTCTCGAAAGAATTCGTGGCTCCAGTCGCGTCGGGCTACACCCACAATAGTTAGCTCGGGGGGCAGCCTACGCTCTAGGCGCATCTTATAAAGTGAGGGCACCAGCTTGCGCTGGGTCAGGTCGCCCGACGCACCAAAAATGACCAGAATCTGTGGTGCAGGAATCTTGTCTTGCTGAAGACCGACGCGGAGCGGATTTTCAAGAAGAGAAACCATAAGCGAGGAGTAAGGGGAAAGGGAGTCGTCGTGGCGTTCTTAGACGGGATTTGGATGGGGATTTGAAAGGATCTTGGCGGCAGCTAGACAGCGGCTGCTGCTTGAGCCTCGCGGATGCGCTCACCGATAAAGGACTCTACAAGGGAGACATCCTCTGTGCTGCCAATAACCAGGGGCGTGCGCATGTGGAGCTTGTCGGGTACAACGTCCAAGATAGGCTCGGTGCCGGTACTGGCCTGCCCGCCTGCCTGCTCTGCCAGATAGGCCAGTGGGGCCGACTCGTATAGCAGCCGTAGCTTGCCCTCGGGCTTTTTAACCGAACCGGGATAGAGAAAGACACCCCCCTGAGTCAAAATGCGATGAAAGTCGCCGACCAGTGCGCCGCTGTAGCGGGCTGAGTAACCCTCGTGTCTGTGAACGTAGCGGATGTAGTCACGCAGCGACTCTTCCCATTGCCAGAAATTGCCTTCGTTGACGCTGTAAACGGGGCCATGCTCAGGAATGCGCATGTTCTCGCTGGCCAAAATGAACTCGCCCAGGCTGGGATCAAGCGTAAAGGCGTGAACGCCGTGCCCAATGGAGTACACCAGTACGGTACTCGGACCGTACAGAATGTACCCTGCTGCAATTTGATCCCGCCCGGAGGACAGCAGGTCTGCGCCCGTTTGGTCGAGGTCGTCGCCCTGCTGCTGACGAATGGCAAAAATTGATCCCACGTTGAGGTTGATGTCAACGTTGGATGACCCATCGATAGGGTCATAAAGTAGCGTGTAGCGGCCTAACGGGCAGTTCTCGGGGATGTAGTAGGGGTCTTCCATCTCTTCGGAAGCCAAGCGGCAAACCAGACCGCTCTGCTTAAAGACGGAGATAAACACGTCGTTGGCGTACACGTCCATCTTCTTAACGGACTCGCCCTGCACGTTTTGCCGACCGGTAAAGCCCAAGGCATCTTCGACCAGCCCTGCCCTTGTCAGGCGACGGGCAATTAGCTTACCGGCTAGGGCGATCCGGTTCATCAGCGCACTGATGTCCTGGGCGTCTGGTCCAAAACTTTGGAGCTGCTGCAAGACGTGGCGGGACAGCGTCATTGAGTCACGATCTAGCGTGCCTTCTAGAGAGGGTTGGTAGTTTTCCGACATAGCCTGCCTGATGTGTGGGCCTAGTCTTCATGTTAGAGAGGGGCTTTGTCGGTTAACAAAAACCTTTAGGTCAGCTATAGAAAGCCTGGGGCTTAGCTGGGTCAAGTTGTTTGGGAACAAGTCTAGGGCATCCAGATATGTCGCGATCGCAACACTTTGATCACACATGTTGGTGGCCATCAGCCCATACTCTTTAGACGAGCCATTGGTGCCACAAGTGTCGGTGGTTTACCTGCAGCTCAACCCAACCCTAATGCGGTGTATATCAGGCAACGCTAGTCTAGTCCGATGTATCTTGCAGATGTTGAGTAACGAAGCATCTGGTCTGGAGGCGTAAAAATGGGGCCTCAAATAATAAAACCTGACTGCCGAATTAATCAGCAGACAGGTCAGCAAATGCTACACAGATTTTGGGACTAACCATTTGGCTTAGACGCAACACAGCGCTGCTGTTCCGAAGCCGCGTATCCAGCAGCGCGTCGTTCTAAGCCAGTCCTAAAATGACTATGTCGTAGACTATGCCGTAAATGACTATGCCGTAAATGACTATGCCGTAAATGACTATGCCGTAGGCAGAAGTGAGACGGTGATCGCCTCGTCTTCCTCACGCTTGCGCTTAGCCAGTTTGATCATGCCGCCCGCTAATAGCCCTAGCCCCAGTAGACTGCTGGGCTCAGGAATCAGAACGACCTCAGGCTCAGGCTCACCCTCTGGAGGTGTGCCCCCAATGGTCCCGCCTGCAATGGTGCCGCCAAACAGCTTGTCACTGCCCGCGCCCGCGTTAACTTGCTGAAAACGAGCTACCGCCTTCAGTTCTCCATCAGGATCGGATAGAGCAGTTTCAAATCGGGCTCTAAAGGACTCCAGATCTTCCCCATTGAGGCCAGAGTAGATCATAGAGATGTTGTTTGAAAGTCCCTCAGCCAGTGCCTGGTTGGCATTACCACCGGTAAAGTTGTTATTGTCGGCGATGCCAAAGTCAAACGTACCGAAAGGATTAAGCGACGCATCGGTAATCAGCGTATCTAAGTTATCGCCTAAGGAAGATGATTCTAGCGAGATGCCGTCGAACATGTCGAAGCCGATGCCTGTCAGCTTAGAGGTCGAAGCGCCAGAGCCAAATGTTTCGTCGCCAGTTGTGTTAGTAATCAACAGGTCCAGCTGAAATTGATTGTTACCCAGGTCGATAAAGTCAAAATCAACCGTCGCTGAAGCGCCCGTTGCCGTGGAGTTAGAAGACTGACTGCCTTGGCCAAAAGTGTAGGTAAACGCACTCGCAGAAGAGGCTGAGGACAGAACTGTTGCAATGCCCAACCCGACTGCCAATGAGATGGCTGAGAATGTCGAGCTTTTTTTCATGTTTGCGACCTCCGACGATTGCAAGAGATGATGTGATGGTTTGTTTGCAGAAGCTCTCTCAATTTAACGGTCGGTATAATGGATAACATGAGTGCATCTACTGGCTAATGCAAGCTTCAAACAATCAACATATAAGGGCTAGACCAATTGAGCGAGTTGCGTGTTATCGCCTAAAAAATCTTGCCTTAGCGCTTACCCCGATGTACTCTTTTGGCGAATTATGCCGACATTTCCTGGCCACATGGATAAAAAGATATTTTGTAGTTAAAGCCTTGATGTCTCGTCACAAACGTATGCACTCAGCACATCCTGTCTCAATGATGAGTTCTCTACGCTGAAGTGCTTAACCTTGGTACTTTATTGCCACGAAACTCTAGGCAATAGCTTACGGCTTGGCCCATGCGCGGGCGTTTTGTGCTGAAGGGATAGCCAAGCCGAGAGGCCCAGCAAGTGTCCAAAGCGACCCGTCGCGCATCACAGTCGAACGCTATAACCTCTGTCGCTGTGCTTGAGTCACACCGCGTAACGCTATCCCTTTGGTAAACAACGCTCCGTGACTCGCAATCGACTCAACCCTTGTGCTGATTGCTATACAAGCCTGAAATAGGCATTCATGAGACAGAACCCTTGTAGCTCCTGAGTTCCGTCTTCTGAATGCTGTCCGTACAGCTGATCCTACATAGCGGCTGCCAGATCCGTCAGAGCAAGGCTGTCTCTATATCTTTCTGGGCCATTTCGTTCTATGCCTGATGGGATCACTGCACTGGGTGCCCTAACATAAATGGCGCTAGCCATAAATAATCGAGGTCACCCACTTGATAGGGCTAGTGACCGCTATATCGTTCTTGCACGCCCAGTAGCTGAGCATGGGCCGGGGT
>CAWUKV010000123.1:0-16858 GCA_963923025.1 uncultured bacterium
AGGCATCGGCAACCGACATCTTGACCGTGCGGCGGCTCTGGCAATCGGGACAGCGCTACCAGGCAGAGCGGCGGCTCAATCACCCCTGCGTGCTGGAGCAGTATCAGGACCTGATAGACAGTGTCAACCAGTCTTTGGCCCATAGCTCCAAGATTCGAGCCTTTCGACTGGTCCTACCAGAGCCAGAACAGCTAGGGCTGTTTGAGACCGGTACACCTGATACGCTCTACGCCGCATTTTCAGAAGAGATTGAACAGCTCTACCAGCGGCCCCAAACTGGGCGAACCGTAACGCTAGAGCCCTGTTCACTACCGTCTCTAGCGCCGGTGCCGGTATAGCGGACGAATTGATTGCGCAAACGGCCTAAGCCAACTAGGTCACCTAGAGGAAACAGCTCATGTTTAAATCATTTCGCTCTGCTGCGGTGCTGGGAGCTGGTGTGATGGGAACCCAGATCGCTGCCCACCTAGCCAACGCGGGTCTAGAGGTTCACCTGCTGGACTTGGCAGCTCCGGGGAACGACAAAAGCGCTGTATCATCAGGGGCCTTTCACAAGGCGCAGCAGCAGTCGCCGCCCATTTTGTTTACCCCAGATGTTGCCCACCGGGTCCACTGCGGCAATTACGACGAAGATTTACCGCTGCTGGGCCAGGTCGACTGGGTGATCGAAGCCGTGGTAGAAGATCTGGCGATTAAACAGTCGCTGCTGGGTCGAGTCGCAGCGCTGCTGGGACCGGACACGATTCTCTCTTCTAATACGAGCGGGCTGCCGCTAAGCGAGATCGCAGCTCATTTCTCCCCCGACCTCAAGCGCCGCTTTCTGGGAACGCACTTTTTTAACCCACCCCGCTACCTGAAGCTGCTAGAGCTGATTCCCCTAGCAGAAACCGACCCGGCAGTGGTAGAGCGCCTGCGCTGGTACGCCACACTACACTTGGGCAAAGGCGTTGTTATCGCTAAAGACACCCCCAACTTTATTGCCAACCGGGTTGGGCTGCTGGCAACGTTTATGGGCATTCAGGCGGTGACGGCTAGCAACTACACCATTGAAGAGGTTGACACGCTAACTGGCGAACTGGTGGGACGGCCCAAATCAGCAACGTTCCGTACAGCGGATCTGGTGGGGCTCGACACGCTGGTTTACGTGGCGAAAAATCTCTACCCAGCCATTTCCCACGACGAGCGCCGCAGCGTCTTTCAGGTGCCCGACCTGCTTCAGCGGCTGGTCGCAGGCGGCGCGTTTGGGGCCAAAGCAGGCCAGGGATTTTACAAAAAAGTGGGCAAAGAGATTCTTTCGGTGAATCCCAAAACCCTAGTCTACGGGACGGCCCACCCGCTCAACCTACCGGGACTGGACGATCTGCGATCGCAACCCCTAGCCGAACGCCTGCGATCGCTCTACGCCCTACCGGGACGGGCGGGTGATTTGTTCCGACAGCTGACGCTGGGGCTATTGAGCTACAGCGCCTGCCGCCTTCCCGAAATTGCCGACAGCCCAGCCGATGTGGATCGGGCCATGCGCTGGGGGTTTGGCTGGCAGCTGGGACCGTTTGAAATTTGGGATGTGTTGGGCTTCCACCGGGTGCTGTACGACTTGCAGGAGCAGGGCTACACCGTCCCCGACTGGATAGCCGAAATGGCTGTAGTAGGTGAAGGACACTTCTACCAGTCAGCGGTTGGCGTTCCGGCCAGTCTGCTGTCGGCAGAGACGGTCATGGGACCCGCCGGAGAGCAGCCGGTTGCTGCCGCAGAAAAAGAGATTCATCTCTCTGCCATTCAGGCCAAGTCGGCCCCCCTCTGGCACAATGCCGAAGCCGCGCTGATTGATCTAGGCGATGGCGTGCTGCTGTACGAATTTCGCTCCAAGGGCAACACGCTCAGCCAGCAGGTTGTTGACGGGCTTGAAACGGTGCTGGACCAGTTAGCGCGCAACAACGCTCTGGGACTGGTGATTGGCAACGGCAGCGCCCACTTCTCGGGTGGGGCTAACCTGGCAGAAATGGCCGCCGCGGCGACCGCTGGGCCTGAGGGGCTGGCCCCGCTGCTGCACCAGTTTCAAACCCTGATGCAGCGGCTGCACTACTTCCCCAAGCCAGTTGTCGCAGCGGTGCAGGGCCGAGCCCTTGGTGGCGGCTGTGAGCTGGTGATGGCCTGCCCCCACGTTGTTGCTGCCGCAGAAAGCTACATCGGTCTGGTAGAGCTGAGCGTCGGGCTAATTCCGGGGGCGGGCGGCATTATGCGGCTGGTGCAGTGGGCTAGCGAACGGGCGAACGGCGACCCGCAGCAGGTCTTTCCCTTCCTGTTCCAGGCCTTCAAAACCGTGGGCACCGCGACGGTGGCGGGCAGCGCCGTGGAAGCTCAGCAGCTAGGCTTTTTGCCCAGCTGTAGCCCCATCGTCATGGACGCTGACCGGCGGCTGTACGTGGCGAAAGCCGAGGTACTGCGATTAGACCGCGAGGGCTATCGCCCCCCGAGTCGCCCGACCAGGCTTTGGGCGCTGGGGCAGCCCGCCTACGCCAGACTCGTTCATGCCGCTCAGGTAATGACCGACGGTGGCTATATCTCTGCCTATGACCGCTTCTTAGCCGAGCAGCTGGCCTTTGTCATGACCGGCGGTGATTTGCTCGGCCCCACCCGCGTATCCGAAGACTACCTGCTGCGGCTAGAGCGAGAGACCTTCTTGCCACTACTGCAACAGCCCCAAACTCAAGCGCGCATTGCCCACATGCTGCGGCATAAAAAGCCCCTGAGAAACTAGTCCCCAAAAACTAGCCCCCAATCACTGAGAACAAACTAAGAACAACCGCCCCGACAAAAAGGAGACGCCACCATGAGAACGGTTTATCTCGTCAACAGCTTAAGAACGGCGGTCGGCAAAGCGCCGCGCGGTCAGCTGCGTCAGGTGCGCCCGGATGAGTTAGCGGCAACGGTGGTCAAAGCGCTACTGGCCGCAACACCAGAACTGCCACCGGAACAGGTAGAAGACGTGGTGATGGGGTGCGCCATGCCCGAAGCGGTGCAGGGGTACAACCTAGGGCGGGTCGTCGCCCACCGGGCCGGACTGCCCGACTCTGTACCGGGTATGACGGTGAACCGGCTGTGTTCCTCGGGGCTACAGGCAATCGCCATTGCTCACCAGGCCATTGCCAGCGGTCAGGCCGATGCCATGATTGCAGGCGGGGCCGAGTCGATGAGCCTGGTGCCCATGGGCGGGCACGACTGGTCGCCCAATCCGACGCTGCTCAAAGAGACGCCCCAGGTCTACACCACTATGGGCATCACCGCCGAGAATGTGGCCGATCAGTTCCACATTTCCCGCGCCGATCAGGACCAGTTTGCCCTGCGATCGCACCGCCGCGCCCTCGACGCCATCGAACATGGACGCTTCTTTGAGGAGACGGTGCCGGTGCCAGTACCCAGCACCCGCTACGACAACGGCGAGGTTCACCGTAGCGAAACCGTCTTCCAAATCGACGAAGGCCCCCGACCCGATACCAGCCTGGAAGCCCTCGCGGCCCTGCCGCCAGTCTTTCGACGGGGTGGGACGGTGACGGCGGGGAACTCGTCACAAACGTCGGATGGGGCAGCAGCAGCGCTACTAGTGAGCGGAGACCTGTGCCGTCAGCTGCATCTGACCCCAATGGCGCAGCTCCTGGGCTTCGCCGTCGCCGGAGTACCGCCGGAAATTATGGGCATTGGCCCCGTTATAGCGATTCCCAAAGTCCTACAACAAACCGGGCTGACGCTAACCGACATTGGCCTAATTGAGCTAAACGAGGCGTTTGCCGCCCAGACCCTAGCGGTGATTCGCAAACTGGGGCTCGACGAAGCGTTGGTCAACGTCAATGGGGGCGCGATCGCACTGGGACACCCGCTGGGCTGCACCGGTGCCAGACTGACGGCCACGCTGCTGCACGAAATGCAGCGCCGCGATGTGCGCTATGGGCTCGTCACCATGTGCGTCGGTGGCGGCATGGGTGCAGCCGGTATTTTTGAGCTGCTCAACAACGGGAGGCTTTAGCCATGACCACGTTTCTGATGCAACTGGGTGCGACGCTGTTGCCGATGCTGCTGTTGCCGGTTCTCGCCTACCTGGGCGTGCCGCTGTGGGGGTGGACAGTGTACGGGCTGCTGTGGTTTGGCGTTGTCCAAACGATTGGGTCGCTGCCGCTATGGTTGTGGGGCATAGCAGGCGCGATCGCACTGGTCTTGAACCTGCCCTGGCTCCGGCAGCGACTGCTGAGCGCCCCCCTAATGCGGCTGCTCCGTGGCTGGCTCCCCCGCATTTCTGACACGGAACAGGCGGCAATTGACGCCGGGACCGTGTGGGTCGATGGCGATCTGTTCTCGGGTCGGCCCGATGTGGATCGGCTGACGACCCTACCTGCCCCAGCCTTGTCCGCAGCAGAGCAAGCCTTTTTAGACGGGCCGGTCGAGACCGTGTGTGAGATGGCCTCTGACTGGGAGATTCACCAGCGTAAAGACTTGCCCCCCGAGGTGTGGGACACGCTCCGCCAGGAGAGATTTTTTGGCATGATGATTCCGCCGGAATACGGCGGGCTAGGATTCTCCCATGCGGCCTACAGCGCAGTCATGGTGAAGCTGGCCTCGCGCTCGTTTGTTCACACCGCAACGGTGGGCGTGACCAATTCTCTTGGCCCAGCCAAGCTGCTGCTGCGCTACGGCACCCCAGCCCAAAAACAAATCTATTTGCCCAAGCTGGCTAGCGGCGAGGCCATGCCCTGCTTTGCCCTGACCGAGCCCAACGCCGGGTCCGACGCGGCCAGCCTCAGCGCCAGCGGTACCCTGTTCAAGCAAGATGGGGAGCTGTACCTACGGCTAAATTGGAAAAAGAGATATATCACCCTAGGCGCGATCGCAACCCTAATCGGTCTCGCCTTTCGCCTCAAAGATCCCGATAATTTGCTGGGCAAAAGCGAGGATGTGGGCATTACCTGTGCGCTGGTGCCTGCCGATACCCCAGGCGTCACGGTCGACCGTCGCCACGACCCCATGGGCGTTCCCTTCTACAATTCACCCATCGAAGGGCAAGACGTGGTGATTCCAGCCAGCCAAATCATTGGCGGCATTGACCAGGCCGGTCGGGGCTGGATCATGCTCATGCAGACCCTGGCTGCCGGTCGGGGCGTCAGCTTCCCGGCAACCTGTACCGGCATTGCCCAGCTGGTCACCCGCGTTACCAGCGCCTACACCACCGTGCGCCACCAGTTTGGCCTGCCCATTGGCCGGTTTGAAGGCGTGGCCGAACCCCTGGCCGAAATTGGCGGGCTCACCTACCTGCTAGAGGCGGCGCGGCGCTACACCGTTGCCGCAGTAGACCAGGGAGAACAGCCTGCGGTCATCAGCGCCATTGCCAAATACCAGTTCACCGAACAGTCTCGTCGCATCGTCAACCACGGCATGGACATTCTGGGCGGCGCGGGCATCTGCCGGGGGCCTCGGAATCTGTTGGCAAACATCTACACGGCAACGCCCATCCCGATTACCGTCGAAGGCTCCAACATTCTGACGCGGGCCATGATTATCTACGGACAGGGCGTGATTCGCGCCCATCCCTACGTGCTAAAAGAAATTAGAGCGCTCCAGGCAGAAGACCTGGCTGCGTTTGACGGAGCCATTTGGCGACACGCTGGCTTTACGGTGCGCAATTTCACCCGCGCGATCGCGCTCACCCTCACCCAGGGTCGCCTGGTTCGTGCAGCGGGTCCCGAAATGCACGCCAGAACGCAAAAGTGGACTCAAAAGCTGGTCTGGGCCTCTGCCCTATTTGCCGCGCTAAGCGACCTGGCCCTACTGCGCTACGGCGGTCAGCTCAAGCGACAGGAAGCCATTACCGGGCGGTTTGCCGATGCGCTGGGGTGGATGTATTTGGCAACGGCAACACTGCACCGATACCGTACAGAATTGGTAGAAGAAACAGGAGAAGCAATAACAGAAAAAACGGGCGCGATCGCACATTGGGCGCTGGCGTATTGCTTCAGTCAAACCCAGCTGGCCTTTGAGGGCTTGTTGAACAATCTTCAGATACCGCTGCTGCGTCAGCTAGTGCTGCCCTGGCTGCGCTGGCAGCCCCTAGGACAGCCGCCCAAAGACCATCAGACGTTGACCGTTGCCCAGCACCTGCGAAACAGTAGCCTCCGAGACGCGTTAACCCAGAGCATTTACGTTCCGTCCGACCCGCACCAGTCCCTAGGGCGGCTAGAGCAGGCCTACGCGCTAGCCCTACAGGCACAGCCCATTTTCAAACAGCTCAAACGCGAGGTGCTGCCCAAGCTACTCAAGTGTCATTCTCTCTTTGATCAGGTGGAGGCCGCCATGCGGGCTGGGCTGATCTCAGCCGAGCAAACCGATGTTGCGATCGCGGCGCTGATGGCCCGTGAGGACGTTATTCAAGTTGATTCGTTTACCTTGGAGGAATACCAGCAGATTGGGGCTCAAGTTTCAGCCGCCGAGTCACAGCAGTAGCACAGGTCAAGCCGCCGTAGCCCGTGGATGGAATGGGACGGGCTGCGGCGCTGCCGCTGTAACCAAACTAGCGGAGCGTTCTGCCATATAAATTGCAGCTTCGGGGGTTGCGGTTGCGGGCATGTCCTGGCGGCAGCGAGGGCAGTACCCATAGAGCGATCCGTGACGGACGTGTTGTAAAAGCGAGCTGTTGCAGCAAAGACAGTGACTCATGGATGCCTCCGGCAGGTGATAGCGACCAGGCGTTATGCCTATCTATGAGAGTAGGGAGGAATATTGAGGATAGTATGAGGAAAACGCTTCATGAAGGCTTTAAACCTCTCCGTGAAGGTATTAGGTATATTCCCAGAAGCCTTTATTTTCAGGCATTATAGACTGATAGGGGGTAGCAGCTGGCAGCTTCGAATCCGATAAATTTTGTTCCTTTGTCGGACCAGTCGTCGAGGTGTCACAGTTCCCGGTTTTTTCTGCGCTTCGGCCCTGCTACAACACACCTAATAGGTTTCAAAACAGTTTTGCTCATTAATTTTATGGCAATGAAAATTCGTCACTCTCTGGTGCTGACTGGTGCGATCGCGCTTTGGGCCGCCTCATTTTCCACTGCGCAGGCGCACCATCGGGCAGGGCATGGGGGTGGCCCATCAAGCTCTGGGACATCGCCCAGCGAGGTCGTTAGTACGTCGGCAGATGTCGTTACATTAACAACGGCTCAGCAAACTTTTCTAGAATCACTGATCGACGGCAGTAGTGATGAGTATGGGCTCATTTCAGAAGACATGCGAGACGAGATTCAGTCTCAGATCGATACGCTGCCACCGGGCATTCAGCAACGGCTGGCTAGGGGGCGAGAGCTGCCACCGGGCATCGCCAAGAAAGTGACGCTTCCGCAGCAGGTTAACGAGGAGCTAGATATCGACGACGCGTTAGAGATCGTCGTGGTTGGTCCCAACATTGTCATTCTGGACCCGTTCACCAACCAGATTGTGGGGCTGCTGGCTGATTTGCTGCTTTAGTGCCTAATTAACAACAAAACAAGCGAGAAGAAGCGGAAGCTGGGTAGTTAACCCAGCCTCCGCTTTCTGCGTTAGGCGTCTAGGCCGGAGCCGGTGATGCCTCACGCGTGGGCCGCTTGCGCTCGCTACGACGAACGCCGCCAGCCTTCTTGTATTCGTAGCTATCTTTGCCAAAGGTGCAGGCCACACCCATCAGCATCTGTTCCGAGAGCTGCCCAAGGGCATCCTCGTCTACTTTGATTTCGCTACGGAGCCCGTCTAGCTCGGCCAGCAGCTGGTTATAGCGCTCGACTTTGCTATGGAAAAAACGAGTTCTGCGTTTGCTGCATCAACTCCCGTTTACGTAAAAATGGGTTTTGCGATCGCTTTTATTTAGGCGCTAGCGTGCTACGCCAAAGATAGACCGTGGCATTGTGCAAGCAGACAGCAGGTAAGGTGATTAGGCTTCCTCTTGGAGGGGCTGTAGGAGTGCCTGAAACTGAGGATTGTCTCGCAGGCTGCCAAAGTCTTCGTCAGTTTCAGCCAGTTTTCGATTTTCTTCAGGGTCTAGCTCTATAGCCTTAGCGAGACGAGGCAGCGCTTCGTCTGGTTTACCCCACAGGGCGTAATAGCAGGCTTGGTTGTAATAGGCGCTGTCATCGTCAGGTTCAAAGGATAAGGAGTTTTCAAGACTGCTGATTGCTTCCTCATAGCGATTTAGGTTACTCAACGGAAACGAGCGTGAGTACCACGCCTCGTGATAGTCGGGTTTGAACGCAATGGCTTTGTCGTAGCTGGCAATCGCATCTTCTTTGCGGCCTAAAGCAGATAGCGCAACCCCTCGGTTGTTCCACGCCTCGTGTTTGTCGGGTTTGAACGCAATGGCTTTGTCGTAGCTGGCTATCGCATCTTCTTTTTGATTGATTTCGTATTGCTTATTGCCAAGTGAGAACAGAAAAATTTCGCTTAGTAAATCACTGTCATCAAACGTCGTAAGCTGTTGAGCCTGTGTTTGGGCAGCCTGTAGATGTTCCAGGCATTGTGAGGTTGGGCAGCGGCTAGCCTTGTAAAAGAGAGCAGCAAACTTGGCTAATCCAGTCAGATAGTCAGATTGCCCTAAGCAAAGCTGTATTGCACTATCAATGACCGCCTTAGAAAGGCCGTAGTTCTCTTCGTTATAAGTGTAGTCAATGGGATCTTCTTCTAAAACGGCCCAGCCCTGCTCTACTGCTGGCCGTAGCTGTTGTAAAAACCGACGGCTACGCGACTTTAGCAGCGGGTGGTCGACCAGCTCAAACTCGGCAACAACGGCAGTAAAGGGTACCTTGACCACACCATCTCTTCTGAGATACCGCGCTTCTAACAAATGGCTAATCCAAACTGTCTGCGCCTCCAATTGCCCAGACATCATCAAATGGTAAAGGTACTCCATCCGTAGCGCGCGCCATTCGTCAATGTCGTACACCTGTCGGGGCGACTGCCCTGGAAATGTCTCCGCATCACTTTGTGTTTCAAAGTACACTGCCAGCCAACCGTGGGTTTCCTCCCGCGCGTCAGTCTCCATAGATTGCTGAAACACGTCTCGGGCCACGTCGTCTAGCCGCCACTGTCTACCCACCGGCTCTACAAAGGTCTGCTGCGTCAGCCAACCGTAACAGTTGCTGCCCTCGTCTACGGCAGCGGCAAAGTCTAGCACCGCTTCTTCAACCACGTAGCGCACCAGCCTGGAATCAAACTGACGACAGCAGGCCGCTAGCTGTACCACTTGCTTCTGTACCTCGTTCAGCCCCTGCAACAGCAGCCGTACAATCTCTTGATTGCCCTGGTCAAAGTCTAACGGCTGCCCCTTCTCGGTCTGCTGGCGAATCCAGTTCAGGTAATAGGGCAGCCCCTTCGTCACCTGCTGAATCGTTTCAGCTCGGTCGTCTAAGCTAATCTCGCTCAGGTAGGCCTGCGTCTGCGGCAGCTCAAAGCGTTCAATCGTGCGCTCGTACACCGCGTCATAGTCCTGGTTGAGCTTGCGCCAACCCTCAGTCCGCAGAATGCAGTGTCGCCCCGCAATCACCAAGTAGATGGGATGCTGACGTAGCGGGGTATTGCCCAACAGCGTTCGCCAGAGCCAGCCGTCAATCACCTGGGGCGCTTTTTCGTAGGTGTCCAACACCAGCGTCACCGAGTGCTTTGCCGCCAGCCGTGCCAACCCTTCCACAAAGGCGGTTGTCAGCTGGGGCAGCGGCTCTAGCATGAGCTTTTGTAGGGCTTGGTCTCGTCGGGTGGCTTTATGCTGCTGCAACAGCTGCTGCACGCCGTCTTTTAGCGACAGCCCTGCAACGGCTACATCCATACCTTTATCAACAACTTTATCGGCAAAGCGCTTTTTCTCATCCGATAGCAGGCCCCACTCCCCAGCGGCATCCACAGCAAACTGTGCCAGCGTTTGTACGTGTTGAATCTGTTCTGGCGGTACACTGCCACGCCCCGTTGCAGCCTGCGTCTTTAACTGGTGAATCGTATCAAAGTACTGCTGATACCGAGTCCAGAATGGGTCGCCACCCCAAGCGTCCTGTGGCTGCACCTGCTCGTATAGCTTTGCCATCAGTGGAATAGGTTCGTCAATGCCCTCGGTCATACCAAACGAGACAGTGGCAAAGCGGCTTTGGTCTTGATAGGTCTTGACCAGCTCACGGGTCAGCGTTGACTTGCCCACACCGCCAATACCCCACATATGGTAGACCGCAGGCCGTGCTTTGGCGCTATCAAGGGAGCTATCGAGCCCTTTGCCAAAGGCTTCAGTAAAGGCAGTCGTTTCGGGTCTGGCAATGTAAGACACGGCAGTGGGCATGGCGCGGCTTTGGGGCGGCTTCGGGGCACTTTTAGACAGTCTCCCCGATTTTAGCCGTAAGTGCAGATATGTGCTGTACCGTTAGAGACTGCTTAGCTGACTCAGTCAAGTGCTGAATAGGGGACGCGATGAAACTAGATAGCGATATCAACATTCCCGATGCGAAACTGGGCTATCTTTTGAACTGGCGTCAGCAGAATGATAAGTCAGGCATGATGGCGCGGTTAGGTTTTACACCGGGAAATGAGGAGGCATTACGGCAAGCAATAGTATTGCTGATCGTCAGTTACGATGCCATATTTGCCGGGAACAACGGTCACGGAGACGTCTATGAGGTGACTGGCGAACTGATCGGGCCGAGCGGTTCTCGTGTGCTAGTAAGCGTATGGATTCAGCTAACGGGCCAGCAGAGCTATAATTTCGTTACCCTAAGACCGCCAAGGAGAAGGTAGCGAACTATGAAGTTTGAACTGTTTCAGCAAGTTCGGATAATCTCTGATATCTCGAAAGAGAATGTGAAAAAAGGAGAAGTTGGTACTGTCGTAGAAATCTTACAGACCGACGGTGTAGAAACGGCTTACATGGTTGAGCTAAGCCACGACCACCCTCATCTGCTGGGTGTTATAACGGTTACCGCCGATCAGATTGAGCGGATTGAAACTGAAGTTGCTGCAACAGTGTAACTGTTAGCAAACGAATTAACTACACGGCCTCAGACCGCTTTGCATAGGCCGCAAACGGCTCTTTAATGAACCGAATGTAGAGGTGCCGGAAGGTAGACTTCACCACCCGAGGCAGGCCAAAGTCGATGGGCACTAGCTTTTCGGGGAACTGCCAGTCGGCAATGGCTAACGCATCCGGCGTCATCAGCGGAAACTGTAGCGCGTCTGGGCATAGGCCCAGCTGCTGGGACTGATGCACCGTTGGCACCTGTTCCGGCGCAATGCCCAGGACGTCTACCATAGCCCGGTCCAGGGCAAACACGTTGGCAGACGCGCCCAAAACGCCAAGCTGGCGGGGCTCGCCGCCGCTAGGGCCATTACCCTCATGGCCAATGATGCCGTCCAAAATCGTCAGGTCCGGGTTCACCATCTCCGCAGTTCGCACCAGCATCGCACCAAACCGGTCCCGATCTTTCCCAGCCTCCATGTGCCACCAGGCTTTCATCTTGCCAGGGACGCAGCCAAACAGATTCTTCACCCCCAGCGTCAGGGTCAGCTGCACGTGAGACTTTACCTTGGGTAGGTTAATCACCACATCGGCATCCATCGCCTCTTTTGAGAGCAGCAGATTATTAAAGTCGTAGTCTCCAGATTGGTTTTGCACGTCATAGCGCTTGCCGTGCAGTTCCACAATGGGCAGGTTGAGCTTCTCTGCCCATTCCAACAGGCCGTTCGCTTTAGCCACGCCGTGGGCACTACCAAAGGCGGGGCTGTCTCCCAAAAAAGGTTTGCCGCCTGCGGCTTGGACGAGCTTTGCGACGCAGTACACCAGCTCGGGGCGAGTGGTACACGCTTTAGTCGGTCTAGCTCCCGTCAATAAATTAGGCTTCAGCAGCACGCGATCGCCCGGTTTCACAAACGCAGCCATCCCCCCCAGCGGCGCTAGCAGTTCTACAATTGACTGCTCTAGCGCCGCAACGTCATAGGTTTCGGCGCGGAGTAGGCTAACGGGTGCGGCGGTCATAGGCTTGGTGACGCTCTAAAATGCTATTGCCCTTCAATTGTGGGGCGGTTACCCAGAAAGTGCAAATGTGGTGCGGTGAATGGAAACGGGGCTGAGCCTATGGGCAAGAACAAGCGGCACGTGGATTAACGTACTGCTGGTGATAGTAGGAACAACGGGTGGGGTGCTGCTGCGCGATCGCATCCCCAAGTCGATGCAGTCCATCATCACCCAGGCAGTTGGGCTGATCACCATCTTCATTGGCCTGAGTATGGCTCAGCCCTTGGGTGAGGTTTCAGCAGGGCCGGTAGCGGGCGTCATTTTGGGGTTGCTAGCGCTGGTGTTTGGCGGGCTGCTGGGGGAGTGGGCACAGATTGAGCAGCGGTTAATTATTGTGGGGGACGCGCTAAAAAAGCGCTTTCGTGGCGGCGGCAAGTTTACGGAGGGGTTTGTGGCGGCCAGTCTGCTGTTTTGCATTGGGCCAATGGCAATTTTGGGCAGCTTGAACAATGGCCTCAGCGGCGACGGCACCATCTTGGTGATTAAGGGCACCATGGACGGACTGATTTCGATTGCGCTGACGGGCAGCTATGGGGTTGGGGTCGGGTTCTCGATTTTGCCCGTATTGATTTACCAGGGGGGGCTGTCGCTGTTGGCCAGCATACTGGCCAGCGGACTGGCGGATCCAGCCACAGACCCTCGGGTCATGGTCGTCACCGGGGTCGGGGGTGTCATGATTTTGGGCTTGGGGTTTAACCTGCTAGAGGTGGCAAAGGTGCGGGTAGCATCGTTTTTACCGGCCTTAATACTGGCCCCCATTTTCTACAGTCTGACCATGTGGATTGCGGGTTAGGTGACCGATGACAAAATATAAAACAACAAAATATAAAACAACAAGACCTGAAATAAAAAAAGAGTAGCTGCACTAACAGCTACTCTAAAGATCACGTTGTCTCAAAAAAACCTGAAGGATACTCAATTTACGCGGCACTAGGGATAGTTCACGGCGCTGAAAGCCTCTATTCCGTAGCCCGCAAATGTCTCAGTCTAAATCACGTCCAGCCTGAAACCTGTAGTTTCGAACCGCGTATAGCCTGAAAATCTATGGCTTTTCCCCTGAAAAAACTCTGGTTCTGGACGTGGCAGAGGTTTAAAAGCCATAGTCAGAAGCAACCCAGGCAGCGCAGCCCTGGCTGTGGGAGCAGTTAGGCATAGAAACCTCAACTGTAAAGGTGCCTTCGTAGGGGGCAACAACAACGGGGGCAGAGTCTAACTCAACATCCTGAGAAACCAGGCGACCGCGGCTGTCGTACAGGAACAGGTCGAGATCGTAGCAGTCGCCGTCACAGGTGGCATAAATAGCTTCGCCTGCAACAAAGTAGCCTTCAACGTTGGAAGACTGACCGTCGTAGAGCCATAGAGAACGGTCTTGGGCCTTGGCCTCGGTGACGGTGCCTGCAATTGCGGCGGTGGCAAAGGCAGCAGCGGTCAGAATAGAACGGAGCTTGAACATGATGGTGTCCCCTATCGGTATAGTTAGTTACTTGATTACAGGGCAGATATGCGCACTTTTAGAGTGCCCTCGGGTAGGATTGAGTGGCTTAGTTGAATATCCCTAAAGTTGTCACAAACTTCTTTTGAAGACGACGTGAGCCCTGTATATCAGTGCTTTAGGAGAATCAGATAGTTCTTTTATGATTGCTGACAGATGTTGGCAAGCTTTATTGAATACTGATATTTGCGACAAAAGTGACAAAATTTTAATAGCCTGCGTACTATTCAGGAGGTCCAGGGATACGCAAAAATGGTAAGACTGCTGTTTTTACTTAGGTGGGTGTCCCCATGGACGATTTACCGATACCTCGTCAGATCACGGAAACACTGCTTCCCGTACTTAAAACGGCGGGTGCGTATGCTCAACACATCCAGTCGCGCATTGCTCAGCACCCCGATAAATATGACTCTGACAACTTCTTTGCCAATGCCCTAACCGATGCGGATCTGTCAGTACAAACCTTTGTCGAAGTAGCCATGTTGGCCCACTTCCCTAATGTGCGGTTTCACGGGGAGGAGTACGAAAAGGCATACAACACCCGCTACTTCCGCTCAATTGAGCTGGGTCCAGCTGGGGACTATTTGGTAACCTTGGACCCCATCGACGGCACTCGGTTCTATATGGATGGACATCCCAACTATCAGGTGATATTGACAGTAATCAACGCGGATGGATTTGAGGCAGTGCTGGCGCTCAGTCCTGCCCTCGATCAGTTTTACTGGACGATGCGAGGGCAGGGTACGCGAGTCGGATCACTGACAGATACGTTAGAAACGACACAGCCGCTAGAGGTGACACCCCAAAACAATATTCTCCTGGGTTGGCGGATGGGCGGTTTGGCCGGTCACATTCCAGCTGCCTACAACGCTATTGATGTACGACAAGACTATTCGACAGAGACGCCCATACCTAACGTCAACGGTCTGCTAACCGGAGATCTGGTGGCTGCTGTGCTAGCCCAAGCCAAGTTTATTGACGGGGCCGCGCTGGCGTTTATGGCGCAAGAAATGGGCTACATTCTGACGGACCACAGTGGCAATCCGGTGCCCGCTCCCGCAGACTGCCAAGACATGAGCTGGAAGGGCATTGTGGTGGCCGCAAACGATACGGTGCATCAAGATTTGCTGACAGCGCTGGCGCAGTGGCAGGCGTGATCGCGCCGTAAGGGGCTGGGTAGCCTTTCCCTGTTGGGTCTGTTGATTGCTTTACCGGCAATCAGAAAAAATATGGTAGAAAAATGGACGCGGTTGGCGTCGAAGCTGGTATTTGACCATCGCTGGTATCGGGTCCGTCAGGATCGGGTGCAGTTAGCAAATGGTCAGGTAGTGGATGACTACTTTGTCAGCGTCCGGCCAGATGTGGCGATGGTGTTGCCGGTAACAGCAGCCGGAGAGGTGGTTATGGTGTGGCAGTACCGCCACGGTGCCGGGGAAATTCTGCTGGAGCTACCTGCTGGAACCTTTGATCCCCAACAGGAGGCCGCCGAGGTGGCCGCCAGAAGAGAACTGCAAGAAGAAACCGGCTACGTCGCGGAGCAGTTAGAACCGCTGGCGACGCTGTACGACAACCCAGTAAAAGACACGAATAACGTCCATCTCTTTTTAGCTCGAAACGTCACCCATCAGGGAACTCAACAGCTTGACACAACAGAAGATATCGAGGTTGTAACTGTCCCATTACAAGAAATTGACGCCTACATTCAGTCTGGCAAAATTCAGGTTGCTGGAACACTGTCAGCGCTTTACTTGGGGCTGCTGCGGTTAGACTTTGAGTAGGGGTTGAATGCCCTTGCCACTACCAATACTTTGCGATGTCTACCGCCATTCCTACCGCAGTTGAATCAGCGTCCATTCCACAGGTCAAAGATCCGCCGCTTTGGCAAACGCTGCAAATTATTGCTAATCCACTGTCGTACCTGGCAGCCAAACAGCAGGAAATGGGGGATGTGTTTGCCCTGTCGTTTGCCGGAGTACCGCCCATGGTAGTCCTGAGCGATCCTACGCTAGTCAAGGCGGTGTTTGCGGCTAACCCAAAGCTATTTGCGTCAGGAGAGAGCAATCGGCAGTTTATGGCCATGCTGCTGGGCGACCATTCCATGATCATGTTGGATGGGGCAGAGCACCAGCGTCAGCGACGGTTGCTCACGCCACCACTGCACGGCGATCGCATGCGGGCTTACGGGCAGCTCATGTGTGAGGCCACCCAGCAGGTGCTGGCAGCGCTGCCAGCGGGTGAGGTATTTGTCGGGCGAGAAGCCATGCAGGAAATCTCGCTGCGGGTCATTTTGCAAGCAGTCTTTGGGCTAACGTCAGGAGCCCGTTACGAGCAGCTGAGATCGCAGCTGGCGACCATTCTAGAAACCATGTCCGGTTCCTCGCTGCGCTCCTTCATTACACTACTCCCCGTCCTGCAGAAAGATCTCGGACCCTGGAGCCCGTGGGGGCAGTTTGTTCGACAGCGAGCGGCGGTAGACGCACTGATCTACGCCGAGATCGCGGCGCGGCGTCAGCAGCCCAACCCTACCGGCGAAGACATTCTCTCGCTGCTGCTATCCGCTCGAGACGATGCGGGCGAAGGCATGAGCGACACTGAACTACGCGATGAGCTAATGACGCTGTTGGTCGCAGGGCACGAAACGACGGCAACAGCACTAGCCTGGGCACTGTATTGGATCCACCGAGAGCCCACGGTCTACAAGAAACTGGTCGCTGAGCTACGGGAGGCGGGTCTGAGCAAAGGGTTTGATCCGAGCCAGACGGACTTCATGGCAGTAGCAAAGCTGCCCTACTTAAACGCAGTATGTTCGGAGGTGTTGCGCATCGCCCCTGTGGCGCTGTTCACCTTTGCCCGTATGACACGGGAACCCGTAACGTTAGCCGGACAACGCTTTCCAACCGGGTCGATGCTCATGCCCTGCATCTACCTTATGCATCAACGAGAGGATTTGTATGCCACCCCAACAACGTTTGACCCAGAGCGGTTCTTACAGCGGCAGTACGCCAACCACGAGTTTTTGGCGTTTGGTGGTAGCAACCGTCGCTGCATTGGCATGGCCTTTGCCCTATACGAAATGAAGCTAGTACTGGCCACAATTCTGCTGAACTACCCACTCATACTGGCTGAAAGACGACCTGTAAAACCCACACGTCGAGGACTGACCATGACGCCAGCAGGGGGAGTTCGGCTTAGGAAAGCAAAGGCAACTGCAGATTAAACTGAGGTGTCAGCAGTTTGAGCTGGGAGCACCCGCTAAATAAAGCCCCAGCCAATCCCCATAAAGCCCCAGCCAATCCCCCTTCCCCCTTCCCCTTTCCCCCT
>CAWUKV010000124.1:0-16738 GCA_963923025.1 uncultured bacterium
CACCGCTCGATGCTGGGTAGGCAGCGCTAAGGGGAGTTCTGGGGCAATCAGGGTTTCGGGCGCGGGCTGTGGTGGGGTGAACGGTTCCGTTGAACCGGGATAGACGGAAATTTCTTCTTCGAATAGGGCGCTGGCCTGGTTTGCGATCGCATCTAACAAATCGTGCAAGCCTGCCGTAATCGTGAAGGACGCGGATGCCAGCGCTGCCCCTTGCGACACCTTGGCCCGAATGGACACAGCTCCCAGCACCACCCGCGTTTTCAGGTTGGTCTGAAGCTTGAGATCGACCGATAGCCGAGCCGGAAGCGACTGCGCGGATAGGTGTTGCCGCGTCTCCATCAACACCTGCGCCGTCTGCGGATCTCGCAGCTGTACTGACAGCTCACTATCCGGTAACGCTTCCCCGGCCAGACTAAAGATTTCGCCTTCCAAAAAGACGGTACGTCCGGGCTGAGCCACCAGCGCTTGTCGGTCAAGCTGTAGGCCATAGGTTGAGTCTGCGGCGACTTCAATTGCTAGGGGCAGGCTGCCCAGTACATCCTTAGTTGCGCCTTTTGCAGAGGGTTCTGCAACCACCGTCGATTGATCGGCAGCAGCTGGACCCAAATCGTCCGGCGTGCTGCCCAGAGGCCCGGACTCTAAATCGGAGTTGACCACTGAGGTCTCAGGTTCGGCTTCGCGACGGTCCGAATTCCAACTGGGATCCCAGGCATCTTCTTCGTAGGGCACTACCTCTAGCTGCACCACACGTTCCCAGCCCGACCCCATAAAGTCGTCAAGTACGTCGGTGCCACTACAGTGAATCTCCCACCGTCCTGGACTCAGCTGCATGTAAGGAAAGATCACCAGCAGCCCGGCATCGGTGGTGCGGCCCTTTCGCTTGCGCACCCTGCGCCGGGGCGGCATCTCAGTAAAGACAAGCTGACTCACCCGAATATCAACAGGTGTGTTGACCAGACTGGTATGGACCGCTACCCGGTAGCGACCTTCCAATATTTCAACCTGCTTGTTTTCAAGCGGCAGCCAGGTTTGATCGCCCTCTTGCTGGATTAAAAACTCCCAGTAGTCCATACCTTCAAATACCTGTCAGCTATCCAGATGCTGTTTACGGGGACAGCGTGGCCCGTTGTGCAACCGACACCCACGCCCTACCCTACCCCCCGTTACCCTAACCCTTGTCAAGGCTTTAAGCATGCAGTATAGGGGCAATTTTAGTAAAGATACCAGTAGACCGCCCAGATTCCTGTTTGAATGCAGGTTTTAGCCCCTTTGACGGGTTCACAGACCAGGATTTTGTAAGAAAAGACAACAGTTGAGCTGAGCGATTAAACATAGCAAAATGGCCCAGCCCCTAAAGAGGCTAGGCCATTTTGCCAAAACTATGGTCCGCAGCTAAACCAAAACTACCAGCTAGACTTGACCACGCCGGGCAGCAGACCCTGGTGAGCCATATCCCGCAGGGCGTTGCGGCACAGTCCAAAATCGCGGTAGTAGCCGTGGGGGCGACCCGTCAGCCAGCAGCGGTTGTGCAGCCGAGTGGGCGCACTGTTGCGAGGCAGCTGCTGAATCTTGCGGTGAATGTTGAGCTTTTCAGCCTGGGAAGAGGCATTGTTGAATTCTTTGAGGAGCGCCTCACGCTTGTCGGCGTATTTGGCGACCAGTTTTTCGCGCTTGCGCTGGCGCGCGACCATGCTTTTCTTTGCCATTGGCGCTAGGTAAGTCCTTTATGAGTTAGCCACGGTCTCATAGTTTAA
Organism: uncultured bacterium; assembly: GCA_963923025.1. Taxonomy (GTDB): domain Bacteria; phylum Cyanobacteriota; class Cyanobacteriia; order Phormidesmidales; family Phormidesmidaceae; genus CAWUKV01. Next base: position 1,755 of record CAWUKV010000124.1, read on the forward strand.
CGTGTGACTCTGCTTTAGGCAATCATTCCCGCTCATCGAAATTGTCGACCGAGGCCATGTTGAGCAGCTTAATACCAACGACAAGGGCACAGATGAGTCCTAACCCCAGAAAGGCTAGCAATATGGTTATCATTATCGGCCCCGGAGTCTATCTGTGTGCGACGCTACTGTACCCCTGCTTGGGAGATGGATTGATAGGTCTTGGTGCCGTTGAGGGTGGTGGGGTGCGATCTCATCCCTAATCCAGCAATCCCCAAGCTGCGACCTAAGCCTTACCGCCAGAAGATTTAGCCGCTTTGGACCGCAATTTGCGCGAAGCAGACGGTTTGGCTGGGATCTTTTGGGATGCAGTTTTCTTAGAGGGCGCGTTTGCTGCCTTTTCGGCGGCCTTGATGAGCTTAGGTCCTGTTGGGCACCACTCTGCTAGGGTGCAGGCTGCGCAGTCAGGTTTGCGGGCATCGCACACCGCCCGCCCGTGATATACCAGCCGAATCGACCAGTTCTCCCAGTCGGGCTGGGGCAGCAGCTTCATCAGGTCTTGCTCAATCTTGACCGGCTGGTCGTGCTTGGTTAGCCCTAGGCGATTGGTAATGCGCTTGACGTGCGTATCGACCGTCACCCCAGCGTTGATGCCGAAGGCGTGAGCCAGCACCACATTTGCTGTCTTTCGGGCCACCCCAGGCAGCTGCAGCAGCTCCTCCATTGACCGGGGCACTTCGTCGTTGAAATCGGTGATGATTTTCTGGCAGGCTGCCCGAATATTCTTGGCCTTGTTGCGGTAAAAGCCACAGGACTTAACGAAAGCCTCGATATCTTCTAGCTCGGCCTCGGCATAGTCTTGAGCTGTAGGAAAACGGTCAAACAAGGCCGGCGTGACCAGGTTGACCCGCTCATCCGTACATTGCGCCGATAGCATCGTGGCAATCAGTAGCTGCAGTGAGTTTTCGTAATCTAATGAGCAGGGCGCTTCCGGATACAGCACCTTCAGCTCTACTAAAATCGCTAGCGCCCTTTGTTTTTTGGTTAGGCGCTTTTTAGCTGGAGGTTTGTCTTTTGTAGGGTTAGCTGATGTCATGTCGTCCCAGCCGATTTTGCAGCGGATCAGTCAAGGGGAGGCGATCCCCTTTCTGATAGCACAGAACTACTGCATCAAGTCTTGAAACACTGACAGCCGCGCTGTATCACGGATAATCAGGAAAATACCCAGGCCCAGCAGCAGGAAAATGCCGGTTTGCATCACGTTCTCTTGAACGCGTGTGGGTACGGGCTTACCGCGCACTGCCTCAACCAGCAAGAAGGCTAGCTGCCCGCCGTCTAGGGCCGGTAGCGGCAGGGTATTTAGAATGGCCAGGTTGATGCTGATCAGTGCCGCAAACGGAAACAGTGCCAGCACATTTTGTTGAGCCAAAGCTGCCCCCTGGTCCACGATGCCGACCGGACCGGCTAGCCCATCAGCCATTTGAGAGAAATTGGTAATCAGCTCAAAGAAGCCGACCAGCACCCGCTCAAACATATTCTGGAAGGCAACTGCCGCCCGAGAGAACGTCTCAAACAGGCCTAGACGACGGGTTGTCTCTGCACCGTTAGGGCTCAAGGTCACACCGATGAGCGCCCGCCGACTGTCAGGGTCGAAGGCTGGCGTCACAGTTACATCTAGCGTTTCTGTCTCACCTCGCTGGATGCGTAGCTCGACCGGCGCTTGAGGGCTCTCACTGATGATGGCCTGTAATGACTGCACCAGCTCGTTGCCCGCCTCCGGCGTATTTTCTGCCGGGACTAAGGGCTGACCGTTTGCCTCTAAAATCACATCTCCGGGCTGCAAGCCCGCCTTGGCCGCAGGTGAGGGCTCACCGACGACCGTCTCTGACACCTGCGGAATCAGGACTCCATCGGCGATGTCGGGCATGCCCGTCCAGGCAAACTGAAGCACAAAGACCAGATAGGCAAACACCAGATTGGCAATTACTCCAGCGCTGATCACAATGGCTCGGTCTAAAACTGGGCGATTGCGCAGCAGGTCTGGGTCGCTCTTGGGAAAGCCGCTTTCGGGCTCTCCGTCAGGAAAGCCCACAAACCCGCCTAGCGGGATGGCCCGTAGCGAATACTCCGTCTGCTTGCCCTGGTAGCTCCACAAAATGGGACCAAAGCCAATGGCGAACTTGTTGGCGTGAATGCCCTGGAGACGAGCGGCGAGGAAATGCCCCAGCTCGTGAATGAAGATCAACAGCGCCAGGACAGAGATAATAGCCAGTGCAAACATGAAGAAGTCAGCCGCTAAAAAGTTAATGCGTTTCCCCATTCTACCGTTCCAAATAAGAAAGGGTGGGGAGACTGATAGGTGGGAATTGAGGAAGTTGGTGCCTCTACTGAAGGGCGTAGGGCCGGGTTAGCTGCTAGCTTGCAACTCATCCAGGCGGGCCAGCACTTCTTTGCTGTGAACAACGGGACGTACGCCGAGGAAGCGTTCTTGCATGACCCCGTCGGGATCAATCAGGTAGGTGTGACGCAGAGACATGGGCGACATCCAAGAGCCGTAGGCCTTACTAACGGAGCCATCGGTGTCAGCCAGTAAGGGGAACTTGAGCCCTTCAGAATCGCAGAACTCGGCATGGACATCGACGTCATCGGCGCTGACGCCTAGAACCTGGGTGTTGCGGTCGATGTACTTTGGCAAATCCTGCTGGAATCGCTGAGCCTCTAAGGTGCAGCCGGGGGTGAAATCTTTGGGGTAGAAATACAGCACCACCCACTGACCCAGGTAATCACTCAGGGCAATCTCGCCATCCCCCGTATTTGTTGGCAGCGTAAAAGCTGGTGCGGCTTCACCGATGGGTGGCTGCGGACCACCCAAAGCTTGAGCGGGTGCAGGGGAGCCGAGCAGGGTCAACCCTGTGATGAGAACGCTAAATAGGATGCCGAGTAAGCCTTTGCGAGTCATAGCTGCTGTAAATGGGTGTGCTTAACATAAGTTTACAGCAGGGTCGAGCTGAGTGCTGGAACGCGATCCCCCAGAAGCGTTCCCCAGAGGAGATCGCCCAGAAAAGATCGACTAGGCGATACTCCCTCGCTTCCGCGCCTCTTTATAAGATGTCCCCACATTTTGCAGACCGGCTTTGATCATCTGCTGCTCTAGCAGGGCAAAAAACCGAGTGCGATCGCCCCCGCGCACCACCGCCTGGTTGTGGGCTTCAGCCAGTGCCACCGGATAGCCGTAGCCTTTGTTCACCTGCATCAGCACCAGGCTCAGCGCCTGGTTCAGTAACTCAGCATCGTCCACTACCCACTCAGGAAACTCCACACGGGCGATTTCTGACCCAACGTTGACATGGCAGAAGTACACCTGATGGTCGTCGTATAGATCAAGAATGCCAACAGAGCTTTTGAATATGGGTCCACGCTGACCCGGTTCTAGCAGTGAGGCCCAGAGGGTAACGTCTCGTAAGGGCGCGAAGATTTGGCAGGGGGCACCGTCGGTTTGCCCCTCGCAGTGGGTTTTGCAATCGGGGTTGGTAAAAGGGCAGCTTTCGAGCCGAAGGAAGTTGAGCGCTTCGCCACTGCGGGAGGCGCTGAGGTAACCAACGAGGGGGACTTTAGCCGCGCGGAGGCGGTCCCAGGCGGTGAGGATGGGGGAGAGAATTTCGTCGCGGGCGGCGGCAGGTAGGTCGTCAAGGAACCAGTAGATCAGGGAGCCGTCGGTAAGGGCGAGGGTAGGGGCCGGAGGCCGGAGGAGCGTGAGCTGTGGGGTCTCCTTAGCTGTATGACGCTGCTTTTGGGACTGGGGCTTGGGTTGGCTAACCGACTGGACCAGGGGGGTGGGTTTTGCTCCGCTTAACGCCAACCTACGGGTATCGTGTGCATTTTCGATGGCGGTGGCTAGCTCGGCCAGGACGACGGACTCGGCAACGGTGCGTCGGTGCCCCATCCATTCTTCGGTGCTGATGCCCCAGCGACGGGAGGCATAGAGGTCTTCGGGGCGATACACCACTTCGGGCAGGCTATCGAGCAGGGGGAAGCGGCTTTGACCGTAGTGCAGAATGACGCGGCCCACATTTAATAGGTAGCAGTAGGCAATTTCGTGGTGGCTGGGGTTGATTTGAGAACCGTCGGTGGCGAGGACAGTGTGGGCCTCTGGGGCGGGCGCGATCGCAACCCTGGTGTCTAAACTTTCTACCGGCTCCGCTGCCGTGAACCCCAACTGGGGCTGATGTTGTCGCAGCTTCTCCACCAGTTCGCCCTGATGTGCTGCCGCCTGCTGAAGCAGCCGCGTTGCTGTTTCTACCCGCTGTTTGCCCATTTCCGCTTCGTGGGCCAGATGATCGCTGATGCCCTGCATCTGCCGGGCGAGTTTGGCGAGGTCCAACATGACTAAGTCTGTGGAAGAGTCAGAGCGCTACAGTCAAGCAGATCTCTTAGATCTACTCGAACATTTGCACTAATTGTCCCAACGATAGCAGATCAATGCGATCGTCTTGTTTAGCCTTTTCTCGGTCTGCTTCTAGGTTGTAACCCCAGTCGGCAAGAAATAACCTCACATCAGCCAAATCGGGCTGTTGTTTTACCGCATCCAATGCCTTGAGCCGGTCTTCGATGAACCAAACGGATAGCGTTTTGTGCTTCGCCATTAGCTGACGTAGCGTTTCGTACTTCGGCTGTTTGATCTCTTTGCCAATGATGCGATCTCTCGGCAGGTGGACGTCATTTTTTTCTAGCAGCTGACGAATAAACCGACCTTCTTTCGTGCTGACAATATAGGTCGTCGTCAGGCTCATGGCTGACTCCAACACTGCCAACATGTTGGGATAAAACCGATGCAAATCGAGCCAATCCTCTAGACGATTACTAATCCATTCATCCCGCATTCCATCAACTGCTTTTACCGTTTGCGCTGATGTCAGACCCGCTTCGTTTAAGTAGGGATGCGCCATCTCAGGCCAGCCCGCAATAATGGCCTCGTCGGTCTCACCTGCGATTAGCGCCTGCAGCAGTACTGGCATTTCCCAGCCCGTTTCTATCACAGGCCTCAGTTTGTAGAACCGCTCAGCCAAGCCTACTGGCGGCTCCGTCTCGGGCGGACTGTAAAGCTGACAGTAGGCTCGCCAGGACGTCTGAAAATATTCCACTAGGCCATCGCAGATGACCCCATCAAAGTCAAAGGCAATCAGTTCTGGCAGGGCGTCGGACATGGCACTTTTAGGCTTGATGAGCCTGTTTATCATGCAAATGTTTTCGAATATGATTAACCCTGTGCAGTCTTGCGATCTGCACAGGGCCGGGGGCAGAGAAACACCTGATTCCAAACCCCGCTAGAACTGTATACCAAAGGCTTCAAAATAGCACTGCAATCAGTAAAACTTATTCACCTGTCCTGAAGTGCAAAGGTGCTGAGTGAGTTTACATACGTGCCGAATATTTCCGCCTTTATTCTTTCTGAAATATATAATGATCTCGTGCAAATAAAGTACTTAATCAGCTGGAATACGGCTGCCCTGACGAAATACGACTGACTTAACGAGTGATTAAACGTGACCGAACAATTTTTCGAGTGTGTCTTGACGTCTTTTGGAAAAATTGGAAAAGCTTCAGCCGCCGACTGTAATGACAGGAGAGCGGCATAATCAAGTCATCGTGCTTATTATTATTTTTGTTCAGTGTCTGTAGTGCTGATGGGAATTCGGGCTTAGCCTGAACGACCTGTTCAAATGCAGATGATAACCAATCAGCTAGCTTCTGAGAACCCAAACATTGAGCAATTTTGACTAAGTCGTCTCCTGATTGAAAGACTATATCGGTAACCCAGTAGTGGTCTTTCGAGTATAGTTCGCTCAAATCAGTAATCTTTTCTAGAAGGTCGGCTAAGTCGAGTAGAACCAGGGCTCTATCCGTTGGGCCATAGGTATTGAGTTCTGGTTCTACTCGCTGATGGTTGTTATCTTTAACAATACGAAAGTGTTTGTTGAATCGTAGTATTAAGTCGTTTGCTGACTCTCCTACTACCTTCGTAACAATCGAGCGTCTGTGAGGAGTAACTTCCCAGCTAAGACCATCTCCAAAGTCACCGTTCCCATAAATATTGTGTAGTAGGCCCACGACAACCCAATCACTGGACAGGCCCAAGTGGGCTACGATACTGGCGACACCTACAAAATGGCAGATAAATGGCTTGCCATTGGCGATATGACGTCCAGAGTATAGCGTTTTAGCAAGTTCGTAGGCTTGGTGAACATACGAAATGTCATCCAAACTATAGTCTTGATGCCTCAACTGGTTGTAGAGCTGTACATTTGTCTGAGCAATAAGGTCTTGTACTGTCATCTCAATAGGAATTACGTGAACACTTGACTTAGGCTCAGTTCTTGATCTTTCTGGTAGCAGCTATGAGGTTAGGCTCTGAAATAGTAAAAAGGCCGCGCTCTTTGGGATTTCTATTTTCTCTATCAACTTCAACGTTTTTAATGATTTACTACTAAAAAAGTTTGTATTCACGAAGCATGAATTGTGTAAATATACAACCTATACTTTTAAGTTAGATAATATTTGAGCATTTCTGCTACTCAATTCTGATGCATAAATAGTCCATTCTTGAATTCTTCAGACAGACTTTACGCCATTACACCAAGGTTAAAGTTAGTTTAAAGACTTCTGGACTGGTCGGGAACTTTTACAAGCGTCTACGTATAAATCTGGGTATGTTGCAAATGAATCTCGTAGCCAATTCTGAAACACGGACAGTTTGACATCCTGTCTGTTATTACTTATTTCCCGCAGGGAAAACTGATAGCTGCAGAGTGGTCTCTATAGCTTTAAACTGTCTGTCCAGAACTATCTGTCCACAACGTGTTTTTAAGAAAGACATCAGGCGTTTGGTGCTAGCCACGTTACCTTGCGAAGTTTCCCGATGTCTCTCAACGAGTACTTACCCGGTAGAGCCTACTGAATGAACTTGTTTTGAGGCGTTATACCTTCCCGTAGAGCGACCTGTAGATTTCATGAAAGAGGCTGTAGTAGCGGCATTGGGCCATAGCTCGTTAGATAGCTGCTATCAGCAAACGTATTATTTACTTACAAGGATTGATTGATGGATAAGAACACCTGCTTCCGAGTCAATGCACCGGACGTTGTTAGTGAAACCATTGATGGTGAGTCTGTCATTATCAATTTATACAAGGGTCTCTACTACAACCTCAACCCAGTTGGGTCTGTGATTTGGGAGCAGGTCGCGGCAGGGTATAGCATTATGCAAGTTTCGACAGCTTTTGCAGCTGCTTGTCCAGGCTTGTCTGACGCAGACGCAGATAGCATTGTGAACCTGATTCAACAGCTTTTTCAGGAGTCACTAATTGTTGTCACCGAAGACTCTCCGTCAGAAGCTGTACCTGTGGTTACAGCAACAGGCTCCTTCGAAACACCCGTGCTTTACAAGTATGCAGACATGCAAGACTTGCTGGCTCTAGATCCCATCCATGATGTAGACGAAAGCGGTTGGCCTAATCAGCAACCGGCTACCGCCACTGTGGGTTAAGGAGTCGCTACATGATTGCTACCCTCAAGAACCCTGAGTTCCCAACGTCACAGAGAGATGATGCCGAGGCGCTCGAATTTTATCAACAGCTTAAGAGTGCATTCGAAGCAGCGGCTCAAACTGCCCTGCCTACCTCACCCGCAGACGCGCCTATAGAGGCAAAGGTTCAGGACTATTTAATTGGGGGATTTCGGCTGCGCCTGCGGTTTGGCAGCGCCAAACTCATCCCCAAGATGACGCCCGCGATCGCACACTTGGCGACCCCTCCAACAGGCACGCCGGACTTTACTGTTCATCTGTGGGATACGGTGTCTACAGGGGTTCCCATCCCATCCCCACCCTGGCAGGACGATCCCTATGCCTATGGGTCCCATGGGGTGGGCGGGGGTTACAGTCGCGATCGCGGTGCAATTGTCATCAAACTGTTCGTTGAAGCCCTGAGCTTTCTCAACGTCGAACAGAACGAAGCCATTTTTTGGGTGCGTGACGTTGATAACATTCCGTTTTGGGAAACGGCGGCACCACTGAGAATTTTGCTGCACTGGTGGCTGGGCAGTCGCCAGCTCAAGTATATCCATGCTGCCGTAGTCGGGACTCAGGCCGATGGGGCGATGCTGGTGGGGAAGGGCGGCTCCGGCAAGTCAACCACAGCGTTGTCTTGCCTCAATTCACCCTTGACCTACGTCAGTGACGATTATTGTCTGCTGTCAGTGCAAGACGAGCCACTAGCCTATAGTCTGTACAGCTCTGCCAAACTCAAGCCCGACAACACCCTGCTACCCGAACTGCAGCCGCTCATCCATAACATTGATCGTAAGCCTGACGAGAAGCCTTACCTACTACTGCATCTGCATTTTCCTGAAAAACTGGTGCCTAGCTTGCCGGTACGGGTGATCTTGCTGCCAAGAGTTACCGGCAAGGCAGAAACAACCGTGCAAGCGGCCTCTGGCGCAGCGGCGCTGCTGGCCCTGGCACCAAGTACGCTGTTTCAGCTTCCGGGTGGCAGCTCTAACGCTTTCCAAGAAATGGCGGCATTGGTCAAGGCCTTGCCCTGTTACTGGCTCGATCTAGGTACAGATTTGAGACAGATTCCATCTGTCATTGCTGATGTGGTTGAGAGGCACAGTCATGGTTAATCCTACTTCAGCGAATCCGCTCATTAGTGTGATCGTACCGGTCTACAACGGTGCCAGGTTTGTCGCCGACGCGATCGCAACCATCGACGCGCAGAACTACACCCCTATAGACATCGTCGTGGTGGATGATGGGTCTACCGACGAGACGCAACAGACTGTCGCAGCCTATGGCGACCGTGTACGGTACCTCTACCAAGAAAATCAGGGCCCTGCTGCGGCTCGTAACCATGGACTGTCAGTTGCTAAGGGCGATTACGTCGCCTTTCTAGACGTAGACGATCAGTGGCCCTGCGACAAGTTTCAACGACAGATGGCAGCGTTTATCGCGCAGCCCCAGCTAGAGATTGTCAACGGCTATGTGCAAATGCTACAGCTGACCGAGGATGCAGACGGGCAAGCCACCTTTCAGCCCCGCCATCCGCCCGTTGTTAGCTTCAACCTAGGTAGTGCGCTATTTCGCCGTCGCGTGTTTGATCAGGTCGGGCGGTTTGATGCTAATCAAATTCACAGCGAAGATGTCGATTGGTTTACCAAAGCACGAGAGCTACAGGTGCCGATGGCGGTGATAGAAACCGTGACCCTGCTCTATCGCAAGCACGAGACCAATCTCACCCACGACCGCCAAGAAAACATCAAAGCGTTCATGCAGGTCTTGCACCGGTCGATTCAAAGACGTAAGGCCCAAGGCAACACTGCCGACCTGTCTCGTTTGAGCTACTTAGGAGAAGACGGCAAGATTTTTCAAAAAGACGGGCAGCAGCCTGCCATCCTTGACCCTACGCCACAGTCCTAGAAGTGCTATGTCTAATTTTGAGAGGTCTGACCCTGATCAGACGCCCTCTGTCAGCGTTATTATTCCAGTCTTCAACCGTCCCCAGTATCTAGAGGAAGCGATTACTAGCGTCCTGCAACAAACCGTAGCCGCTACCGAGATTGTTGTGGTTGACGACGGTTCAACGGAAACGGTGGCCGATCAGATCCAACATCTGAGCGACAACATCCACTACCATTGGCAGCCCAACGGAGGTGCTGCTGCCGCCCGTAACACCGGCATTACCCTGGCTCAAGGAGAGCTACTGGCCTTTGTTGACTCCGATGATCGCTGGTGCCCCAACAAGTTAGAACAACAGCTTGCGGCCTTCGAAAGTGACCCCAGCCTGACGATGGTATTTGGTCACGTCCGCCAGTTTGTCAGCCCAGATGCAGCCCAGGCGGTACGGCTACCGGCTGAGATTATGCCCGGGTATCACGTCGGTACCCTGCTGGCGCGTCGAGCCGTGTTTGATCAGGTGGGTCTGTTTGAAACTCAGTGGCGAGTTGGTGAGTTTGTCAGCTGGCATGCCAAGGCCACCGAATTAAAACTGCCGATGGCGATGCTGTCGGATGTGGTGATGGAGCGACGGCTACACGATACCAACATGGGCCGTACCCAGCGGGCTGCTGCTAGTGACTACTTACACATTGTCAAAGCTGCACTAGATCGGCGTCGTACCGCGCAACCCGCAGGCACCGCCGATGGTTAAGGTGTCTTCCTCCCATTCCCAAAGCTGGCGGCCCGACCCGCTACAGATGCGGCTACTTCAGGCAGTTACGCTGTCAGATGACGGCGCGATCGCAGCTTGGCAAGCGTGGAAACAGCAGATCGACCTCGATCACCTGGGCGAGGGGTCCTATCAGCTACTGCCACGCCTGTATCGTCAGCTAGAGAGTAAGGGTATTTCAGACCCGATGATGGCGCGGCTGAAGGGGGTATACCGCCACGTTTGGTCACGCAATCAGATCAATCGGCGTCAGCTCGATACGGTTATTTCAGCCTTAGGCGACCAAGATATTTCAACCTGCTTACTGTGGGGCGCTGCTACAATCAGCCGTCCTAATGCCGACTTAGGCATTTGCCGAACGGACGATAATAGCGTGCTCATTCAGGGACACGATTTGCCTACGGCACTGTCTGAGTTACAGCGCCTAGGCTGGGTACCCATGCAGAATAAGGCTGCGGCAGTATTGCGATCGCAGCAACATGCAGTCGGGCTGCGCCACACCAACGGGGCAAACCTGACCCTACACTGGCATCCCTTACCAGCTTTCCGGCCTATCGAAACAGCCCTTTGGCAGCGGGCCAAAACCGTAACCATCGGCCAGACCCAGACGCTGATTTTAGACGAGACGGATCAGTTTCTGCTGAGCTGTGTTCGAGCAACGCGCTGGCATGATGTCCCGTCCTTCTTTTGGCTAGCCGATGCCGCTACGCTGGCCCACCACATCAACAAACAGCACCTAATCGAGCAGGCCGAAGCCTGTCAGCTGACCTACGCCCTACGACAAGCGCTCACGGTCCTAATTGAGGTTAGCGAAGACCTGCAGCAGCCTCTGGCAAACACCCTACAGCAACTCCAACACTGTCCTGCCAGCCGCTTTGAACGGGCCGAGTTTCAAACCTATAGCGGCCCCTCCCCCTACGGCAGTCTGCCCCTGCTGTGGTGCCAGTACAAGCGATTGCAGTCTGCACCGGTCGTCGGATTCCTTAGGTTCTTACAACAGCGATGGGGGCTCTCTCAGCCGTGGCAGGTACCGCTGCATCTGCTCAGGCAAAGTCGTCAAAGAATTTATCGTTTTGGAGGCAGCTAACGTGACCCAGGCTGACATGACCCACCTGTATCGCCCCCTCGCCCAGCTGCTGTTGGGCGATACTGCCACAGCGCAAGCTGCCGCCGCTAGCCTCTCCAAGGCCGGTCAATGGAGTGATGCCCTAAAGCTCTCCTTTGAGTGGCGCGTTACCCCTCAGTTTTGGCAGCGCATTCAAGAATTATCCCTGGAGCTACCCGAGGCCACCCGCAAAGAGATCTCAGGGCTCTGCCGCATCATTTCGATCAAGTCCAATACGGCAGCGCACCGTAGCGCTCAAGTTCTGACACGGCTGGCCGCTGATGACATACCCGCCATCGCGTTTAAGGGTATCGGGGTCATGGCATCGCTGTACGCCAAGCCTAGCGATCGCATGGTCGGAGACCTAGACCTGCTAATTGCCCCCGAAGCGCTTCAGGCCACCTGCGACACCCTCCAGTCGCTGGGGTTTTGCCCAGTTGTCTCGGGCGACTTGACCAACTATCTAGACTATTTAGACCACCGCACCCGTCAAGACAATCTGTTTTTGATCTTCAAAGATCGCTCAGGCTTCGAAATTGACCTGCACTGGGGGCTCAAAGCTATCGCAGGCAGCCAGTTCTCTGTCCCGTCACTGATTGAGCAAGCTGTTCAAGGCCATCTTCTGGGTCAGGCTGTCACCGTTGCCAATCCGGTCGATGCAGTGTTACTAGCAACGCATCACTCCGTCCGTGACGACTTTGCCCCGGCTAGCAGCGTTAAAGACCTCTGTGACCTACAGGCTTGGTGGTCAAAGTCTGAAGACTGGTCGGTTACCGACCTGGCCAAACGCGCCCAACAGGTCGGGCTATCAGTTCCGCTACTGGCCCTATGGACTATTTTGGCTGAGCAAAACCCCACAGGCCCAGCAGTAAAAGGCGTACAGGCACTCCAGCAAACACTGTCTCCCGCAGACCAAACTCAAGCCCTACACCTAGCACTACTGTTTCGATGCCAGCTCGACGGCGAAACCATTAACCGTGACGTGCTTCACAGTCTGAGTCTAACGACCCTAATTCGGTTTGTGAAACGCCGATGGCAAAAGCCACAGACGCTCTCGTTTGATCAATCCCTCTGGGGAGTGCAGTCAGAGACGTATACCAGCGCATTTAAGCGACAGCGACTATTTAGAACGCTGCGGCACCTGAACTCGCGTAAACTCAGTGCCTATCGAACGTTAGCCGCACTACAGAACAATGACTGAAGTTATCAACCACGTCCAGCCTGAAAACTGTAGTTCCGAACCGCGTATAGCCTGAAAATCTATGGCTTTCCCCCTGGAAAAACTCCAGTTCTGGACGTGGCAGGGGTTTAGCAATCCGCGAAAAGGTTGAGCCGGATTGCGAGTCATGGAGCGTTGTGTGCTAAGGGGGGATAGCCACACTAGGCGGCTCAAGCAAAGTGACCAAGGCTGTAGCTCGTTGACGGCTAAAAGCTCTCACTGGGTATGAATAGAGAAGTGTTTCATGAAACGCGCGAAGCCAGATGACCGATAACGACGCTAGGCGAACTATTTTTAGTCGCGCTGCCAGTAAAACATCTCACTGGTTAAAGCGATATATTTCTGGCAATCAAAGCTTCAGCTCATCGCCTCAAGCGTCTTCTCAGGAATCTTCTCCCATAAAGATCGTCGTCGACAATCAGCTGCTAGCTAAGAAAAATGTTCTAATTGTCGGCGTTGGGAAAAATATTGGGCAGGCGATCGCGATTGAGATGGCTCAACAAGGTGCCAATCTGTTCTTAGTCGACATCGATGCTCTGGCGTGCGAACGTATCAAAACCGCACTACAGAAATTTCCTGTGACGGTTCAAAGCTACGTTGCCGATATTTCAAACTCAGATAGCGTGAGTTCGCTGTGCCAAACACTTAAAGCCAAAAATATTGCAATTGATGTTCTCGTCAACAACGTTGGCATCCAGACTGACACGATAGGCCTACAGCGGTCTACGCTCACTCAATGGCAACAGGCTTTTAACACCAACGTATTAGGCCCGGTCTATCTCACACAGCAGATTGTTGAGAACATGACTGAACACGGCACTAGAGGTTCGATCATTTTTACCTCCTCAATCCATCAGTTTACGGTTAGCCGCTGGCCCAGCTACAGCGCCTCCAAGGCCGCCCTCGGCATGGTGATTGAAGAATTGGCGGTTGATCTAGCTGGGCATGGTATTCGGGTTAACGGTATTGCCCCAGGCTGGGTGGCAGAAGATACTGATGGTGGCACCTTTGACCACCCCTACACGCCGCTGTGGCAAAGCTCCATCAGTCCAGCCTATATCGGTCGAGCTGCTGTTTACCTAGCGGCAGATTCGTTCTCGTATCACACGACGGGTACCGTACTCAAGATTGACGGTGGGCTATCGCTCTATAACTCTCGTGTTGCAGAGCATCCGCCTGAGTCTAATTTCTAAACACGGTGTTTTTAGAACAGCAATCGCATCTTGAAATAACAATCTCACTTATGCCTCATCTACGAACGGTTTTGGGTGCAGTCAAAAATGCGACCCGAAAACGAATCAAACAGCTCTCGTCATATCCTCGATTGGTACCCTGTTCACCGGGGTTTCGTGAGCTATTTTCCAGCCGGATTGAGCGCGTTGCCACAGGGTTTCAGTTCACAGAAGGGCCAATTTGGGTCGAAGATCGTTTGCTGTTCAGCGACATTCCAGCGAGTAAGATCTACCAACTCACTCGTCAAAGGGATGGTGAGCCAGCAAGAGAGGTTTCTATTTTTCGGTCACCCAGCGGACATGCTAACGGCCTAACGCTTGACTATGATGGGCGGCTCATTGCCTGTGAGCAAGGTAACCGACGGGTGACGCGCACTGAACCAGATGGGGCCATCACGGTACTAGCCGACACGTTTGAGGGGAAACGGCTGAACAGCCCTAACGATGTTGTTGTGGCTCAAGATGGTGCCATTTACTTTACAGACCCCCCCTACGGCATCGAGCCCCATCAGCAAGAACAATCTCTGCAAGGGGTATATCGGATCTCGACAGATGGGACGCTTACCTTAGTTGCGACAGACTTTGACTGCCCTAACGGACTGGCATTTTCTCCTGATGGCAGTCGTCTGTACATTGATGATTCGTCACAAAGACGTCACGTTCGACAGTTTAATGTGCAGTCTGACGGTACCCTTACTGGCGGCCAGGTCTTTTGCTCTATGGCAGTCGATACGGCTGGCGTACCTGACGGTATGAAGATAGATCCATTAGGCAATGTATTTTGCACCGGGCCAGGCGGTGTTTGGGTCTGGAACCCTGATGGAAAACTGCTCGGACGAATCATCTTACCGGTGCAGCCGAGCAACTGCGCCTGGGGCGATGACGACTATCGTGGCCTCTACATTACGGCGCAACGGTCGGTCTACCGGATCCGCTGTGCCCAGGCAGGTTGTGTCCCCCATTGCTAATGGGACGGATGAGCTATCTCCAGGTCAGACCGCAACGTCTCACCAGCTATCAGTGCCTGAAGCAGTACGGCATCTCTCAGCCTGTTTCTATTGCGAGCCACAGCAGTCTTTAAAGCCGTTTGTTTGAGCCTATGGGTGGCTCTGTTTCTCATGATTTGTAAAGCTGACAGGAAGTCTGCCAGGACGTTCGAAAATATTCCGCCAGGTCATTGCAAAATCACGGATACTTCGGCACCTGAATAACCTCTAACTTCGGCGGTCAAT
>CAWUKV010000125.1:0-16675 GCA_963923025.1 uncultured bacterium
GCGCTGGTTTACCGGGCCCAGAGTACGCCCACGCTAGCCGTACCGCTGCTGATCGAAATCATCCAAAGCCAGGGACCCACCCGAGATTTGGGGCAGCGGGCCTACCAGCAGCTGTTTGAGCTAGGGTTTGTGACTCGCGCCTATCGGAGTCCGATCAGTGACACAGACAGTTCAGCTGCTCTGCGTCCGTTGGGCCAGTCTGACAGCCCCATTGGCATCGCCGCTAGCGCTAGCCTGATCGAGACAGCAGATCAGAACTTTGCCAACCAAAACTACGAGGAGGCCGCGGAAAATCTTCAAACTGCTCGCGAACAGCTCAACCAGCTGTCGGGCTACTACCAAACGCTGGTGTCGGTGTTCAACGTTGTCGATAACCGGGTTGCTGATGAGGCGCGCGCCTTGGCCTTAGAGGCCGCTCAGCTGCGGGATGCGGCTACTTATCAGCAGGCGCTGGTTCACCGCGCTCAAGATCGACCTGAACTGGCTGTGCCGCTGCTGGTTCAAATTTTGCAAAGCCAGAACCCCACCCGAGACCTGGGGCAGCAGGCCTACCAGCAGCTGTTTGAAATTGGGTTTGTCGAACTGCCCTATCCGTCTGAGTCGGCCCCTGCTGAAGAATAGGCGATAGGTGCAGGCCGTAGCGGTGGGGGTAGGTTGCCCCACTCAGCCAGCGAGTCGCGCTGCAAAACAGGCTAGACTGTTGGCGATACTTGTCGTCTAACCCGAAACCAACGCTATGATCGCGCCTGATCAGCTCAAACAGCTTATTCAGCAGACTTTGCCCGATGCCCAGGTGACTGTGCAAGATCTGACGGGCACCCAGGACCACTACCAGGCAACGGTGGTTGCCGATGCCTTTGTTGACCTCAATCGGGTTAAGCAGCATCAGCTCGTTTATAAAAGCGTCCAGACCGTGATGGGCTCGGGCGATCTGCATGCGCTATCGCTAAAAACCTATACGCCAGAACAGTGGCAGGCTGAGCAGGCTTAGTGCTCGGAGGCTCGGCAACCGCTGCTCCGCTAGCAATAATGCATCAGTATTAGGCTGTAATCTGTCTTTTCTCAGGCGTTTGAGTCATCCAATAGGGGAGCGCTAAAATCGAAAGGTTCTTAATTTGTGATGGATGACTGCCATGACGCCAGAAGTCAAAGAAAAAATCGATAGCCTTGTTAATAGCAATAAAATCATGGTCTTCATGAAGGGCACCAAGCTGATGCCCCAATGCGGCTTCTCTAACAATGTTGTGCAGATTCTCAATACGTTGGGTGTTCCGTTTGAGACCGCTGACGTACTAGCGGATTACGACATTCGCCAGGGGATTAAAGAGTATTCCAACTGGCCGACGATTCCTCAGGTCTATGTCAACGGTGAATTTGTCGGGGGCTCGGACATCATGATTGAGCTATACCAGAATGGCCAGCTACAGGAAATGGTTGAAGTCGCTTTGGCATCGTGACGACCGTCTCTGAGTGTTTGATGGTCTAAACCTTGGCCATGTCTAGAACTGGAGTGCTTCCGTTGGGGAAGACTTTAGCTCTAGACTCGGTTTAGGGCATGGATCCATGGGGATGTCCCGCGAGTGGGATGACGGGTACTTATACAACAAAAGCGGGATGCCATAACACGCATTCCGCTTTTGTTGTGTAGCTGATTAGTCCGAAGACACCTACCGCTGAGTACCCTCTACGGGCCAACTACCAGCGGCGATAGTTAGGTTTAGGTTCAGGTTGGGGCAGCGGCATTTCAAAGTTTGAGGTGTCGTACAAGAAGCGATTAACTTCCTCTTCCATTCGGTGCATCAGAAAGGGTTCCAATACTTCAGCCTTACGTAGGCAAGCCATATAGCCGTCAATATATAGCCGTAGGTCATCCATCCGATAACCCTTATGCCAATAGTCCACCAGCGCATCGGTTAGCTGCTGGTAAAACCGAACGGACTTGGCATCTTGCAACATAGCTGTGTTTTCCTCGAACATCCCTTAACTGTAGTGATACCGGTAGGCGGTGGTACTTACCCTTGGGCTGGTTAGCTCTTGCAACAGTGTGTAGGCTGATGCGCTAACGCTTAAACGGCTTCTTAAACGGCAGTGGTTGCACAAATGCTTTGCACAGATATTTTGCATGAATTTGCATGAATAGTCTGTGCAAAGTGGAGCTACGCAAGCTCCATGATTCAGACATCCTATAACTCAGACACCCTATAATTCAGACATCCCTAGCCAAGGACCTATGCCATTTTGGGCTTTGGAGAAACCCATGGACAACATCGGCTAGGCAACATCGGCTGGACAACATCGGCTGGGCAACGGCGACCAGAACGGAGAGCTACCCGGCGGTAGGGCTCTGCCTTTTCTTCGATTGATGTTTATAAAGCCTTAGTAAGGAATATTAAGTAATCCTACCTAACCCGCTCACGTCATGAATCTTGGCGTCTGCGTGATAACCATAGTTTATCAGTTTGGCCCGAGGAGATGCATTATTCATTCATGACTTTTTAGTAAAATCTCGACGGTGAGGGAACTCGATTCACGCAGTCTGCGTAGCCGCAACTACAAAACATCCGCGGTAGTTTTGTTAGTCTGCTATCAATCTTTATAAACCCCAAATAGGTGACTTTGCCGCTGTGGGCGCTGTTTGCATTCAAATTGTCGAAGGAAATCCGCACTTACGCGCGCTCCTAAGCTGGCACCTTCAGCAGGCTGGGTATCAGGTGTATCAGTCGGCTGACGTGGCGCGTGCAAAAGAGTCGTTTGGCACGGCCCAGCCCGATCTGGTGATCACCGAAATTGACCTAGCCGATGGGGACGGATTAGAGCTGTGCCAGTGGCTGCAGCGTCGAGGGCGGCCCTTGTTGATGATTTTGTCTGCCCGCTCGACTGAGTCTGATGTGGTAGCTGGCCTACGAGCAGGCGCAGATGACTATTTGAAGAAGCCCTTTGGCATGCAGGAGTTTTTAGCACGGGTTGAGGCGCTGACCCGTCGCAATCGTCAAATGGCTGCGCCCGCGTCCCTAGCCTATGGCGATCTCAACATTGACTTGGTGCAGCGTCGGGTACGGTACAAGCAGGCCTACATTGACCTAACGCCACAGGAGTTTAGCCTGCTCTATGTTTTGGCTCAGGCAGAAGGTACACCGCTGAGCCGTGCCGACTTGCTGCGGCGAGCGTGGCCCGATGCGATTGATAACCCCCGTACGGTTGACACGCACATTCTGTCGCTGCGCAAGAAAATTGAGGCCGATCCACGTCAGCCTAGCGTGATTCAAACGGTGCGAAATGTCGGATACCGGCTCAACGTCGATGGGGCTCAGGCCCTGTCTCCCGTTGCCGCCATGTCCGAAGCCAGTGCCGCGATCGCTCGGTAACCCCCCAGTCAATACCTTCCTAGTCAAGACGTCCTGCCCTACAGTTCCCAATCGTCTTGGGCCTGCTGATTGGCCTTGACTATCGACTGTCTCAGGTCCGACCAACTCACCTGCTCAGCGGGCCAGTTCCCTTGTAGTTGTCCAGCTTCTAAGTAGATAACTTGGGTGGCAACGGCACGGACCAGCTCTAGCTGATGATTGGTCATGAGAACAGTCAGCTTCGTCTCTTTTGTTAGCTGCGTCAGCTGTGCTAGCAGCGTCTCGGCATAGCCAATGTCCTGGGCTGCTGTCGGTTCATCCAGCAGCAGCAGGCGGGGATTGGCCACTAGTGCACGCGCGATCGCAACCCGCTGGCGCTGCCCCACAGAAAGCTCAACGGCGGTTTTGTTGAGCCAGCTTTGCGGAATCTTGAGCCGCTCCATCCATTGCTTTGCCGTTTGCTGGGCCTGGTTGATAGACTGCCCCCGCAGCTGGTTGGGGTATTGCAGGTTTTCGGCAACAGTCATGCCCAGAAGTTTGCTGTCCTGCATCACCAGCGTCACCTGCTGTCGGTAGGGGACAACCGGCTGCGTGCTAACGGGTTTTCCCTGCCAGCAGATTGCACCACTGCTGGGATCGACCAAGCGATTGGTCAGTCGCAGTAATGAGGTTTTGCCTGCGCCCGAGGGGCCAACCAGTCCCACAAAAGCACCGTTGGTAACCGTAAAAGTCAGGTCTGACAAGATGTAGGCTTGCCCTACCGGGGCCTGTAGCGAAACCTGATCAAACGCCAGCGCTGCGTCCGCTGTAGATAGCGACATGATTCTAGCCCAGCCCCGGCAGGCTACCTGGCTCAGCATGGGTCGCCATCCACAGCGTCCAGCCGTCTACCAATAGCAGTAGACCGGTGAGTCCCAGCAGAATGAGGTACATCCAGGGCTGGGCCAGGGGGCGTACGTCGCGGGTATCAATGTCTGTTTTCTGCTGCACAACATCGACCAATCGAGCAAAGCCGACCACCCGCATCGGTAGCAAGTAGGCCCGATCTGCGGCCTCCGTCAGGAAGTAATACACCAGCCCCCCTTGTCCGGTAGATCTTGGCTTTAGCGCGGTAATGTCTGCCCAGGATAGCGACCAGCCTTTCCGCATCAGCAGCCAGCGGGGATACTGCACTTGAATGCCCTGCTCGTCCACCTGCACCTGTTCGCTCAGTCCGCCGTAGAGTGCTAAACCGCCCAGCACAATGCCGACCATTAACAGCCACCCTGGAACGGGCGCGCCGGTAACCTTTGCCAGTACAGGTAGAGGCAAGACCAGGGCCAAGTAAAAGCTCAGCAGCGTTAGTCGGATCAAGGGCGAAATGCGAAAACGCTCGACCGTGTCGGCAGCTAGTGGAGACGCATCAAGGGCAGGAGTAGACACAGGAATACTGAGTAAGCGGTGGCTACCTAGACTATAGCCGTCGGTGATGGCGGCTGCATCGAACAATTTAGGCCCGCCTCTGTGGCTGTAGCTGGGCCATAGGCCGATCTCGCCTCAGGGTAAATACTTTTGGACAACGCTCCAGCCGGTGTAGCTGACCCAAGCCAATGCCAAAAACAGTGTGCCGTTAAGGCCCAGATGGAGTGGGCGGGCCCAAGGCCGCTGGGGATGAATCTGAGTCGCGCTCCAAGCTGAGGTGATGACTAGGGCAACGACGCTTAAGCCCGCTGGCAAATGCCAGGAATGCCCCAGTCGACCGTACTCGCCCAGCGTTCCTACAATGCCAATGCTCAGCAGTACCAGGACCAGGAGGACCAGCGTTCCCCCGAGGATGTAGTGCAGCGATCGCAGCCAAGTAGGTCGGTTCTCATGTACGCGACCGGACCACAGCCCGCCTCCCGTCAGGGCCAGTAGTCCAAAACAGGTGATCGATAGGCCCATGGACCAGGCGGCAATGCGCCACAGCCATAAAAAAGAAGGTAGATCCATCGGATTCAGTCCAGGAGGGAACAGCGGGATTCGGACTCTGTATAGCGTCGGTCATGTTGCTTGAGCGTCCGGGAACAGCCCAAGCTTTGTGCAGGTTGCTATATCGCTAGCGCCATACCGGTTAGGGCACCGAGTATGGCGATCCCGCTTGGTGCAAAACCCTATAGCGTCGCAGCCTTGTCCTAAGGTAGCTGGCGGCTGCTAGATCAGGGCCGCTGCCGTGCTGTCCAATTACGCCTCCCAGCATGCATTAAAGTGCCCTCCGTGTCACGACACGGAGGGCAGAGTAAGCAGTATAGGCTGAAGTGCTGGTGCTAGCGCGCTGTGCGAAAGCTGTAAGTTAGTCCGCCGATGCCGCCACAACCACGCTGTTCACGTCGCCATCTGTAGCGTTAGACGTTGTAGTGTTAGAGGCTGCCTCGTTAACCACCTCATTGACAACAGGCGCTTCCACCATCAGCCGCTCGCACGGGATGGTATCTGAGAGGATAGAACTGGCCATCATTCCTGTGTGAATTTCTAGCTGAGCAGTTACTAGCGCATGAAAAATTAGCCGCTGTCCTGGAAACACGACCCGCTCAAAGTACCAGTTGGGGATGTTTGTAATTCTGGCTACCTGAATCTTGCTGCTGGCATTTACGTAACAGCAAAGAACGTCTTCAGAACCGTCTTGCGGCAGGGGATCAAGGACT
The DNA here is from genome assembly GCA_963923025.1 of uncultured bacterium. GTDB lineage: Bacteria > Cyanobacteriota > Cyanobacteriia > Phormidesmidales > Phormidesmidaceae > CAWUKV01. The sequence goes on from CAWUKV010000125.1 coordinate 6,008, forward strand.
TGAGCCATAATGAAAATGAGGATAATCTGCCTACTAAAATTTTGCCTCAAGCGTAACACTCACCGATCCCAAACAACTGTAAAGGCGGTTACCAAGGGCGGTTTGAGCGTCGGATACTCGTGCATTACTTAATAAAAGATAACCAACTGTATTGAAAGACCGCCTATCGATCCCAATAACTTCACAATCTAAAAGCGTTAGCGAGAAGACTAATCTGCCTTTAGAAATAGCCTCGGAAATTCGTGACGACGCTGTAGTCATTGATACTTTTTGATATCTATTCGATATCTACACGGGCTAGGTTTTGATGCCTTGCCGGGTGTCCTATTGCATGGCAGCACCATGGCAATACCAGGCTGCTGGGATCATCACGGTCTGGGAAAGCGGTGTTATCGTAAAGATATATAACCAACCTGAGAGCAACTGCTGGCTGAGTGGCCCGATCCCCTATAAGTCCTATGGTGCAAAAAGTCCTCTACGTTCGTCTGCCGTGCAATCCTATCTTTCCCATTGGCGTTGTCTATCTGGCAGACCATGTCCATAAGGTGCTGGGTGAGGTTGAACAGCGTATCTTCGATCTGGGTACGGTGCCACCGCTGGATTTTTCACGGGCCTTAGACCGCTGTATTGACGAGTTTCAGCCCACGGTACTGGTGTACTCCTGGCGCGACATTCAGATTTACGCGCCCGTTGGTGGGCGGGGTGGCAATCCGCTACAAAATGCCTTTGAGTTTTACTACTCGCCCAATCCGCTGGTGCGCATGCGGGGGGCGCTAGGTGGGCTCCGCATGGCAACAACCTACTGGGGAGAGCTAAGGCAGAACACCAGCCTGATCAAGCGAGGGCTCAATCGCGCTCGTCGCTACTCGCCCGATGTGCAAATGGTGGTTGGCGGTGGTGCTGTCAGCGTCTTCTACGAGCAGGTGGGGGACATGCTGCCGGACGGCACCATCGTGTCGGTGGGCGAAGGTGAAGTGCTACTTGAAAAGCTCTTGCAGGGGCAAGACTTTGGGAGGGAGCGCTGCTACGTGGTGGGAGAAACTACCCCCCGCGATCGCATGATCCATGAATGGCCAACGCCTGTAGAAAAGTCGGCCTGCAACTACGACTACATCGAGCAAATCTGGCCCGAGTTCGACTACTACCTGCAAGAAAGCGACTTCTACGTGGGTGTGCAAACTAAGCGAGGCTGCCCGCACAACTGCTGCTATTGCGTTTACACCGTGGTCGAAGGCAAGCAGGTGCGCATCAACCCGGCGGACGAAGTGGTTAAAGAAATGCGCCAGCTCTACGAGCGGGGGATCCGTAACTTCTGGTTCACCGATGCCCAATTCATCCCAGCCCGCAAGTTTATTGACGATGCCGTTGAGCTATTGCAGAAGATCGTCGATTCAGGGATGACAGACATCCACTGGGCCGCGTACATTCGCGCAGATAACCTGACGCCGGAACTGTGTGACCTGATGGTGCGCACAGGGATGAACTACTTCGAAATTGGCATCACTAGCGGCTCCCAAGAGCTGGTTCGCAAAATGCGCATGGGCTACAACCTGCGCACGGTCCTGCAAAACTGCCGCGATCTAAAAGCCGCTGGATTTGAAGATACGGTATCGGTCAACTACTCCTTTAACGTCATTGACGAGCGCCCTGAGACCATTCGTCAGACGATTGCCTACCACCGCGAACTGGAAGCTATTTTCGGGGCCGACAAGGTAGAGCCCGCTATTTTCTTTATTGGGCTACAGCCCCACACCCATCTAGAAGACTACGCGTTTGAGAACAACATTCTCAAGAAGGGCTACGACCCCTTGGCAATACACCTTCCCTGGGTAGCGAAGAAACTCCTTTGGAACCCGGAGCCCTTGGGCTCGTTCTTTGGCGAGGTCTGTTTGCAAGCCTGGCAGCGAAACCCTAACGACTTTGGTCGAGAGGTCATGGCTATCTTAGAAGAGCGACTGGGGCGGGCACCGCTAGAGGAAGCACTGACCGCACCCGTCAAAGCAGAACGTACGGACAAAACATTGGTGGGCAGTGCTTCCTAGCTGAACCTTGTCGGACTTGCCCCGACTATCTATCTGCCCATCTTATGGGCGCATGCCCATCAAAAAGGCGGCTCCACTGGAGCCGCCTTTTTGGATCAGATTCAAAGTCAAGCTGGGGTTAGCTCAGTACTGAGCTAGCGCCTTAGTACAGCTCTTCTTCCTGATGAGTCAGGATAGTGCAGTCAGACGTGGGGTAAGCCACGCAAGTTAGAACGTAGCCGCCCTCGATCTGGTCGTCGTCCAGGAAGGACTGATCAGACTGGTCGACAGTACCGGCAGTGATTTTGCCAGCGCAGGTGGAGCAAGCACCGGCACGGCAGGAGTAGGGCAGGTCGATGCCTTGCTCTTCTGCAGCGTCCAGAATGTACTCGTCTTCTGCAACGTCAATAGTGGTGTTTAGACCTTCGGCTTCGTTGACCAAAGTCACCTTAAAGCTTGCCATGCTGGTTTCCTCTCTGTTGATGAAATAAATGATTCCGAAGCAGTATCGGCGGCTGGCTTCGAGTGGGATATCCGCTATTCACTGATGACCCACTGAACCGCAGACACATCCTTCAAAGATCAGCTCCATCCCTGATACTACGAGAAAAATTGCAAGCTAGGCCAGGTTTCCAGCGGTCTAGCCCAACGGTATTCGTAATGGAAAAAAGCAGTTAGACGTACTTTTGCTTATAGGTTCGAAAATATATTGAAGTAACTAAAGCCCTGAATAGACAAAAATCAACTTATTGGTAGATGATTCGGTAATATCAACAGCTTCTAGGCGATGTTTGGTTATCGATTATTGCCTAGTTTATTAAAAACGCTTATGCACCAAGGCGATGTTTATCGAACAGCATTGACTCAGTTTCAATCAACACCGGCAGAGCCCTAAAACGCCCTTCGTCGCTATCAATGCCAGTAAAACTTAGATGTAAGTGACGTACCCTTAAACCTGTTGCTTTTATCCCTTCTAATCTGTTGTTTGTGAGTTCGCACTACATGGGTCTGTGACCCTATTCTCTAAGCTCATCCCTGGCTCCCTATGACGCTTCGTGTTGGTATTGTTGGAACAGGCTATGCCGCCCAAAAGCGAGCAGCGGCATTGGGCTCGGCAGGCTCGACAGGAAGTAAGCCATTACAAGCTTGTCTAGTGGCTGTGGCAGGGGAACCAGCGCGGGCGGCGGCGATCGCTCAGCCCTACGGTGCCCAGGTATTCTCCCGCTGGCAGCATTTGCTAGCACAGGACATCGATCTGGTTTTTGTGACAACCATTAGTGCCCGTCACGGTGATGTTGTTGAGGCCGCGCTAGTGTCTGGACGGCATGTGGTAGTGGAGTATCCGCTATCGCTTAATCTGGCCCAGGCTAACGCCTTGGCGCAGCTGGCAACCGAGCGTCAGCTGCTGCTGCACGTGGAGCATATCGAACTGCTGGGGGGGCTACACCAGGCTGCGAAGGGCCATCTCGCTCAGTTAGGGCAGCCCCAAACAGCGCGGTATACCACGCTGGCCCCACAGCATCCAGCTCCCAAAAAGTGGAGCTATCGGTTGGACTTAGGTGGTTTTCCGCTGGTATCAGCGCTGTCTCGGGTCAGTCGTATGGTTGATTTGTTTGGGTCAGTAACCTCAGTAATCTGTCAGACGCAGTTTGACTGGGGTGTAGCGCCCTATTACCGCGCGTGCCTCTGTGAGGCAACGCTACAGTTTGCCTGTGGCGTTACCGCTGAGCTGATCTACGGTAAGGGCGAGCGAGACTGGCCTAAAACGCGTTGCCTAGAGCTTTGGGGGACTGAAGGTCAGCTGCTATTTGAGGGGGACCAGGGCTATTGGCATCCGGCCCGGCCAAGAATCGGCGCGCAGCTGCCCCCTGCCGAGCCAACCCAGGTGCAGCAGGCTATACCCGTCCAGCCGCGTCGAGGTCTGTTTCTACAGGACACGCAGCAGGTCATTGATCACCTAATGCTAGGGACGCCCCTATGGCCACCGCTAGCCCATAGCCTGACGGCGCTGACGGTGGCGGATGCCCTGCACCGCTCTGCTGAAGCTGGACAGCCGGTGACCCTCACCTGATGCTTTACCTAGTCACCCTGCACCAGCACCCCTGGGGATGCCTGGATGGGCACGATGTCCAGGACGTCTAGCTGAGCACAGTAGTCTAAATCTTCAGTGTTTTTGAGGCGCAGCAGCCGCTGGCCATGACTGGCCGTGTGCATCAGCCCCAATAGATCGTTCTGCCACTGGCGATAGAGGCTGATAGCAGCAACCAACGAGTCGTTTCCAGCCAGGTCTGTTAAAGAACATCCCAACTTGGTGAACAGCTGATCGGCGATCGCGCCAGCACAGACCGTATCTTCTAGCGAGTAGGTGCCTTCCCAGCCAGATCCCACTAGCCAAACCGTTTCGGGTTGTTTGTCGAGAAGGACGTTGACCGTGGCCTGGCGGGTGGTCAGGGCCGCTGTCATCACTGTGGGCACCTGTTGAATGCGCTGCAAACAGCGGGTGCCATTGGTCGTACTCATGAACAGTCGTCGCCCTTGGGTGCGATTGGGCGAATGGTCGAGGGGAGAGTTGCCCAGGTCAAAGCCCTCTAGCTGTTGGCCGCCCCGTTCTCCTGCCCGGAGGCGCTGCTCAGCCGGATACTTGTCGCTAGCGGTCAGCAGGGCATCAATATCGCTAAATACTTCAATGGCGGCTGCCCCTGCCGCAAAAGCTGCTGCCATAGTTGTTGTGGCACGCAACACGTCGATCGCGATCGCGCAATCAGGCATTGTATCGGTCGGGGTTTCTTCAGGCGTGTGGTAAACCAGTAGCTTCACGGCAGTGGCAAAAGAGGACAGTGTTGGGTTTTAATTGTCTGCTGGTAACCATCGAAGACCTGATGGCAGACTTCTGGGCAAGTGCAGCAGCTCCTATCGTCCCCTAAGACAGGTTTTGACGCAAAGCTTAAGTGAGCTAAAGGGTTGAGCTAATCCTATTCTGAGCTAGTTCTAGCTTGAGCTAGCCCTACGGAGAGGGTGGGATTCGAACCCACGGTACCTCGCGGCACACTCGATTTCAAGTCGAGCGCAATCGACCACTCTGCCACCTCTCCCAGTTGCCTATTCTTACGCAAGCGACACATCTGCCGCTTAGGGCAGAGCCATGCTAGCTTAATTTATCAGTCGCGTCCACCGTCCTTTCAGCGGGGTTGAGTATGACGTCATCGATTGCTTTTTTGGCCCTAGACGATCTGCTACAGCCTGAAATGCAAGCAGCTGTGCTGCCGGTCATTCGTCAGGTTGCTGCTCACCGTACGGTGATGTGGGTGACGCAGCGATCCGGGGCCGAAGTTATGGCTTTTAACACAGCTGTAGGCTGCGCCGTCCCCTTTATTGCCGAAGGGGGGAGTGTGCTGTACTTGCCCCAAGGATCTGAGCAATTCAAGCTCCTGCCTGACGATGATGCCGATTTGTCGGACGGCTACTGGGTGGTTGCCCTGGCAGGCGCGTACGTCCAAGCTAGGGCCGGACTGCGCGTGTTGGCTAACGAGCTACACCACTCCCTGTTGGGCTATGGCGACATGACCATCGACCGTCTGCAAAAATTCACGGGACTTTCCTCAGTAGCCGCGCAGCGAGCAAAAGCCCGTGAGTCCAGCGAGCCATTTATTACGCCCAAAGCTGTAGAGAAAAACGTTTTGACTAAAGCGGCGGCAACGCTTGGATTCAGTGTGGTTTACCGAGAGCGGGTGTCTTACCTGTTGGCAGAGGGGGTGAGCGTGTCGGCCGCGATTGCGCAGGCGCGATCGCGCTACCCCTCCGGTGACGATGGCCAATCTCAGGCAATTCTGGGCATCGGTCGCTGGCCTGAAGACCAGGCTTGGCTATCTGCCGTTGATACTGCCATTGCCATGGTTCCAGTCTCGGAGATGTCGGGGGCAGACATCCCACTGACGACGCTGAGTCGTCGCTTTCCCTTGACGGCGGCGGGCTGGCAAGAGGCCTTACGAACGGTGTTGCAGCCAGAGGCAGACGGTTCCTAGCGAAGCTGTACCAGAGCTGTATTTGGCCCTGGGGGCGGATTTCATGGGTGGAAGTTAGAACATTAAGGCTGTAGCAGGATGGGGTTTACCCCTCCCCCATTGACCTAGTCCGATCGGCAGAAATCCTTTCCTTCACCGGGATGTGAGCGTTTTTTTTCAGTGGATGGGCAGGATGATTGTCAACGAAGCCATCGGCATTCTGGCCGATGTTTGGGTATTCAGCTAATCGTTGGGTTGCTAAGGGGGGATGGCCTCCACTGGCCCACCCACGATTCTGACCAATTTCGGAGTCGAGAAGTGTATTCGTACAGTAGGATGTGTACGACCTGTTGCCGTAGTGCTAGCGTTGTCAACCGTTTTGTTTAGCCGAAGCGCTGTATCGGACTATTCCCACCCCCTCATGTATTGTCGCCCCTGCCCCTGCTGGACGATGATGCAGGCGGCTGGGAGGAGGTCAGGGTGAGCGACACGACTGCCTATGTTGCGGGCTGTGCGACCACGGGTGTGGCCGTACTGGTACTGCTGGTTGCAAAAGTTGGCTTTGGCAATACCCAGACGGCAGTAATACCGGAGCCGGTAGAGCCAGTGCCGACGGTGCCAGTCCCAGCCGTCCCCGAGCCGGAGCCTGAATGGCAGGACGACCTACGCCAGGAGTTGGACGAACAGCGTGACCTGGTCTCGAAGCTAGAGTCGCAGCTGGCCCAGCAGGAGGTGATTGCCCGCAACCTCGAAAATCAGCTGCGGCAGCAACAAGAAGAGTCACGGGCAGTACTCTCACAAATGAGCGAGTACCAGCGTTCGGTCGATACCTTGTCCCTTCGCAACGACCAGCTGGTACAAACCCGTCGGGATGAGGGGCTGCAAACCACGCTGCTATGGGTGGGTGGCGGCGTGGTTCTCGTGCTAGTGCTGGGCGGCGGCGCGGTGATGCTGTGCATGGTGTTTATGGCAACCCAAGCAAACCGCAGGCCTGAACGTCCTATGTCGGTGGTATATCCCTTGCAGATGCCGACGCCCCCCTCCTATCGCTATTACGAGCAAGAGTTTTTGCCGCCTGCGCCGCGTCGGTCGCGCCCGGTTGAGCCGTATCCACAGTATGACTACGATGCTTAGGGTGGGGAGGCAGAAGGCGAAATTCAGCAGTCGGAAGTCGAAAGGCAGCAAGCAGAATTTCTTGGGTTGGGCTTTGTGGCGCTTGTTCAGGAGGCTGCTAGTGGCGAACTGAGAGGTTGCCTAGCTGCGAGACTCGCTAAGTTACAGGACTAGTGGGATAGTGAAGTGGCGACATTGCTGTCGCTGTTGGCGGTTCTTACGCTTGTCCCTATTCACGCTTGCAAAGGCCCTTGCGAAAGCTCTATTTCCTCTTGCCTGGAACGACCCGTCGGTTTTATTGCGGGGGGCTGTTTGCTGAGCTAAAAGCATTGGAGCTGGCGCAGCAGGTCTGCGAAGCGGAGGCGGTGACCTATCGGCAGCGGGAAGATGACCGGCCGTTTCTAGACGATCTGCTGGCGAAGGGAAATGTGGCGGACTGTATTTTTGTCGTGAGCTGGGGCTTTGATGTTGCCAAACAGCTACGACGGCTGGGTCAGTATGCCGTGATTTACCACGCTCATAGTGCTGGATATGGGTTTCGCGTGCCGTCCGGTGTCCCGATTCTGACGGTGAGTCGTAACACGATGGGCTACTGGGGAGCCGTCAGCCCTAATTCGTTGATTTACTGGTGGCCCAACTGTTTAGATGCGGCAGTGACCAACCGGCAGCAGCCTCGAGATATTGATGTGCTGGTGCAGGCCCGCAAGTCGTCGGGATACTTGCTCAATCAGCTTGTGCCTGCATTGCAGCAGCGCCACAACGTGGTGGTCATCGACACATTTGTGGATGATCTGATTGGCCTGTTTAACCGCAGTAAGGTCTACCTGTACGATTCGGTAGACTACTGGACGCAGAATCAGCTGACTGAAGGGTTTGGCCTACCGCCGATGGAGGCCCTAGCCTCTGGGTGCCAAGTTTTTTCCAGCGTGAACCATGCGCTAGCAGACTACTTAGATCCAGGGATGAACTGTCAGAAGATCGCAGGCTATGCCACTGGGTATGATGCGCAGCGAGTTGCGATCGCACTTCAAAACTGGCAACCCAACACCTTATCTGAAGACTTTTTCGCCCCTTACCGTCAACCTCAGCTCGTGCCCCGATTGCGCACCATCCTAGAAGACGTCAACCAATTCTTTGACTACCGGCAAACCCACCCGTCAGACATCGCCGATCTGACGCTGGCTCGCAAAGCTTATCTGCAATGGCAACGGCTAAAGACCAAAGTAGGCAAAAAGCTCGGCGAAAAACTCCCAAAAGCGTAAAGACAGCAGCTCACTCAAGCATCAGGTTCTGAGTAAACTACTGTCTTTTGCCTTGCGCCCTTTGCCTTTCTCGTTTACGCGTAAGTCTGCATCCGGGAAGAGGCCAGTGTCGGTACCGCAATCGAGCCCGCTTCTAGACATACGGCGTCGCAGACATCGTTGTCGAGCAGGTACTGGTCAAGAATGTGCTGCGCTTCTTCAGCGCTGCTGAGCTGGTAGCTGACGTAGAAGTGAAATGAGGCTTTGCGTTGATCCGTCTGAGAAGCGGGTTCCCAAATGTCTAACTTGAGGCCAGCACCATCTGGCGTTAGACGGTAGTGAATCACTGGAGCAGAGAAATTAGCCATGGGCTGTAACAAATCCTATGAATCAGGGTCTGAGGTTCACCTTGGTCATCTTCAGTTTCTACGGATTCGGTCAAGATGTGTTCCGAATGATTACGGGAGTCCTGAGAATCGCGTAGATTCACTTAATTCAACCTCCTGCTCCAACCGTGGAACAGGTGGATTTTCCTATGCTGCTTCAAAGCAGTGATTCACAAAGCTGCCGTGTAATCCGTAGGGCACGTGATGCTTCAGCTTCAGAATAGCCAGAACCGTTAGGTCTTGGGCGTTGAGAATATGCACCTCGGAGTTGCGTGTGGCTGCGTTGTAGGTCTGTAGCAGTACCCAGCCCTCATCCTCGGTTTGCCCCTGAGGATGGGGGACAAAAATGGGCTCTCCGGCAAAACCGCGAGGGGCAACGCTGTAAAGCTGTTCTTCGCGGGTTTGGGTGTCGTACTTGATGAGCGCCTGTAGGGGGGCATTGCCGGTGCCGTGGTGGGCTGCACCAATGTACAAGTAGCGGTGAGGACGCCCTACCTTGGCTGGGTGCAGTACCGGAAATTCGCAGCAGCGGGTAATGAGCTTTTCTGCCTCACTGGTACAGCTATCCAAATCCAGCGTGAACCGCCACAGCTGCCCCTCGGGTACGTGGTCAAAGTCAACCTCGGCGTACTCACCGCCGTCTAGCGATGGAAAATCGCGGTAGCAGACCGAATCGACCATGACCTTACCGTCCTGCTCAAAGGCGTTGGCATGATGGAAGACAAAGCAGGCGGGCAGCTCCACGGTTTTGACGTCGCTAGTGCCATCACGAGGAATCAGCAGCGCCTGGGTGGCTTGCTTGGGGTTGAGCTTGATGCATTCTGCCGCGCCCTTCATCCCGGCTAGGAAGGGGAATGGGTTAAAGCTGACCGGGTTCTGGAAAAAGATGCAGTAATTGGGCGTAATCGCAAAGTCGTGCAAAAAGGCAAAGCCGGGGACGCTACGCTTTTGCTCGTGAACCAGCCGACCTTTCGGGTCAAGTTCGTAAATGGTGATGGTGCTGGACAGGCCCGTTTTTACCGCAAAGTTGACCAAGCAGGGCTGGCCGTTAGTCCGCTCGCCTGCCGGGTCAATGCGAGGATGCGCCGAGAACGCGTCGCCCTCTTTCAGTAGACCGTCCAGGTAATCTAGACCCATCGTTGCTAACGAACCGGGGTCCAGCGCATGGGGCTCTGCCGCCTCCCAAAGGGCCAGCAGCTTGTCACCCCAGTACAGAATGTTGGTATTGGCAATGTTCTTCAGCTTCAGGTCAAAGGCATTGGCCAGCGGTCCACCTGGCTTCTGGGTACCAAACACGCCGCGATACAGCGGCTTCCCCGCCTTTTGCTCCGCCACATAGCCCTCGGTGCGAATGAAGCGGTTACGGTAGTGGGCCTTGCCGTTTTGAAACGCGATCGCGCTCACCATGCCATCCCCATCGAAGGGATGCTTCACTGGGTAGCCATTGATATCCAGCAGTCCCGGTCCGTTGCGAAAATACGTCCCCGTCAGGTCCGCCGGAATTTCACCCTCAATATCGTCAATCCAGTAGTCAAACTCCTGCGGCTGGGACCGATACCCACTCCGCCAGTCGTCCATGTCGTAGGACTTACCAGAGATTTGATTATTGGGTACCGCCGAAGCCGATTCAATCGTTTGCATGTGCCGCCAAAAAATATAAGTCCAATTCCAAAAAACGCGGGGTGGGTTACCTCCCCGCCCAAATACCTATCTCAACCCGTCGCGGCCCACCATCATTTCACCGTGTCCAAATTTCCCACCGACACCGACGCATCCTCAATCAAATCCGACGGCGCAACCTTGTCAAACTCTCGCCGAAACGGGCTAATCTCATGCGCCAGCCCATCCTCCTGCACCTCCGCCTCCTGCGACGTCGAGGCAGGCAGCATCCCCAGTAGCGGCAGCG
>CAWUKV010000126.1:0-16663 GCA_963923025.1 uncultured bacterium
GTGACTATCAAAGTCGATATCGTCGTAACCAAAGAGTCCACCGATTTTGTGGAACATGTTCTCTGGCGTGAGGAGAAAGCTTGGAAGCGATAGATGGGAAGATTCAACAACAACAATGGTCTGCCGATGGGTAGTGCGGTGCTTACCGCTGCCGGTCACGTAGGTATAGTCGGCCATTGAGACCGACACGTCCCCCTGCTGTCCCTGAATTAAATTCTTGAAATGGCGATTGCGACCTTTGTTGAACAGGTGAAACTGCATCACCGTTTGGGGTAAGCCGTGCTGGGCATTTTTCAGAAAACTAAAGCCCCAATCATTGGCGACGGCCTCAATCGCCTGCGACCGCCGCTGCTCTAGATACGCGCCAACGCCTGCCGCGATCGCAAACAGCCCAATAAACAGCGCAAACAACTGCCAGCCTTCCATCGCCTGCCAATAAAAACAACCTGTAGCCTACTTCAGCAGCGCGGTATCGTTTTCCCAACGCTGTCTAGGCTGCACCTAGGGTGCCCAGTGGACTAAACGACTGCTCGTGGCCGTTGCAAGCAGTAGGCGACAAGCCCTGCAAAAATTGCTGTACCCGTCACATACTTCACCACCCCGGGGATGGCAGGATTGGGAGAGAAAAACGCCTCTATCACCCCAGCAATCACCAACATAGGAACAATGCCATACACAAGCCGCACCGCCTGCGTCCCGTAAATTCGCAGCGCTGCCGCCCGCTTATATTTACCCGGTAATAGGATGCCGCGCGCGAGTAACAAACCCGCCCCCCCGGCAATGAAGATCGCCGGTAACTCCAGAGATCCGTGGGGAAACACAAAGGCCCACAGGTCATAGGCCAAGTTGGTTTGGGCGACTAGGACAGCCACTGCACCGATCATCAGGCCGTTTAGCACCATGACGTAAACGGTAAAAACGCCAGGAGGCGTGATGATGGGCACCCAAGGAATAAAAAAGGCGATGCCGCCAAAGATGGCCCGCACAGCTACGCCAATGTTGTTGATCATCAGCGAACTCGACACAACGGGCTCGTTGCCCAAGATAGAAACGGTCCACAGCTCTTCGGATTCTCGGACCTCTTCGACAAAGCCCGGTCCTAACACCAGCGACAGAAAAGACGGGTCCTGCCAGGCATACCACCAGGCGACTAGACCACTGAGAATGAAAAGGAGGGTTGCGATCGCAATGTAGACCCAAGCCTGCCGCACCGCAGCCGGAAACCCATACCGATAAAACTCAATCACCGCCGCCCAGTTTTGCCGCCGCGACCCCTGATAAATTTGCCCATAGCTACGGGAAGTCAGCGCCTGCAAATCCCTCACGAGCGCATCACCCACCTGGTGCGTGCGTGCCCGAGCTAGGTCTGCCGAAACCGAGCGATACAGGCTGGCTAACGACTTAACTTCTTCGATCTGTAGCGACTTCACCCCCTGGCCTTCGGCCCGTCGCAGCAGCGCATCCAGCTGCTGCCAGCTGGGCTCTCGACGGGCGATCCAACGTTGAACGTTCATGACTTTTTGGGTTTACTAGGCCAAGGCTAACCTAAGATGTCGGCGGGTGGCTTCTCGGAAAATCAGCAAGTTTACTTGTAACTCTACACAGCATCTTGATATAGAGCGCTTCTATGACTTCTACCGCTCCCATTCGCCCCTTAAACGTCGGCAACGTCGTCAGTGCCGCCATTAGCCTATATCGCACCAACTTCAAAGCCTACACCGGGCTGAGCGTCAAAGCGATTCTTTGGTACCTGGTTCCCGTCTACGGCTGGGCGCGGTGCCTAATGATCATGGGCCAGATTGGGCGGCTGGGCTTTAAAGAACTGCTGCGCGACCCAGAACAGCCCCCCGAGGCGCTGAGAGCAGTTGAACCTAAGCTGTGGAGTTTCTTTGGCGTTGCAATTCTAGTTGGCTTAATTGGTTTTGGCGTCAGCATCGCCACATCTATTGTCAGTACCATCGCTCTGCTCCCCATCATGGCGCTCAGTTTTTTGGGCAGCTTTGGCGCAGCGTTGGGGGCCCTCCTTCAGATTGTTGTTCAGCTGGCCGCCTTTGCCGTACAGCTCTGGTTCCAGGCGCGGTTTTGGCTATACGACCTGTTTATCGCCGTAGAAACAGACCAGGAATCCGTTGAATCGATTGGTCGCAGCTGGCAGATGACAAAAGGAAACGCCTTTAGAGTTCAGGCTGTGCTGGTTTTGTCCTACCTCATTATGCTGCCACTGTTCATCCTGTCAGCGGTGCCTTTCCTGCTCACAATTCCCTTCTTTGGCGAACTCGCTTCTGAAAATCCTGACCCCACAGCTGGACTGGTGGTACTGCTAGCTTTTCTTGGCTTCTTCGTTCTTATTTTAGTTGCCAGCGTTATTGCCATTCCCTTTTGGCAGGCGCTCAAGGCGGTACTATACTACGACTTGCGCAGCCGCCGTGAGGGTCTAGACCTGACGCTAGGAGATCGCGGCACAGCATGAATCTGTTTAACACCGTCAAGATTACGACGCCTGAGAGTGTCGAGCTAGAGTTTACCCTGGCGGGTTTAGGCGGTAGAGCCCTAGCGCTGATGATGGACTACATCGCGCTGTCGCTACTGTCGTCTCTGTTGCTGTTGATTTCGACAATTCTGCAAGCGCCCATTACGGCTGTGGCTGAAGCAGTGGGCGGCGGCACGGACGATATTGAGCTATGGATTTTTGCGCTGTTACTGCTGGCTAACTTTGCCCTGTACGGGGGCTACTTTTTGGGCTTTGAAACCCTGTGGCAGGGGCAAACTCCCGGTAAGCGATTTGCCAAGATCCGCGTCATTCGTGACAACGGGCAGCCAGAAGGATTGTTTCAAGCGACGCTGCGATCGCTGATTCGTCCGGTAGACGACATTCTGTTTCTTGGCTTCTTTTGCATTCTGTTAGGTCAGCAAGAAAAGCGTATTGGCGACTGGCTTGCGGGGACGCTGGTGGTGCAGACTGAGCGACCCACTGGCAAGGGGGATATTGAAGTGCAGGCGGCGTCAAAGGCACTGTTTGACGAGATTGCTGAGCAGGCTAAGCTAGAGAACTTTTTGCCCGATGACTTTACGGTGATTCGTGAATACCTACAGCGCCGCAGTACGCTGACCAAGCAGGCCCGCCAAGACCTCAGCATGAAGCTGGCCCAGCAGGTTAAAGACGTCATTGAGCTACAGCAGCTGCCGCGAGACAACGTGCCCGCTGATGAGTTTTTAGAAGCGATCTACTGGGGCTATCAGGAGACCTTTGGGCAAGAGCGGCGGTTCCATCGGTAGCTAATCTGAACTACCGAGAATCCATACGTTCTCTTGCGCCGCACATTTGCCCTTGAGCCCATTGGGCAGTTCCCGGTTTGAGGCCAAAGTCAGACTGTAGTGCTCGCAGTACTGTTGATGAACCTCTTCTGCACTGATAGAGAAAGGTGGGCCAGACATCTGCGTTTGATCGTAGGTGTAGGCGATCAGGAGTTGAGGCGCGGTGTGAGTAATTTGAACGAGGTGGGCCGTGTAGCGATCGCGCACTTCCTTTGGCAGCGCCACCAGTGCGGCTCTATCGTACACGGCATCTACGGAACCTAGCGTTTGGTCCGATAGCTGAAAGATATCGCCTACAAAAATGTCGATCTTCTCAGCGCTGTAGTGTTTGAGTTCTCCCAAGTCTGTGACAAGGGGTTCCAAATTCAGCTCATCAAAGAGCTGCTGTATGGCAATTTCAACCAGCTCTGCACCTGCTACGCGGTACCCTTGGGCCAGCAGCCAATGAATATCTAGCGTTTTGCCACAGAGGGGAACAAATACTCGCGCACCCTGAGGCAAGGATAGCTTGCCAATGTTGTTGACCAACGCCGGGTTGGCCTGACGCTCATGAAAGGCAATGTTGTTAGTTTCCCACTTCTGTCGCCAGTAGCTTGCGTTGGTCATTGCTCCGTTTCCTTGAGTTGTACGGCCCCGTATTATAGCTGTGGGCACTTCGCTTCAGCCGCCTAGCACTGCTATCCCTCAAGTCCAGAGCGTTGCGTGACTCGCAACCCAGCTCAACCTTTTGCAGGTTGCCTACACATCACCTGTGTTAAATCAGTTGTACTCAGGGTCGAGCCCCTTCCTGCTATTGCTATAGAATCGGAGACTGTCCCCACCGATGCCTTACCCGCTATGGTTGCTGCCTCCCCATCCCCGTCTACGTCATCCCCTCAGTGCACCGCCGAAGACATTGCCTCCGAAGGGCTCAAACCTGGCGAGTACGAAGAAATTGTCAGCCGTCTAGGCCGCCACCCTAACCGGGCAGAGCTGGGCATGTTCGGCGTCATGTGGTCCGAGCACTGCTGCTACAAAAACTCTCGACCGCTGCTCAGTCAGTTCCCCACAGAAGGGCCGCGCATTCTAGTCGGTCCTGGCGAGAATGCGGGCGTGGTGGATGTGGGCAACGGCCTGCGGCTGGTCTTTAAGATTGAGTCACACAATCACCCCTCTGCGGTAGAGCCATTCCAGGGTGCGGCGACGGGCGTAGGTGGCATTCTGCGAGACATTTTCACCATGGGCGCGAGACCGATTGCGGTGCTGAACGCGCTACGGTTTGGGCCATTAGATGATCCCAGGACTCGGAGAATTGTCAGCGGTGTGGTGGCAGGAATTGCCCACTACGGCAACTGCTTTGGGGTACCCACCGTGGGCGGCGAGGTGGCCTTTGATGCGGCCTACGCGGGCAATCCCCTGGTAAACGCGATGGCGCTGGGGCTAATTGAGACGGACGACATCGTCAAGTCAGGCGCATCTGGTGTCGGCAACCCCGTTCTCTATGTAGGGTCTACCACCGGACGAGATGGCATGGGCGGGGCCAGCTTTGCCAGCGCGGAACTAAGCGAAGAATCGGAAGCAGACCGACCAGCGGTGCAGGTGGGCGACCCGTTTTTAGAAAAGTCCTTAATGGAAGCCTGTCTGGAAGCATTCAAAACCGGGGCGGTAGTGGCCGCCCAGGACATGGGGGCAGCAGGCATTACCTGCTCTACCGCAGAGATGGCGGCCAAGGGCGGGGTCGGCATTGAACTAGACCTGGACCTGATTCCAGCACGGGAAACAGGGATGGTGCCCTATGAATATCTGCTGTCGGAGTCCCAAGAACGGATGCTGTTTGTGGGCGAGTTGGGCCGTGAGCAGGAGCTGATTGAGATTTTTGAGCGATGGGGGCTGCATGCGGTGGTAGCGGGTCAGGTCATCACTGAGCCCATCGTGCGGATTTTGTTTGATGGCGGCACGGCGGCAGAAATTCCCGCGACAGCGCTGTCGGACAATACGCCGATTTACCGACGCGAGGTCATGGAGACGCCACCGGAGTATGCGCAGAAAGCCTGGGCTTGGTCAGAGGATGAGCTACCGGCCTGTTCTGCCGAGGGCATTGGCGGGCAAAGCTGGAACGATGTGCTGCTGACGCTGCTGGGGACGCCCACCATCGCGTCCAAGCGGTGGGTCTACCGCCAGTACGACCATCAGGTGCAGAACAATACGGTGATGCTGCCCGGTGGGGCCGATGCAGCAATTGTGAGGCTGCGATCGCAAGAAGCCATTCCCAACGCGAACCCCGATGCCGCTAATACCGGCGTTGCCATCACCACTGACTGCAACGCCCGCTATGTCTACCTCGACCCCTACCAGGGCGGACTCGCCGCCGTTGCCGAAGCGGCCCGCAACCTGAGCTGTGTCGGGGCCGATCCTCTAGCAGTAACCGACAACCTCAACTTTGGCAGTCCTGAAAAGCCCGTGGGCTACTGGCAGCTGGCCGAAGCCTGCCGGGGCCTGTCTGACGGGTGCCGGGAGTTCTCAACGCCAGTAACGGGCGGTAACGTCTCGCTCTACAACGAGACGCTGGATGCAGACGGCAACCCCCAAGCCATTTACCCTACCCCCGTGGTTGGCATGGTGGGCCTGATTGAAGACCTGGAAAAGGTTTGCGGACAGGGCTGGCAGCAGTCAGGCGATCTGGTTTATCTACTGGGTTTACCCCTGGGCGAGACCAGAGACGGGACGGTGACGCTAGGCGGGTCCGAGTACCTGGCTGCGGTTCACCAACAGGTCGCCGGACGGCCACCCCGAATTGATGTGGAACTGGAGCAGCGTGTGCAGGCAGCCTGCCGCCACGGCATTCGTCAAGGTTGGATTCGGTCTGCCCACGACTGTAGTGAGGGGGGACTGGCCGTTGCCCTGGCAGAGTCATGTATTAGCGGCGGTTTAGGCGCTCAGATTCAAGTTTCGACGGCAAGCCTGCGCTGGGACACGCAGCTCTTTGGTGAGGGGGGTGCCCGCATTGTCGTATCCGTATCGCCAGAGCACCAGTCTGACTGGGAAGCCTTTCTAGGTCGAGCGTTGCCTGAGAGCTGGCAAACGCTGGGTCAGGTGAGCGGTAAAACCGACACTCTGAGCATTGCGACTACTGAGACCGCGCTTCTGGACCTGCCGGTATCGACCCTGACAAACCGCTGGGGCTCCGCTATTGAACAGGGATTATCTGAGTAAAATTACGGACTCGCTCCCCTTGAGAAGTTGTTTTAATAGGGATGGAGATTAACCACCCATCTACGAGTGGGGACCCCCAAATGTTAGGATTGGGGTGGTTAAGAAACCGTTAAGTTTTGGCTGGAGTTCCGTCACATCCGTTTGTTTCGCGTCTGTTAGGTGGGGCTCTGTCCTGCTGCCTAACCCCATTTGATGGCCCACAGCAGCCATCAAAACATTTGGCTAAGCGCTCTGCGAATGACTTGATAATAGGTTCGTCCCACCGACAATTGAGCCCTGCTCCAATTGCTTCTATGGTGGCAATTAATACTCCGTGACTGCTGGTGTCTGCACATGCCTAAAGACATCGGCGGTTTTGTTTTGTTTTGCTATCGGCACTTGACCCAAGCACACTGACCCAACACCATGCCTCAATTTGATCTGCCTTCGCCGTCACACCCTGTCGCGACACCTGACGAAACTTTGGTCGCGCCCGCTGAGCGGCCAGATAAGCCCGAAGAGGCCTGCGGCGTATTTGGCATTTACTCACCAGAAGATGATGTTGCTCGGCTGACCTACTTTGGGCTCTATGCTTTGCAGCACCGAGGGCAAGAGTCTGCGGGTATTGCCACCTTTGACAATGGCAAGATCCACGCGCAAAAGGGCATGGGCCTGGTGTCGCAGGTGTTTGACGACGAAGAGTTGCGAATGCTGACAGGGCAGTGGGCCGTAGGCCACACCCGCTATTCCACCACCGGGTCGAGTCGGGTGGTTAACGCTCAGCCTGCCATTCTCAACACGCGATTGGGTGAGCTGGCCCTGGCCCATAACGGCAATGTGGTCAATTCTGCCGCACTACGGGATGAGTTACTGGCCCGTAACCACGACATGATCACGACTACCGATACCGAGCTAATTGCGATCGCGCTAGCCGAAGCCGTTAGCGATGGGCTGGACTGGACCGACGCTGCCATCAGCGCCTTTAAGCGCTGCTCCGGAGCCTTTAGCCTGGTCATCGGTACGCCAAAGGGCATTATGGGCACCCGCGATCCTAAGGGCATTCGCCCGCTGGTGTTGGGTTACATCGGCAGCGAAGACCCCAACAATGGCCCGGGTCAGTACGTCCTAGCCTCTGAGACCTGTGCCCTAGATATTGTCAACGCCCACTTCATCCGCGAAATTCAGCCCGGCGAACTGGTTTGGATTGACGAAAGCGGCGTGAGATCAGTTCGATGGGCCGAGCCCGACCGCCACCTGTGCGTGTTTGAGATGATCTATTTCTCTCGTCCCGACAGTCAGGTCAACGGCGAGAGCCTGTACAGCTATCGCCAGCGCATTGGCGAGTGGTTGGCGCGCGAGTCCCCAGCAGACGTGGACTTGATTATGCCGGTACCCGATTCAGGCATTCCCGCAGCCATTGGGTTCGCAAAGCAGTCGGGCATTCCCTACGCAGAAGGGCTAATTAAAAACCGCTACGTGGGTCGTACCTTCATTCAACCCACCCAAACCATGCGCGAGGCGGGCATTCGCATCAAACTTAACCCCCTGCGGGACGTGCTAGAGGGCAAGCGCGTACTGATTGTCGACGACTCAATTGTGCGCGGCACCACCAGCCGCAAGATTGTCAAAGCACTGCGCGATGCCGGGGCAACAGCGGTGCATATGCGAATTTCGTCACCGCCTGTGACCCATCCCTGCTTTTACGGCATTGATACCGACAATCAAGACCAGCTCATCGGTGCAACCAAATCGGTAGAAGAAATCGCTGAGCAGATCAACGTTGACTCCCTTGCCTACCTCAGCTGGGAGGGCATGCTCAAGGCTACTGGGCAAGACATGAACACGTTTTGCTCGGCCTGCTTTACGGGCAACTATCCGGTCGCGATTCCAGAGCTGTTCAAGCGCTCCAAGCTGATGCTAGAAAAGCAGCCCGTAAAGGCATAGGAACAGCGATGCGCTAAGGGGCTTGCCAGAGAACCTCCTTTCCCTTTTCCGCTTAACCCTTACCCTAACCAAAGGACTATCTTGACAGGTAAGTAGGTAGCCCTAATTGTTTGACGGCATGTCATTCCGAGCGGAGTCGAGGAATCTCTCGATGTATGACGCTTTCGCCGAGATGCTAAAGCCCTCCGGGCATGGCTTCGCGTACCGACAAGCTCAGCATGACACGAGTCCTGATTTACTTACGGCCATCTACTTATCCTTCGGCAAGTTGATGCAAGTGTGGGCGAATCTAGAGGTAGGCGCTATGCTTGGCTAAACGGCTAGTGTCGTGAGGTGCAGATGCTGGCCTGACTCCTAAACAAGGGAGGTCACTGGCCCATGACGCCTGTTCTGATTGCAGTTTGCATTACGCTAGCGGTTTCACTGGCCTTTGTCTGCCGTCAGTGGCAGCGGTACCGGCAGCGGTACCTGAGTGCGCAGAAAAAGCTGACCCAGCAAGATGCACAGATCGAGCAGTTAACCGGGCAGGTCGAGGGAAAAGTCAGTGCGATCGCACAGCTCAACCAGCGCCTGGAAAACTTGCAGGATAAAGCCGAAGATTCGTCCCACACCCTCGACGCCTACCAGCAAGAAATTAGCACCCTTCAGTCTACTAACCAAATCCTGACGCAGCAGCTCGAACAACAGACGGCTCGATTCTCTACACAGTTTGAACAGGCCAACACTCAACATCAAGAAACCATTGCAGCCCTGAACGACCAGATGAAAGCCCTGGTTAAGGAGAAGGCTGACTTAGACACCCACTTACAGAATACTGAGCAGAGTTGGAGTAGTCTTTACCACGAGTTAGAAGTATTGAGCGACAACAAAGCTCAGCAGTACCGAGTTCAGATTGCGGAGCTTGAAGCTGAGATTAGACAACTGAAACAGGATGTTCAAACGGCTCAGGATGAACAGATACAGGTAATCGAAACCGGCCTTTTACTACAAACGACAGAGCAAGACCTCTACCCTCAAGAGCGGATGGCAATACTGCTAGACGTGCTGAACCAGACGGCTAAGAGGGGGGTAGTCAAAGGTAGCCGCCGGGCTACCGTGATTGAAGATCTGCTCGACAGCAACAACAGTAAATTTTATCGAGACAAGCTGATAGCGGGCATCGAAAAAGGGTTTAAGGCTTACGACGGCATGAACGCCAAACTAAGGCGAATGCTAACTCAGATGAACCTTGAGCTAGACCAAACGGGGCGCCATTATAAGCTCAACTTTCGGGGTGATAGCCGCTACAAGGTTACGTTTGCAAAAACACCCAGCGATCGCCAACGCGCCGGACAAAACACGCTACAAAACATCAAGCGGCAGCTCCTTTAGTCACCAGTAGACCGGATGCGAACCGCTCAAGCAGCTGGCGTGCCGTTACTCTAAGGCAGGCCATCGCCCAGTAGTTCATCCACAGCAATTTCGAAGCCTGCTAGCACGTGTTGTGTACGGGCCACCTGCCCAGCGGTAAAGCCGCTAATGCCGTCTTGGGTTTGCACAAAGATGTAGCGTGATTCGGGCAGTAGGAACCAAACTTCTAAGCAGCCAGATGCAAGGTATTCTGACGCTTTGGCAATGGCGCTTTCCCAATAGTCAGTGGGGGAGATAATTTCGGCAATCAACGGAAAGGCTTGGAGCAGCGTTTCGAAATCGGCACCGTATTGGGTGAGCAGTTCGGGCGAAAGATAAGCAACGTCCGGACGACGGCCCCGATTGGTAGTGCGGCAAGGCGTTTCAGTGTAGACTTCGCCGCCAATGCCAGCATTCAGCACAAAATTACCCCAGTAGCGGGATAGTCGAGATTGGGTACGTCCATGCTTTGCGGTCATGTCATCCTTCGTTACAAGCCTGCCGTCGATCCATTCGGTGCGATCCGGTGGGTCGACAAGCCATTCGGATAGGCTGAGCGGTTTAGGTAAGGCAGCAACCATAGGAAGAACGAGGCCAACGGGTTGATATTAAGGGTAGCAGAGGGCTGTCCAAGGTTGCGAGTTTATAATAGGAGCCACACACCCTATCCTTATCTGATGGTTCAATTCGACCTTAGAACTTATTTGCCGCCCAGCACTGAGCTACCCGACTCAGATGATATTCCAGTGGATAACGAGTCCCAGAATCTGATTCCAAACGTTCTGTTGTTTTTGCTTAACTTCATCTGGACGCAGCGGCAGGACTGGTTTTTTGGGGTTGATATGGGTGTTTACCACACGACTGGGGCTCATCCTCGGGTGCCTGTGGTGCCAGATGGCTTTTTGAGTCTAGGGGTAGACCGTCGAAAAGATGGTCAGCCTCGCCGCAGCTATGTTATTTGGGAAGAGAATGAAGTTGTGCCGATGCTGGCGCTAGAAGTTGTGTCTTGGACGCCAGGTGGAGAATATGTTGAAAAATTTGAGACCTATCGTAAGCTTGGGGTGCTCTACTACGTTGTTTACAATCCTGACTATTGGCAGCGGGATCAGCACCAGCCATTAGAGGTGTATAAGCTGGTAGATAACGACTACCAGAACCAGGTGGGCGAGCCTTTTTGGATGCCGGAGATCAGCTTAGCGATTGGACGATATCAGGGAGTCGTTGGCGGCATTGAACAGGAACTACTGGGCTGGTTTGATGCTCAGGGAAAGCGATACCTGATGCCAGAAGAAAAAGCTGAGCTGTTGGCAGCGCGGTTACGAGAACTGGGTGAAGATCCAGATAGAATTTAGATCTTGAGGCTGTCGTGAAAAATGGCACTTTCTCTAGAACTTTAGGAAGAACATAATACAACTGAGGTGTTTAAACGATTTGGATAAAAAAGTAGCAGTAACACCGCATTTGAGCATTAGGGAGAGAGATAATTCTATTCTTCTATACGAAGGATTAGCTAGCCTTAATCAAGGAGACTACAGTACTCAAGCTAGTGTAACGATGCGTTTTGTTTTGTCGTTAAAGCCATATATTCGATTTGATGCTCCTCAACTCGAAGAATATAGCAAGATTTCTACCGGAGAATTGTCTTTAGGGCTTTGTGATGGTACGACTATTGATAGAGCTTTTTTGACTAGACGTAATAGTAGTCATGGTAGTCAGTGTCTTGAGAGCGCATCAGGAACGATCGTATCTAGAGTTATGATCGAGCGGGACGCACCTGTCAAGTCTGCTAGGTTTCTGGTGCCGAATCTGCGTTTTTTTATTGGGCATCCAATAAGTTACACGAGCAGACAAGGGAGAGACCGTATTGTTCTGCATGGTAATGATTGGATAATCACACTCGATGCCGTAGAAAACAAAAAAGCGGTCGAAGAAATTCTAATAGAGAATACCCATTCCAACATCACGCATATTGGCAAAATAGAAAAAGAAACAGGAACAAGCTTCACTGAAAAGGAAGTAAAAGTCGTCGCTGAAGGTTTATTCTGGTATCTCTCCTTTTGTGAGGGTAGATGGACCGGTCCTTTGTTTCTAACTGGGTTCGATTCTGATGAGAGTCAATTATGGCAAGTTTGGGATAGCCTTCGAATAAGCCCCTTTGAAAATGAAACATCTTGGGCAGATGGTCACCATGTTGATCACATCGAGTTACCTTTTGGAAAGTTTTTAGAGTTTTGGTTAGATGAGGCTTGGCGAGAAGTAATCCGAGTTGCTATTCACTGGTATGTAGAAGCAAAAAATCAGATAGGTAGCATTGAAGGTTCGATAGCACTTGCCCAAACAGCATTTGAGTTATTGTCGTCTTTTGTATTAGTCGAAAATTTTAATTGGATAAGTCAGAACGCTCACAATAAGATGCCAGCCGCTGACCGTATTCGCCTTCTACTTCGCTGGGCAAGCATTCCTACAGACATTCCATCCGCATTAAGCAACCTGAAAAGGCAGGCGAACGAGCAGAACTGGTCGGATATTCCCGATGCCATAGTTCAAGTCCGAAACTCTATCGTTCATCCCACTAGAAAAAATCGCGAAAAACTCAAAAAGTATCAACTTAAGGTCAGGATAGATACTTGGAAGGTAAGTGTCTGGATTTTAGAACTCCTTCTTTTGAGGCTTTTAGATTACCAAGGTACCTACCATAATCGCCTTATTCATCAACATGTGGGGGAAGCTGAAGAAGTGCCCTGGGCTTGAGTGACGTACATCTTCTATTTTTGAGAAAATAATAAAGCTAATTTGCCCGTTGCCACTGGCGAATCACTTCTTCGACAATCACGCGCTCAGGCGGTTCGGTCACTCGCCCGGTGGGGTCTACCTCAGCGCCGGGAATGTTCTCGCTCCAGGGACTACCGGGGACGGATTGCAGGTCTACTGAATCGCTGATGGGGCGGAATCCGAACTGAACAAAGACCTCCTGCTGTTCGGGGGCGGTGAGGAAGTCGATGAAGTTGCGGGCGGCTTTGGCTTCACCGTTGCTGATGTCGCGACGGGCAATGGCTGCTGTTGAAACCGTCTCAATTGTAGGGTCTAAATACAGGATCTGGTAAGGCTTATCCTGGGTCGTACTGGCCTGGTCCCAGCGGTGGAGGGCGATGCTTTCGTAGACGGTGGCAATATCGGCGTCGTTGGGGCCACGGGTGATGAACTCTTGCAAGAGGGTATCGGTGGAGCGAGGGGGCTGGTAGACGGAGCGTTTGACCAGGCTAAACAAAGCTTGGACATCGCTACTGCCAAAGTCGCCTTGGTTGAGGGTACCACCACCAGCTTCGGCCTGGGTCCACAAGCTCAGCGTCAGCTGGCCACTATTGGAGCGGGTGGGGTCGGTGGTGACAAAGTCGAAGCTGCCCCAGCTCGGGTCGCCGCCAATGTCGCCCCAGGTGCTTTTAGTCATGGCGTCTTCGAGGCGCTGCCACTGGAACTCGCCACTCGGAAAAAGTGACTGGGCACGCTCGGGCCAGGCGACGGCGACAAGCATGGTTTTAGCGACGGGCTGGGGAGCGTCGTAAAAGGGGTCGTCAGCGTATTGGGTTTGCCAGCGTTGAGCAAGTTCGTTGAGGAGCTGGCCGTTAGCGGGAATGAGGATAGTAGGGTCGAAGTCGTTGTTATCGTCAACGTATCGGTTGACAATGTCTTGGGAGCCTTGGAATTCTAACTCGATTTGAATGTTGGGGTTTTGTTGTTCGTAGCGTTGTTCGAGGAGTCTGAGGGGTTCTTGGAGTTCGCTGCCGCTAACGATGGTGAGGGTTTGACTGACGCCGGGGAGGGGAGCATAGGCTACACCGAGGGAGGCGAGGGCGATAAGGGTGGAAACAGCGATGTTAGTGGTTTTGGACATAGTTTAGTTCTCTCTACGCTGTCAACAACTCGGCACTCTCCTGAAATCCCTTAAACTCCTCCCCTAACTCCCTCAGCTCCGCCGCTGCGGTATCGCTGCTTAAATCCGCCGTCCTCAACTTGTTCTGCAACTGCTGCAAGACGCCGCCAGATTCAGCAATCAGGGTAGACAGGTTGGCCAGCTGGGCTTGGCGGGTGTCTTCACCCTGTTGGGCCAGGGCGATATTCCGCTCTAGGCTCTCGGCAAGCTTTTCCCACTGGGTGCGGGCAAGGCCGGTGCTGGCTTTAACTTTGGCTCGAACATCGCGGAGTTGGTTGTCAAGTTCTTTAGTAGACAGAAGCGCGTCTTTGCCCTGCATGCGCAGGGCGAGTTGGTCGATTTTACGGGGGAGTTCTTGGGTTCTGTCGCAGGCGTACTGGACGGTACCGAGCAGATCGACTTGGAGGGTATCCGTGAGGAGCTGTCCGGCTTCGGACTTGAGGGTTTCAGCCTTGTCGCCGAGGGTAACGGCCTGTTGACGTACGCTTTGCAGTTCGCGGGAGAGGGCGGGGTTGTCAAGTTCAATGGTGTCGGGTTCACGAGATTTGAGCACGGTGGCTCCGACGGTTGCGATCGCAACCCCACCCGGCACTGTCACTATCGCCGGTAGGCGCACCATGCGGGCGGCCACAATCATAAATAGGCCCCCTGCCAAAACCGCCAGCGGATAGTGCAGTGGGTTAGCAATTTTCATAGGTGCCTTTTCCTAGATGCCAGTCGCTCTAAAACTCAAGCTGTAGGTCGGCCATTAGCTGCGAAATGGTGGCCGGGTCGCCCTTACGATAATAGCCGCCGTTGAGGTCAGCAATCTCCTCTAAAGCCGTTGCGTTGAAGTCCCCTTCGTTACCGTAGCCCACGGTGAAGAAGGCAATTCGCTGGTCGGAGTTGAAGCCGCTGCTTTGCAGTTCTTGCCCCAACTGCTCTAGGCCAATGCTCGATTCGGAATCTTCGCCATCAGTGAGGATTAGGACCGCGTTGATGGCCTCGTCTCGCAGGTTCTCCGCGAGCCAGTTACGGGCCGCTAACGCCGAATCGTACAGACGGGTGCCGCCTTCGGCTTGGAGACCGCTGATGAATTGAAGGCCGCGATCGCGCCCCTCCGACGTGCCATCCACAAAGACCGGCTCTCTAATCTCACTATCAAAATCAATCAGCGCAATCTGGTCGTTCGGTCCTAGCGTTTCGATGTAAGACTTCAGCGTGTTCTGTACTGCAGGTAGCTTGCTACCCTCCATCGACCCGGAGGAATCGACCACCACCACCACCAGCGACGGCTTCTTAGCAACGCTCTGCCACGCGTTCAGCATGGCTTCGACCACCTCGGGCTCGGGCGGGCGGTAGGAGTCGTAGCTGGCGTTGGGGTCTACGCCGTACTGCTCAGAGAACTTTGGCCCCAGAGCAACACCGGGGCTGCCAGGGCGCAGGCCCAAGTTCACCGCAATCTGCTGGGCGGGTTCCGACTGGAGGTATTCAATAATCTGGTCAGCGGCTTCTTTTTCTTGGTCGCTGACCCAGGGCGCATCGGGCACAATCGCCCGCATGTTCGAGGTAAAGGTGGACCTCGGGTAGACTGCTTCGTAGCGCTGACCGCCAGTAGTGGCAGCTTCGTCATTAGCGGCAATGACTGAAGACTCGTAAACAGAGCCGATGGAGGCCCAGAACGGGCCATTTTGCACCATAGCCTTGGCTAGGGAGCTGGTGGATTTGCCGTAGCGAGTGATCTTGTTTTGGATCTGCTGTACCTCACCCTGAAACTGCGGCACGTCGGCCTCGGTTAGTTCTTCCGGTCGTTTGCCCGAGACAGAGGCAAACTGAGACACCAACGTTTGCAAGCCCGAGTTGGAGCGGGTGGGCGCGGTGTGGACGTAGTGAATGGTCTGGGCCGGGCTGTTGGGGTCTAGGTCTTTGTGGGTTTCGGCGGTGACCAGTTGCGCAAACAGGTCGTCCACCTGGCGCAGACCGGGAGCGAGGTCTGCGGGCACCATGAACACCATTGGGCTATTCGCCAGCAGGGGCGAGTCGGTAATCGGAGGAACATAGTTTTGCCCCGGAAAAACCTGCTCCATACGGTAGAGCAGCTGGCTTTGGTAGATTTCGCCATCTACTGAGAGGATTGTGGGAAACTCGGGCGCGTCGGCTTGGAGGGTGCCCTGCTGAAACTGCTGAGCCAGGGTTACAGCCTGTTCTACAACATCGCCGCTGCCTGCCGATTCGCAGGTCATGTAGAAGTCTTCACCGCTCGCCAATGTCGGATTCGTCGCGTTGAACTGCTCGGCGGCATCTTCACAAAAGTGGCCCAGGGCACTGCCAACCAGCAGCTTGACTTCGAACCCTCTGCCCACGATGGGGCCGCTGCCATTGCCACACCCGGCAAAAAAAAGTAGCACTAGGGCCGTCAAACTACGGGTAGTGAGGGTAAATCTGGAATGCGATCGCATCTGTGATCTCATAGCGTCGTCTATTGCTCAGTGACAACTACAGCCGGTTTGATCCCATTTCCGTCTGAAATCAATCGGGCTTGTTGCTAACCCTGCCGCCTTCTCTACGGAAAAACGCTGATTCAGCTTGGGGCTAATGTCGATCTCACAGTGCCCAAAAGCAGGGTCACATGCACCAAAGGTGGTCTGAGATGTAATCGGTGTGGTCGACCGGGCAGTTTGGAGAGTAGGAGAACCGGGGAATAAGATGAGATCGCACCTGCAATCAATACTCATAGGGCTAACGGGGTGGGCCATCGTCACCCCAGCAACGGCAGCAGAACTCTGCCCATCGACCTTGCCAAACTATGAGCTGGACCATACCGAATTTCGGACGGGTGGGGTTACCGCCGTCAGCCGGTTTTCTGACACGGAAATTGAGCAGGGCGAACGCCTGCGGGAACGGCTGGACGAACCCCACAAGCGCTGGAAGTTC
>CAWUKV010000127.1:0-16507 GCA_963923025.1 uncultured bacterium
GATTACAGCGGCAGGGGTAACCGCCATTGGTGAACCGCCGATTAACCTCGGCACCCTGCAACAGGATGAGGCCCGCCTGGTTAGCGCCGTGGTTCACCATGACTGGGCGCTGTGTGAGTTAGTTCAAGTCGTGACGCTGTTGCCGCTCCGGTTCGGCACTCAGTTTGAAAGCCATGAGCAGCTCCAGTCTCATCTCCAGGCACATGCAGCGGTTTATCAGGCACAGCTGGCCATGCTGAAAAACCGGCTTGAATTTTGTCTCAAACTGTCTGCTAAGCCCGTTGCTACCGATGCCCCTGCGGCAGCCGCGGCTCCCCCTGCGGCTCAACTCAAAGGCCGAGACTATTTTCTGGCCAAGAAGCAGCGTCTTCAGCAGCAGACGCTGACGGAAACTCAGCAACAGGCTCACTTAGACCAGCTTCGGTCTGAAATCACCCGAGTTTACGCTGAGCATCACGTTGAAGCGGATCGAGTATATCTACTGATTTATCGTAGTGCTGCAGAGCAGTTACAGCAGCAGTTAGAACAGTGGCGGCAGCAATTTCCAACCTGTGACCTCCAGTGCAGTACCCCCTTACCGCCCTATCACTTTGTCTAAGCGGCGTTTAATCGACAGCCTAACCGACCTCACCTATTTAGCAGACCCCTCAGTAATTTCCTCCCCCTTCACTTGTCCGACTCCGCAGATTCCGCAACTCCACCGAACTTGTTCGTCCGGCCATCTCACATTCCGGATCACGGCTACCGGCCTTGCATACGTAGATAACTAGGGTATTAAAAACACATCCCTACCATCAAGACCATCTACAGGGTTACGTTATGCAAGTTGTTCGAGGAATCCAGGCGTTTGAGGCCTGCTGGAAGTCGCTGAAGCAGACCTATCCAACCAGCCAAACCGAAAATACGCTGTTGGTTCAGTCGATGGGGCGCTTTGTCGATGCCTACGGCACCCAAGAAGAAATCCGCGATAATTTACCTCAGCCGCTACAAACACTATTTGATCGCCTAATTGACGCATACATCAACGGCTATACGCCGGCAGAGGCTAAACCCATGGAGCTACCTCAGCCCGTCACGCTCCCCGAAGCGACCACTGCAGTTGTGCCCGCACCCCGTCGCGTTACTGCCACTACGTTGGCCATGACCGAGCTGCGTCGCCAGCTGCCTGAAACATCTGTTGCTAGCGAAGCAGAAACGTTTGTGCTGGATATTCCCCGCAAGCTTTAACTCGGGTGCTTTGGCCAGTCTTGTTGTTAGGCCTCAACTGTCGTTGAGTTAAATAATTATTAGAACCCTTTCTAACGCCTCAACTGACCGCCGCAAACCTAAATGTTCGGGGTATCGTAGTGCCTATGGACTACGAACCCTTGCACCACAAATACCGTCCACAGACTTTCGCCGAGCTGGTCGGTCAGCGTGCGATCGCAACTACCCTGACCAATGCCCTGAAGCAGAACCGGATTGCGCCGGCCTACCTGTTTTGTGGCCCGCGCGGGACGGGTAAAACCTCCAGTGCCCGTATCCTGGCTAAGTCGCTCAACTGTCTCAACAGCTCTGGTCCTACCCCCGATCCCTGCGGCACCTGTCAGGCCTGCCAAGAAATCACCAGCGGTATTGCCCTGGATGTGGTGGAAGTTGATGCCGCGAGCAACACGGGCGTGGACAACATTCGCGAACTGATTGAACGGGCGCAGTTTGCCCCGGTTCAGTGTCGCTACAAGCTATTTGTGCTGGACGAAGTTCACATGCTGTCCACGGCGGCGTTTAACTCGCTGCTCAAGACGCTCGAAGAGCCGCCAGCGCAGGTTGTGTTCGTGCTAGCCACCACAGACCCCCAGCGTGTACTGCCGACGATCATCTCCCGCTGTCAGCGGTTCGATTTCCGCCGCATTCCCCTCGAACCCATGGTGCAGCACCTGGGTGACATTGCCCAAAAAGAATCTATTTCCCTGACTCCCGACGCCCTCCAGATTGTGGCTCAGCTCTCCCAAGGGGGGCTTCGAGACGCAGAGAGCCTGCTGGATCAGCTGGGTCTGCTTGAGGGTGATATCGCCGTCGAAGATGTCTGGGAATTGGTTGGCGCAGTCCCCGAACGAGATTTGCTAGCCCTGACCCAGGCCGTTGTTGCTGACGACGGGACGACACTGCTTGAGCAGGCTCGGGCGCTGATGGATCGCGGTCGGGAGCCGCTGATTGTGCTCCAAGGGTTGGTAGCATTTTACCGGGACCTGCTGATTGCCAAAACGGCCAGCGATCGCCAAGACTTGGTCGCCATTACCCCAACCACTTGGGCCGAAATGGTGAGCTTTGCCCAGTCGCTGCCGCTGTCGGTTTTGCTAGCTGGGCAGCAGCACCTCAAGACTTCAGAAGTACAAATTAAGAACACGACCCAGCCCCGGCTGTGGTTAGAGATTACCCTGCTAGGACTGCTACCATCAGCCTTGGGGGCAACTGCGGTGCAGTCCGTTGCGGTCAGTCCAGTACCCGTCGTGCCCAAGCGTCCCCCGACGGTTGACGCAGCCGCTGTGCAGGCATCGGCCGCAACATCCGGAACCCCGGCAGAGGCTCCGCCCGTGAGGTCGGAGACGCCCGCGACCTCGCCCAAGGCTGTAACGACTAAATCTCCTGTTTCCCAACCCCAAACAGCATCTGCTACCGTTCCCGCTTCCCATACATCTGCCCGGTCGGTTCAGCGTCCTCCGGTCCCGGCCCCGGCCGACCAGCACAGCACTCCGCCCCAAGATGTTGCCACAACTTCTCCAACACCCCCGCCAGCGGCGACTGGCAGCCTGTCTGACCTGTGGAAAAAGGTGCTAAAGGTTGTAGAACCCCGCGCTACCCAAATGCTGATGACCCAGCAGGGCAAGCTGTTGGGCCTAGATGGGGTGACGGCGCGTGTGGGCTTTCGGTCGCAGCGTCTGTTTAAGCTAGCCCAAGACCGGGTGGACAACCTGGCCCAGGCGTTTGAACAAGTCTTTGGTCACCGCATCAGCGTTGTTCTTGAGGTGTTGGACGAGCCCGACAACCCCGCCCCGTCACCGACCCAGCCCCCTGCGCGCCCCCCTGTGGACTCTCATCCAGCAGGGCCAATGGCTGATTTTGTACCTACAGCGGACACCGCTGTGGGGCAGTCTGGGGCAGCCTCAGGTTCGGCCTTCAAGCCGCCATCTAGTAACGGTACGGCTCCAGCGTCAAACCTATCGCCAAACGAGCCTCTGGCAGAGCCGCCTGTTTCAGACGGTGGATCGAGTAGTCAAAACTGGCAGATCGATAGTGAATTGGACCGCAGTGCCAAGCGGTTAGCTGAATTCTTTAACGGACAGGTGATTGACCTGAGCGAAGACGCCGAAGCAGGCCAAAAATCAGCTAAGTCCTCCCCAAGGTCAACCCTTCCAAACGCTGAACCCGGCCCAGATGTTCCGTTCTAACCCAGCCTGTTTTGAACGGGTGTGGTGAGTTAGAGAGTCGTGTGATGTAGAGAACAATTTGCTGAGATTGATCGACTCGTAGACATCCAGCACACATACTTACCCCGGTCGAAGATGCTAGCATCCAAACCATTGAAGGCTGTGAGTCATAGTGTTTCTCACTCCGGCTCAGCCTTCTCGTGTGTTGCTACAACGTGCTAGCGAGTAGGCTGTTGGAGGCTGCTGTGACTGTGTCTAGTGACGACTTGAATGTTTTTAGTAGAACTAAATCTGTCACTCAATCGAATCCAATGGCGGCAGAGCGAGAAGTCTTGCAACCTTGGGACCGAGAAGGTGAGTTTGAAATTCGTGCAGTTGTTCTTGGTCAGAGTAAAGGAGAGCTGACCGTTCGCGTCTCTGATGTAACAAAGCCGAGCTACCTAACCATTTGTGGCTTTTTGCCGGGGCGTGTGAATGGCCAGCTTTGGCGGTTAGAGTGTTTACGAGAATCGGGACGCATTGATCTGCTAGATGGTGAGCCCGTTACAGATTAGCCTCAAGCCGACGAACCGCACGGCGTAGATTCTGACGAGCGGTGGTCTCGTAACGCTGCTGAAAAGCTGTTGTTTGATAAATGGTTGGTTTTTCTAAAAAGGACAGGAGAACTGCTCGTCGTCGTCTTCTGTAGTGCGCTAGCGGAACCCAGGCATATTCTTGACGAATAGCACAGTCATAACGGTCAAAGTGCTCGGCATCTTGCCCCAATATGGCCAGATCGATATCGAGCAGCAGCTGCGTGTCGGGTGCTATCGCTTGGGCATGATCCGCCGTTGCTAAAATCATTTGGCTAATGCGCTGCCCGATTAACGACGATGCCCGCTGTTGCTGGAGGTACTGCAACACCCAATCCGCACTTTGACGCTCATTATCTGTTGCCTGTGGGTGGTACACCGCATCATGGAACCACAGCGCCAGTTCAACCTCTTCAGGATGGTCTGCTATGCCCCGATGGCGGTCTAACAAGGACAGGCAGTGGCACAGATGCTCGGATGTGTGGTAAGCGCGGTGCGGCTCCTGATAGGCGGCCTGAAGCTGATGAAAGGTGGTGATGTCAGCTGGAATAGCCAGCCGTTGTGACAGAGCCTGCCATCGGTCCAGATGTAGCATGGTTCGTGAGTGGTTTAAACCTCTGCCACGTCCAGAATTGGAGTTTGCCCAGGGGAAAAGCCATAGATTTTCAGGCTATACGCGGTTCGGAACTACAGGTTTCAGGCTGGACGTGGTTTAGAAGGGGTTAGCCTTCTCCTGGTTTGTTTGTTTCGTGGTGGGTATGGTATCGCTATCGATGCTGACTATTTTCTGCCCTATCTATGTCTCTCTCTCAACAGCTCTGGAACACCAATCAAGACCTAGTTCAGGCAAGCTTTCAGAACCCTTTTGTCCAGAGCATTGGCGATGGCAGCTTGCCTAAAGATAAGTTTGCCTACTATGTTGGTCAAGACGCCTTCTTTCTAGAAGCCTTTGCCCGAGCTTACAGCGTCGCTGCTGCCAAAGCGCCGGATTGGGATAGCTTTAATACGTTTCATACGCTGGCAGGCGGTGTCCTAGAAGAGCTCAACCTGCACAAAGGGTACGCTCAAACCTGGAATGTTGATATCACAACGGTTGAGCCTGGAACGGCCACGCGACAGTATACCGACTTCCTGCTAGCGACGGCCTGGAGTCAGCCTGTCGGCGTCACTGCCGCCGCTATGTCGCCCTGTATGCGGCTGTATGCCTACTTGGGTCAGCAACTTGCGAAGGATGGCGTTCCTGACCATGCCTACAGAGACTGGATTGTTACCTACAGTAGTGATGAGTTTGAGCCACTGGCGCAGCAATTAGAAGCGTTGGTCGATGCGCTAGCCGAAGATTCTGAGCCTGTAAGTTCGGCCTATCGGTACGCGATGGTGTGTGAGAGGGACTTTTTTCAGGCCGCGTGGGTGCGCTAAGCCCTGAGCGGTAGTATCCTTCAGAGATGTACGGTTTGTTCGGTAAGAACAGTGACGCTAGCTCCCTGCAACATGGGCTACTTAGCCTGCAAGGCTAAGTAGCCTGACTCAGGTCAAATGGGTGACGACAGGAACTAAGTTACGACCCGCCTGCGTCGCAGTTGGAGTGCAGCACCTGCTGTTGCCAACATTGCTAGGATGCTTCCTGGCTCGGGTACCTGTTCAGGTGCGATCGCACTGGCTACAGCGGCATCCGCCTGAATTAGCCCAAATCCGCTGGCAAAGTCAGGTCCGATATCAAATCCTGGCGTGAATGGATCGTCCATGTCGATGGCGGTCTGTTCTAGGATGCTGTAAATCTCTTCCGGCGACAGACTAGGATTGGCCTCCAGCATCAGGGCGGCCACTGCTGCAGCGTGGGGAGCCGCTGCCGAGGTACCGAAGAAGTTGGGGAAGCCGTTGCTATCGACATCAAAGCCAAAGAAGGTCGTGTCAGTCCCGTCGGGTGCAGTAATATCTGGTTTTCTGCGAATCTCTGGCACGGCTAGACGATTACCGTCTGCGTCGAAGAAAATTGGCGTTGGCCCTGCGGAAGAGAACGGTTCTAGCTCTGGTGGATTAACGCCAAACTCAGGCGTGTCCTGGTAAAATGCTGCGCCTACAGCCTCTGCACCCACCGCGTTGGGGTGGCCGAAGAGAGTC
Organism: uncultured bacterium; assembly: GCA_963923025.1. Classification (GTDB taxonomy): domain Bacteria; phylum Cyanobacteriota; class Cyanobacteriia; order Phormidesmidales; family Phormidesmidaceae; genus CAWUKV01. The sequence continues at coordinate 6,101 of CAWUKV010000127.1, forward strand.
CCGCTATTGGTATCAAATTCGATAATTTCGCCCTGAAAGCCAAACAAAATGTATTTCAAGAAGCCGGCGTCAGGACCCGAAAACTGGGAAACGGCTATGTTGAATACCTCGCTGCCGGTTGAGCCGTCGTTAAAGAAGCTGAAGAGTTCTACTGCGTCTTGGCCCACATTGTTGTCAATACTCCCCGCCACAACCGTCGTGGTACCTTCATCCAACAGGAAGATATCTAAATCGTTAGGCGATCCAGCGCTTCCCCCCGCCGAGAAGAACGGCGAGTCCCACTGGAAGGAGGCTGTAAAACCGGTGCCAAAGGGCACAAAAATGCTTTGAAACACATCGACGCTAGGACCTGGGTCAAAGTCATGGAGCGCGCCGAAGGGCGTGTCTACAATTCGAGCTTCGCTTTCGTAGGCATCGCGGTCACTATTACCCGCAGAGGAGAAATAGGCGACGCCGTTCTCAACCACCGTATTGGCGGCTTGGGCGATCACGCCGTCCTGGAACATTGGCTCGGTGAGAATGCCAACATCATCCACAATCACGTTGGCCCCAGCGACGCTGGCGAGGTCAAGAATTCCGTTAGCAAAGCTAGCCGTGCCCAAAAAGGCGGTGTGAAAGGCGAGATCGGCACCCGGCGCAACGTCGTGGACTAGCTGCGACATGGCGCGGCCTTCATCCGAGCCGCCGTTAGGTAGATCCAGTAGTACATTAACTGGTGTGTTGTTGCCCAGCGGGTTTCCCGTGCCGGGAAGGTCGCCTGTTGCGATGTCGCTAACAGCTCCACCCAGATGGTCGAAGCTGTCGGAAAGGACTCCTAGCGTTGTACCATTACCGTCAATGCCAAACGTGGCTCTGGCAATGTCGGCGCGCATGGTGGCATCGGCCTGGCTTGTAACCGCGCCCACCTGGGTGGAAAATTGAGGAATGCGGTAGAACTTCAGCGATGCCAGCTTGTCCATTTCGTCAGCCATATCTGGGCTGAGGGGCAGCAGACCTGATACGACACGGCCATATTTAGAGGGGGACAGTAGCCCCATCCCCATTAGATCCTCGTAGAGGCGATCGGTGTCATCCGTTGCGATCGCATCTACCACCTGGTAATCAACCCCACCAATCGTGACAATTGGGCTGTTGGGGATTAGCTCGCCTGGGTTAGTGAGGTCGTAGGCCGCCCCAATGGTTAGGCTGTTGGTGAGCTTACTGGTATTCTTCCGGTCTGAAATGCCAGAAAATGTAAACGCCTCAGCCGTTGAAGCCAGGCCAAGCGTAACCGTGGCGGCTGCGATCGCAGCTGCCCTGTAATGGTGCTTCATTGTTTCTAGTCTCCCGGACTAGGTATTAAAGATTCTTGGGTCAGGTCTAGCCGCTACACCTATTTCGACACCCGTTGGATCAACCACTTTGCCGATCGATAAGTCTTGATCTACGCTGAGTTGCCCAAGAATTTTATAGGGTTTATCAGGAAATTTACGGAGATAGCAAGAAGACACTTCTTTGGAAAAACAAGAAAAGGGGCACTTATTTAAAGTTCAGCTTTACGTCTATTGGATCTAACAGCTCTTGGCCGGACGGCTCAGGTCTAGACAATCTAGCGAGTTCTAAGGCGGTGGGCTCAACCCAAGACGACTCTATGCAGATGGGTTACGCGAATACGTCTGACCGCCCTTTACTGGGTACGCTCCAGCCAACCCCGCATTTTGCCAGGATTCAGCAGACCGTAGGGGTCAACTTTCTGTTTGAAGGCCACCTGCGCTTCGTCGATGGCTTTGCGACCCCCATCTTCAAGGATGTAGGTATGTGGGTTGGCGATGAACGCCCCCTGTTCTTCGTGGTAGCGGATAATTTCGTTGAGCCGGTCTTCAGTGGTGTAGCGGACGAGCTGTAGGGCGGCTGGAATGTTTTTGCCCTGGACACGCATAAACTCCAGGTGGAGGATGACCTCATCACCAAAGTGTTCTTCCATGTGGGCCAGCAGCTTGAGCTCGGGGTCGTAAGGGAATAGGGTCTGCAAGTAGGTGAAATTGGGATCCACATTGCGGGCGTGGAGAGTGGTGTGGTTCCAGGTAAATTCGCCAATGGCGGCCCCCTTGGCCGCATCCTGTGCTGCCTTGGTGTAAGTCACAGTGCCGCCAAAATCTTTCACCAGGTCTTGGAACGGCTCCAGGCAAGACTCTGATACGATCAGCAGGGCCGCCGCCTTACCCGAGGGTAAGGCCGACTTGAGCGCGGCAAAGTAGCTGGGGATGGGCCAGGCGTGGATGCTCACCAGCTTTTTGATGATGGCATCCGAATCGCACAGGGCCTGCCCAAAGTGGGCTGCCGTCATGAACGCATCGAACGTGACGATCACTTCGGCCCAAGGGTAGGCCGGTGCCAGGGGAATTTCTAGTTCGGTAATGATGCCGTTAGTGCCGTAGGCGTGGTTGACCTGTTGCACGTCGTCGCCCCGCAGCTCGATGACGCGGGGTTCGTCTTCCATGGTGACGACGCGCACGGCGTGGAGGCTGCCGCGATCGCGCAGCTGCCCATACATCACCGACCCAATCCCACCGCTGCCACCGCCGATAAAGCCACCAATCGTTGCCGTTCGGTAGGTGGACGGGGCCATGCGAATTTCCCAACCCTGGGGTCGGGTGACCTTGTCAATGGCCGCCAGCTTGGCCCCCGGCTCGACACAGGCCTGACCCGGCTTCACCCACTTCACCTGATTCATTCGCGTCAGGTCGAGGATGACCCCGCCGTCGAGGGGAATGCATTGGCCATAGTTGCCGGTACCCGCCCCCCGCACCGTCAACGGCACCCGTGCCTTTACGCAGGCTTTAGCCACCTGCATCACCTCAGCCTCGCTGGTGGGGCGTACGACGATGTCCGCAACCTTGTCTGACAGCTTTGCCTCTAGGACTGGGCTGAAGTAGTAATAGTCCTTCGACAGCTTGGCAACCTGGGTCGAATCTTCAATGATTTCAAGCCCATCCAGGTCAGCATGGAGGGTGTCGAGCGTTGCGGTAGACGTCATCGGTTGCGATGGGGGGTGTTGGTTTACAGCGGCCATTGTGGTTTAACTTAACGCAGCCTGTAGGTCGCTGGCGTTTGCCACAAAACCAAAACACTGGTTGACGTTGTAGACCGTCGCATCCATGCAGTATTGCGGTGATGTAGTGGCTGTGCAGTCTCGCAGCAAAATGCAGTCGTAACCCAGGAAGTTAGCATCTTGCAGGGTGCAGAGTACGCACTGGTCAGCATTGACACCCGCAAACAGCAGCGTGGTCTTGCCCAGGTTCTTGAGCATGCTGTCCAGCGGCGTGTCCCAGAAGCCGCTCATTCGGTATTTATCCACATGAATGTCCCCGGGCTCAGCCGGCAGCTCGTCGACGACAGCAGCAGCCCAGCTGCCTTTGGTCAGGACAGGTTCGCCATTTTGGGGTAAGGGATCGGCCAGGCCAACACCGGTACCGGTGGGATCGTACACGTGGCGGAGTCCAGCACTAATGTTGAGCAGGTCGGGACGGTTACCCCAGTTCACCCAGAGGACAGGGACCTCTGCCTGCCGCAAAGCCGGGAGCAGCTCCTGCAAGGGCCCAATCGGCGTTCTGGCCGGACTCACATCAACACCGATGTGAGCCAACCAGCCGTCCGGATGGCAAAAGTCGTTCTGCATGTCAATCACCAGGCAAGCCGTTTTTGCCAGGTCAATGGTGAGCTGCTTGGTGTCGCTTTTGAAGCTGACGGGGCGAGGGGGTAAGGCCGGACGGCTGAGGTCGGCCTGCTGGGCATCAACCCTCCAAGCGTTTGGCGGGGTACCTAGCGTGTGTAGGTCGGTCATGAAGCTAAAGAATAGCGGGAATAGGGCGCATGCAAAAAGGAGCGTCCGGTTAGAACGCTCCTTTGCATCGTAATGGGTGGTGGATAGCCGTGAAGATAAATCGGTAACGGTTGGGCTCAAGAGAGCAGCCTGTGAAGATTAAGCCAGGGTGCTAACGGCAGCTAAGGCCAGCACAGCACAGACCAGGTAGAAAGTGCCGACAACCTGGATTTCTGACCAGCCCGAAAGTTCGAAGTGGTGGTGCAGTGGGGCCATCTTGAACAGGCGCTTGCCAACGCCGTCGGGCCCTTTAGTTGCCTTGTAATAGCTGACCTGGGCAATTACCGAGACAGTCTCGAAGAAGAATAGGAGGGTCACAATCAGCAGACCCAGCAGGTTACCGCTGAGAATGCCAACAGCCGCTAGGGCACCGCCCAGCGCTAGAGACCCCGTATCGCCCATGAAGACCTTAGCAGGGTTACGGTTATGGGTGAGGAAGCCGACGCAGGCTCCAGCCAGGGCTGCACAAAACAGCATCAGACCAGGATGCGTGGGGGCAACGAGGACGCCCAGACCAAGGAGCGCGATCGCACCTGTTCCGCCCATCAGTCCGTCCACACCGTCGGTCAGATTTGTGGCATTGCTCTCGGCAACCAGTACGAACCCAGCCAAAGGCCAGAACAGCAGACCCAGAGGAATCGACATCCCAAGCGGCAGCGCCACGGTAGTAATGTCAGCGGGCTGGCTGGATAAAGCCCAAGCACAGAAGATGACCGCGAAGCCCACCTGCAGTGCCAGCTTCATTCGGGGTGAAATGCCTTTGTTGGAGCGCTTTTGGAGAACTTGCCAGTCGTCCAGTAGACCGATCCCGGCGTAGGCCAACGTCAGCGCGCACACGGCCAAAACGTTGGCATTGGCCCCGGCAAACAGCAACGCTATCAATATCCCTACGGGCACAAAGAAGATGCCGCCCATGGTGGGGGTGCCAGCCTTCTTGAGATGTGCCTGAGGACCATCCTCACGAATGAACTGACCGGCTTTAAGGGCCTTGAGCAGTGGTACGACAACATAGCCCATCAAAGACGAGCCCACCGCTGACACCAGAAACGGCATGGTCAGATTTGGCTCGAGAAAGAGGCTGCGACCCGCAGCAAGGTCAACGCCCAGTGCCGCTAAAACCAGACCCACCGTTAAAACGAGCGATAAACTGACGCCTGTTAGACCAATTGGCCCCGACGTAAAAAACTTAGCATCCACAAATTTATTCCTTCACACACCACATTACTTCAAGCTTGATAGCGGATATTTCGCTCAGCTTGCATGGGCCAGCTCGGCATAGCCAATTGACCGTTCAGTTCCTCACTCGACCTGATCTTACGATGATTTCCCTAAATGTCTAGGGCTAAATACCTAAAGACTAGAATTTTTCAGCCTATGACGTAAATAACCCTAAGGTCGGATAAAGATCGAATGAAGCCCAACGTCACTCATTCGATGGTTACCCACCCGGCACCACGACCTAGTCATCGTCATCGTCGTCGCTGTCGTCAGCGTCGTCGAAGCTATTGTCCTCATTGCCCATCAGATCCGATATTTCTTCACTGTCGGCTTCCTCGAGCGCTGGGTCCGTCTCTCGGCTAATCAGTCGCCCCGTACTTTCTAGCCACTTTAAAATGGAGGAATTGCGGCGCTCGGGAATCACCGGCGCGTGCTGCGTACGGGGATACTGCTGAACAGAGGGGTTGTAATCGCTCATGGATTTGGGACAGGTTAAAGTAAACGGAGACAAACGAGGCGTAGTCGTTGACTAATCATCAATCTGACTAGTTTTTCCGCCCAGTGGGCAGCTTCAGCCGGATAGTTTGACCAGAATGGCCTCTGCAACAAAGGCAGAACCGCTGCTGCAGCTCTTGCAGACAGTCAACGGATACGAGACTAGACGCTACGAGGTTACATACTATACCTCGACGCGTTTTACTAGCCTAATCCCTGTTTCAGCCTAACACTGAGACCAATAACGGACATTTAAGAATTGGTCAACAGTACAGACAAAAAAGTTCATTGGCTTACCGTTACGTTCGTAGATAACCCAAATTTTCAAAAATTCGATCACCCCCAGCCCATAATTTCTACCAGTCGCTACGAGCCCTCGGCTGAATTGCTGAATTTATGGTCTGAGGGCCAGGCAATTATCACTGGTCCGCCGTTCTGGAGATTCACCCCATGCTTGATAAGCTTGATTTGCTCAACGCGATCGCGCCGCTCAACCGTGGCCTGCTGGCTACCCCCGACGACCGCGTGGCCATTCAAGCCACCGCTGCCCAAATCGAAGACCGTAATCCCACCCCCGAGCCCTTAGCTGCCCCAGAGCTGCTAGAAGGCAACTGGAAAATGCTCTATACCAGCAGTACTGAGCTGTTGGGTATCGATAACGTGCCCGTGGTTAAGCTCGGCAACGTTTACCAGTGCATTCGGTTAGCGACTCAGCAAATCTATAACTTTGCCGAGCTGACCACGCTGCCCTACTTAGAAGGGTTAGTGTCTGTCTCGGCAACCTTTACACCGGTATCAGGGCGACGGGTGGAGGTGTCGTTTAAGCGGGGTGTATTTGGGCTCCGGCGACTGCTGGGGTATCAGTCCCCTGAACAATTTATTCAAACCCTTAGCACATCGCCCAAGCTCAACCTGCTGCAGGGCATTGACTTTGAAATCAGTAGCAATCGTGCGCCGGGCTGGCTAGAAATTACCTACCTGGACTCAGACCTGCGGATTGGTCGCGGCAACCAAGGCAGCCTGTTTGTGCTGCAAAAGGTCTCTAGCCGATAGCTACCCCATCGATAGCTGCTATCGATGGGGTGCATCGAAGCGATCATGGCATCACTATAGAATGGCTGCTGAATACGCCACTGTGGCATTCGTCGGGTTCTGCGCCCAGGGGCCTCGCTGTACTTGGTGTTCTAACCGCCATGGCGCTAGCTACTACAGCTCGCATCGCCTATCGAACCTCTCACATGGGGCAGAACCCAATGCAACTCATCGGCATGCTCGATTCGCCCTACGTCCGGCGGGTCGCTATCTCTCTCAAGCGGTTGAATCTTCCCTTCGAGCACCAGTCGATTTCTGTTTTCCGTCAAGTCGATGCCTTCCGCCAAATTAACCCGGTGGTACGAGCGCCCAGCCTTGTTTGTGACGACGGCACCGTCCTAGCCGACTCAACCCTGATTCTGAACTATGTTGAGCAGCTGGCCGGACCAAAGCACAGCCTTATGCCTACTGACTTGGCAGACTACCGTCAGGCGCTGTACCTGATTGGGCTGGCCCTCAACGCCTGTGACAAAACGGTCCACGCCCACTATGAGCACACGCTTAGGCCCCCCGAAAAGCTTCACCAGCCCTGGCTCGATCGCGTGCAAGGACAGCTTAGGGATGCCTACCAACTCCTGGAGCAGTCTGTTTCTACAGTGCTGGATGACGAGCACCCTTGGCTCATTACCCAGCAAATGACGCAGGCTGACATTACTGTGGCAGTCGCCTGGCGGTTTACGCAGCTGTTTTTACCTGAGCAGGTACCTGCCGCAGACTATCCCAGTTTGGTCACGTTCTCCACTGGGGTCGAACAGTTTCCAGAATTTGTTTCCACTCCACCAGAGTAAAAAACCAGTCCTGACACATCAGTAAACTTCGCATCAAGACCCAGGAATTCGGATGCGGCAGGTGAGCAAATCTAGATAGGTTTTGAGCGACCCACTGGTACTGTCCCCGCCAAGGCTGGGTTGTCAGTCACGGAGTGTCGTACCGCTAAGAAATAGCCATACTCCGTGGCTTCAGCAAAATGGCTGACTGTTATTCAAACCCACTCTTCTCAATTTCGACTATGGCTAACTCTTGTACGCTTGGTGTTCAACGACGTGCTTACTTAAGACATAAGCGGTTTGCCCAGGCAGGTGTGGTTGCTCTCATCGGCAGCATTTTTTTGACATCGGCCTGGGTTGCCCTGTTTACCACCGGACGTGTGACTCTCGGCGGGGTACCCTACACTGTTTTTGTACGATTTTGGCAAGATCAGATTGCGCGTGATGCTTACTTTGACGGCAACAGCATCGTGCTGCACGATCGCTTGGGTTACCTTGGCATCGAGTACGAAATTAAGCAGTACTACCGCTCTCGCATTAGTGATCCAGTTGCGCTAGACCAGCATATTCACCAAATTCTGTACGATCGCACCCGTTACCTGGGTGAGGACTACACCGTAGAACAGGGGACGCTCATGCTCAAATCGGGCCGTGCGGTAAAAATCGTAGCCTGCCCTAACTGCTGATTCGGCTAAGCCACGTCCCAGTTGAAGCCTATAGCTTTCCCTGTTAGCAAACTCCAGTGCTGGACGTGGCGAGTGTTTAATCGTGCCCCATGTTGAATCAAGGCGGCGTCCTAGCCCAACTTTGCTATGAAATTCTGTTCTTTGCCATGTGGTGAATAATCTTGATGATCAGCCCGAGGATGTTCGGCTGTTAACGGGCTTTTTCAACCGGGAATTCTGTGTTTGCTTGGAGTTTCCTAATCCACGTTTACTCAGTCTTTCTACGCAACATGTCTACCGCAGCCGCATTTCAGTCGGGTCTGGACGCTGTCAAAGCAGGCCGCTTCGCAGAGGCGATCGCCACCTTAGAGGATCTCTGCGATGGTAAGGTTAAGCCGCCATCTAAGGCCTACTATCAGGTCAAAATGAACCTGGTTAAGGCCTATCGGGGGGATGGACAACTGCCTAAGGCAATCAAGCTCTGCCGTCAGCTGTCGACCAGCTCTCATCCGCAGGTACAGCAGTGGGCACAGAAGATGCTGCCAGAATTGCGCAACCCGGCCAGCCTGTCATCTTCCGAAGCTGTTCGGCCGGTGCAGCAAGATGTAGGGGCAGTAGCCGTCGCAGAGCGCCCTGTCGTCACTCAGGCCAATGATTCACCACAGCCAGTCGATGAGTCGGTCGAGGTGCAGCCTACGGCTGAGCTGCTGGACCCTACAGTAGCAGAGGAACTGCTGAGCAAAGGTATTCAGACCTTTCGCCGCAAACAATACGAAGACGCGATCGCACCGCTACGGCAGTTTGTTCAGGGCGCAGATCCAGCGCATCCTAACCTGGGCTACGCACAGACATCCTTGGCTAAGGCTTACAAAGCCACTGACCGGGTGGATGATGCGATCGCGCTATGCAAAACCATGCTAGAGACCCCAAATGAGGGAGCCAAAGCTTGGGCCAAGCAGTTCCTGTCGAAGCACGATATTCAGCCAGAGCCTGAGGTCGCTGAAGCCGATGTAGCAGCAGCAGAAGCACAGCAGGATGCTCTACCAGCAGCGTCAGCGCAGCCCTCGACCTACCCTACCGATAAAAGTCGCCAGTCAGATAGCAATGGCCCTACGCAAAAAGACCACAGCGTTCCCATCGTGTCGGCAGCCTGTTACGCGTCGTACTACTTCGGCCTGATCTATTCTGTTCTCTTCCCCAGCAGCGTTTATGGGGGTGGACCGATGATGCTGAGTTCGGTAGGTGCGCTGCTTTTCATCGGCATGAACTGGTTGGGGCCTATCATTGTGTCAGTCACTGTACTAAGCCTGTCTAAAAATCGAGTCGCCCGGGCTAACGCTAAAGAAGCCATCAACCTATGGATTACCAGCGTTGTAATCGGTGCCGGCACTGGTGTCCTGTTGCTTGGGCTATTTCTCTTCCCACTGCTGGCAATACTCGCCCTTCTTTTGCTGATACCCGTTGGAATTATTTTTTACGTTGCACCGCTCATCGCCCTAATTATGTGTGTTGCTAGGCCCTTTGAACCGTTTCGGATCCCGCTGATCTGGCACATTGTCAAGTAAGTCTACTGGTAGCAATAGCTAAGCCTGACAAGGCTTTCGACGTAGACTATTAAAAATTTGTTGTTAGTCTAGGATGAGCTATCGTTCAGTTAGGAAAGAACTTATAAATGTCTTTTCGATGGAGGCAACGGACAAAAATAACTACACCCTCATTCACAACTAATCCAATTCTGTAATCTCCAACACGGATACGGTAGAAATTCCCATCAGCTTTCAGTTTTTTGATATTGAAAATTTTGCTGAGGCTGTCGGCAGACTCAACATCCTCAATAGTCGATCTCATTTTCTTGGATAGATCTTTGTTTTTCAGCTTCTTAAGATCTTTCACAAAGGACTTGCGAAACTCGGTTTTCACTCCGCAGGTCCTAAAACGTTAAAAACTTCGTCTCGAGTCACGAGTTCGCTGTCTTGTCCCTCTTCAATGGCCTTTGTTAAAGCAATATCCTCCATGATTTCAACAATAAGATCATACAAAAGCCCCCGCTGTTCCTGAAGGATCTCAGTTAGCACAGTTTTGAGTACCGCCTTTAGCTGGGAGGAATCGATAGTGGCTTCAGTCATAGAACAGGTCTTGATGGATTGCTTCCCATTCTAGACGGAAGCTAGGCTCTCAGAGTGAATTATTAAATAGCCTTGGTCAACTAGGAAAATCAGCAATTCCAAATTCCAGATGACGGACATCAAAAAGTGGGTAGTGCTCCAGAAGTAAGGATACTTTCGAAAAATCCTACGTCATAGCAAGT
>CAWUKV010000128.1:0-16460 GCA_963923025.1 uncultured bacterium
TAGCTACCTGTCCAGTTTTTGGGGTCCACTATACCCATTACAGTTACAACAAATGAGCAGTCGCCACAAACGTTTGTGCGCGGCTGCGGGCCACTGGGCTCCAGCATCCATCACTTCAGCGCCAGAAATGTCTAAGCACAGTGGCGAGCGCTATATGACATTGAACCGCCCGCTAAATACCGACAGCTCTTGCAACCTCAGCCATAAATTTAGATTCCTGCTGGACCATCCCATCGGAAGCAAGTAACTTCTGTAGCGACTCAACGGCCGTTTGCTTGAAGTCGTCGTCTCCTAGCCGAGCTGAAATATCTTGAAGCAGCTCTTCTTCAGACTGAGAATCTGTCTTTGCTTGCCGAACCTTTGAAGTGGCTCTCTGTAAATAACTGCTAAAGGAGATGCCTGACTCCCAAGGCAAATTGTCCAGCTCACTGTCTAAGAAATCCTGTTCGTCCAACGTCAGCTTGCCGTCCGCATACATACCCAAAAGGCACAAATCCACCATAGCCTCACGCTGGCTCTGACTAATATCACTGGGTTGCTGATTGAATATCTTCTTCAACAGGGCTTGCATGGATGCCTCCAGGTTAGTGGTGAGTGGGGTCGTCTTTTTGTGGTGTAGGGTGAAATCGAGAGAATTAATACCGTGTAAAGTCAGCAAAGTAGTGAACTCATACGGCCATGATCTCGACACCTTCTCAGCAGCTTCCCCCCGGCGAGTTTGGTCCTCCCGTTATTGGTGAAACGCTTAACTTCTTCCGGGATCCCAATTATTCCCAAAAAAAACACGAGCAGTACGGTGACGTATTCAAAACCCGACTGCTGGGTAGCCCCACCGTCTTCCTGAAAGGGCCGGACGCGACCCGTTTCGTCCTGATGCACGAGAACGAATACTTCCAGGTGAGCTGGCCTGGTAGTGTCAAAGCCTTGCTGGGTCCCCTATCTCTGGCGCTGCAAACCGGCCATGTGCATCTGCAACGGCGCAAGCTACTGGTACAGGCGTTTCAGCCACGGGCGTTGGAGGGGTATGTTCCAGCGATGGCGGAGATCTGCGATCTCACCTTCACCCGCTGGGCTAACCAGGGCCAGCTCACCTGGTACCCCGAGCTGCGCAACCTCACCTTCGACATTGCCTGCAAGCTGCTGGTCGGCTTAGACAACGCGTCTGCCACCCCCCTTGGTCACTGGTTCGAAACCTGGTGCGGCGGACTGTTTACCATTCCCATTAACCTACCGTGGACGCGGTTTGGTAAAGCCTACCGCTGCCGGGGGCTACTGTTGAAAGAGCTGGAGCGGATGATTCGCGATCGCGCGGCCCAATCCGATACCGGCGATGATGCTCTGGGCCTGATGCTGCAAGCGCGAGACGAGGACGGCAACCAGCTCTCCATCGAAGAACTCAAAGACCAGGTACTGCTGCTGCTCTTCGCCGGGCACGAAACCCTCACCTCTGCCCTAGCTTCCTTTTGCCTGCTCGTGGCTCAATACCCGGACGTTATGGCCAAAGCCCGCACCGAACAGGCTGCCCTGCAAGACCAGCTGCTTACCCTCGACACCCTGAAGCAAATGCCCTATCTGGATCAGGTACTCAAGGAAGTGCTGCGGATGATTGCCCCCGTGGGCGGCGGCTTTCGTACCGTGCTCAAACCCTGCCAGTTTAATGGCTACACCATCCCAGCAGGCTGGACCGTCCTTTACGAAATCAACCTCACCCATCAAGACAGCCAGGTTTTCCGCGATCCCGACACCTTCGACCCCGATCGCTTTGCCCCAGACCGTGCCGAAGACAAAAACAAACCCTTTAGCCACGTCCCCTTCGGCGGTGGCGTACGAGAGTGTTTAGGCAAAGAATTTGCCCGCTTGGAGATGAAACTGTTTGCGGCGAAGTTGTTACGAGGATACAGCTGGAGTCTGTTACCGAACCAGGATCTGACGCTCGTAACAGTACCCACACCCCACCCGAAGGATGAGCTAAAGGTGACGTTTTCAGCAGTATAAGTTGTTGATAGACGAGGGAGCAGCGATTAGTTAGAGTATGGGCAGAGAGCCCCTTTTCCCATATCTATCCCACTGACCAAAAATCTGTAATGCTGTACCCTAGCTCGTTCAGCATCTTCCGCAGCAGCGGCATACTGAGGCCAATCACGTTGGTGTGGCAGCCCTCAATCTTCTCAACAAATACGCTGCCCCGCCCATCGATGGTGAAAGCTCCGGCACAGTTCATGGGTTCGCCTGTGGCAATATAAGCCTCAATCTCCCGGTCGGGAACGTAGCTGAAGTAGACCTTGGTTGACTCTACCTTGGTCAACATTTTGCCGTTTGGTGCAATCAGCGTATGCCCCGTGACAACTGCCCCGGTCCGTCCTCGCATGCGTCGCCAGCGATCAATGGCCTCCTGATTGCTCTCGGGTTTGCCATAGGCTACACCGTCTAGGGCCATTACCGAATCGCAACCCAGCACTAGCGCCGTCGGAAACAGCGGTGCAACCAGCTGTGCCTTATTTTGAGACAGCACCTGAGATAGCTTCTCGGGGTCGCTGATGGTGATGGAGTCTTCGTCAAAGCGGCTGGGGGAGGCAAAGGCCTGAATGCCAGCACGGATGAGTAGTTCACGGCGGGCCGTGGATGCAGAAGCAAGGACAAACTGAGGCGCAGTCATGGGTTTAGTAAACGGAGAACGATGCCACGGTTTGCTTCAGCAGAATTTCTAGATCATCCCAACGGCTTTCGGGGACGGAGGCGTTAAAGGTAAAGAGCTGGCCGCGCCGGACGATGGCGCTAGCCAGGTTGTGGCGGACGCCAGAGGGCAGATTAGCGACGTATTCGAGAATGTAGTAAGTCTTGCCATCCTCGGTGTCAATCGCTTTGGCATTGACCAGTTCCACGTCGCGATCGTCGCCTGCTAGGGAGGCAATGCCCTTCGATAGCTTGTAGCCGACTGCGGTGGGTGAGCCTAGGTCCGACAGGCTCGTACCTTCCTGGACGGGGTTAATGACCACGCTGACGTTTTCAGTGGGGTTGATGATGTCATGGAAAACGACGTCGGGACCGCTGTTTACTGCAACCTCGACCCAGCCTGTGGGGTACGAAAACTGGTACCCCTGATAGCTATTGGCATAGCTCCTCAAACCACCGCCTGCCGCACCGCAGCTCTGCAGGCCCAGCGCCACTACTAGTATCAAAATGCCTGCCAGTCGCTTCAGCATCATTCTATTCCCACACGTCGTCTGCATCCCATTCTCGCATTTTGTGGAAAATGTGTCAGAAGCCAGTTGCTTGATTCATTTGTACTAAGGCCTTATTATTGAGGCTAGAATTAGGACGGTAAATCTGGTTTCCGCCTTGATTGCCTACTTCTGTTGCGGATATTTGGCTATGGCGATAATTCAATCCAAGTTCAGTTTTGCAGACGAACAGGCTGAGTTCGTTAGCCAGTTCAGTGACCATGGTTTCAAAGACTAAGAGTGAACTGGTAAGAACGGCGTTGATGTTGCTTAAAAAGCAGTTACTAGAACAACAGCTTATAGAGTCTGCTGAGCTTTACGCCGAAGTGTACGCTGAAGATCAAGAATCACAGGACTGGACAGACTTGGCCGTTGAGGACTGGCCTGAATGACGGCCACAGATTACTCGTTGCTTTGAAGCATGGTTGTCGATATTGACCTGAATCCGCAAAAGGATCTGAGACAGGCAAACAGAGACCCTGCATCATTGTTACTAACAATTTCTACAATCAGCGAGCGCCGATTATTCAGGTTGTACCTCTTACCGGCTGGAATGCCAAGAAGGCGCGCATAAAAACGAATGTAGAGATTGCCCCAACAGAAGAAAACGGATTGACAAAACGATCTATTGCAGACTGTTTGCAGACGCGTCCTGTAGATCATCGGGTTGGAGTGTAGCGTTTCTCGCTTGACTTGACTCGTTCTATGCTGGCAGAAGCTCGTCAGAATAGCAGGTCAAGCGAGGCGCAAGTTTCAATGCAATGGAAACTTGCTATAGCTGCCATCCGTGGAACCATCGATGCAGTCACACTGACGAAGGTCGACCAGTCTTTGATGCTAATTTTTGGTTTGTGACACTATCTTTTGCGAATCTCACTCTTTTGCGAATCTCACTCTTTTGCGAATCTCACTCTTTTGCGAATCTCACTAAGCTGCTGGTTTCTCAAAGAACAGCAGGTGTTGCTGTGGTAGGCGCTCGTCGGTCTTAATCCACGCAAAGCCGACAGCCGCTAATTCCTTTTTGACTTGTTGTTCCGACATCTTGTGCAAGCGCTTAATCATGATTAGCGGGTTTTCTGCCCGGTACTCTGCCAGTACCACCCGGCCACCTGGCCTTATCGCCTCGTATAGCCCTGTCATCATCTCCCGTGGAAAGGCAAACTCGTGGTAAGCATCTACCATAATTGCTAGGTCCACGCTGTCAGCGGGTAAGTGTGGGTCGTCCTCGGTGCTCTGAATCGGCTGTACCTGGGTCAGGCCATTTTCTGCCCGTGCTTCCGTTAGCAGGTCGATCATCTCTGGCTGTACGTCGACCGTAAAGACTTGCCCTTCAGGAACCTGCTTAGCGATCTTGAAGCTCATGAAGCCTGTACCTGCACCAATGTCGGCCACGGTATCAGTCGGCTGTAGCTCCAACGCCTCTATGGCTAGGTCAGGTCGTTCTTCCTGTTCACGGCTAGGACGCTCGAGCCAATAGGCCCCCTGATGGCCCATCACCTGAGAGATTTCTCGGCCCATGTAGACTTTGCCGATGCCGTCGGCACTGGGCTTTTTGTAGCTGTAGGTGCCGGCACCCTCCGCAAGGGTAGAGGTGCAGCCGGTGAGGAGGAGAACGGAGAAAATCAGGGATAGGAGGAGACGCATGGGGTCGTAAAGCTTGGGCTACGTCTCACGATAAAGCGAAATAGCAAATCATGCTTGCGGAAGGACAATTCAACCGTAGGGCAGCCATCTTGGCTGCCTGTTAATCGACCTAACGGTATAATCCTGCTTTCAATGCCCCTGAGACAGAACAATGAGCCAGAAACGAACCACTAAACGGACCGCGCTTCCGCCCCGATTTCTACTGACAGAAAAAGACCTGTCCTACCCACTGACGGATAGCTTTACGGATCTTAGGCGTAAGGCCCAGCTGGAAGACTCGGGGCTGTGGCGTACGATGCAAGTATGGCCTGCACCGATTCCGGCATGGGCCAATTGGAAGATGTTTCGGTAGCTCTAGAACAGAGGATAGCAACAGAGGGCAGCCAGGGTAGCTGCCCTATACGTCTTGTTCTAAACTTTGGCTTTCTCTTCCAGGTTAAACAGCACTTGCAGCGTTTCCATTGCCTGATGCCGGGTATCACGGTCAGGCTGTGCCCGGAGCTGGGTCATGGGGTCGTGCAGAATCTTGTTAACGATGCCGCGGCTCAGCGCCTCGACGACGCTGCGATGCTTGTCGGAGAAGTCGGCACCGAGGCGGGATAGAGCCTTTTCTAGCTCCTGCTCGCGGATGGACTCGACCTTGGTGCGGAGGCTGCTGATGGTAGAGACGGTGTCGAGGGCGTTGAACCAGTTCATGAAGCCATCGCATTCTTCTTCGAGGAGGGCTTCGGCTTCCATTGCCATTTGGCGGCGGCTTTCCTGGTTTTGGGCGACAACGGCTTCCAGGTCATCAACATTGAAGGCTTGCACGCAGTCAAGCTCGTTGACGTTGCTATGAATGTTGCGGGGGACAGAGATGTCGAACAGCATGACGGGCTGCTGGACGACGGGTTCTAGGTTCTCGCGGTGGAGGATGGGGTCGTTGGAGGAGGTGCAGGTGAAGACCAGATCAGCTTCGGTCACGTGGTCTAGCATGCAATCTAGCGTGCCCGTTTGGATGCCAACTTGACTGAACTGGGCGGCCAACTCGTCAGCGCGACCGATGGAGCGGTTGAGGATAGTGATTTGGCAGGCACGTTTGGAGACCAAATGCTTCACCAGCAGGCGGGCCATTTTGCCTGCGCCAAGGATGGTAATGCGGCAGGGAGCCAGGTCGCCGCGCTTCATTTGAGCGAGTTCGGCGGCGGCGGAGCTGATGGACACGGCCCCAGTACCGATGCTGGTTTCGCTGCGAACGCGCTTGCCAGTTTTGATGGCGTCTTTGAGCAGGCGGTTGAGGATACGCCCGACACCTTTGTGCTGCTGGCCCAGGCTGTGGGCGTGCTTGACCTGGGAGAGGATCTGGCCTTCGCCTAAGACCAGGCTGTCGAGACCGGAGGCGACGCGCATCAGGTGCATGACGGCGTCTTCTTTGAGGAGGATGAAGAGATGGGGACGCAGCTCGGGGAGGGGGACGCCGCTATAGTCGCTGAGGAACTGGATGACTTCTCGGACGCCCTGCTCGGTATCGCTGATGGCCACCTGCACTTCCATGCGGTTGCAGGTACTGAGGATGGAAACTTCGTTGACGTTGGGGTAGCTGGTGAGCTGTGCGATCGCACCCTCTACCTGGGGGGACGGGATACTCAACTTTTCCCGCACCTCAACGGGCGCAGTCTTATGACTAAGCCCAATAACCGCAATATTCATCCTTCCTCCCAATTCTTGTTATCTGTCCCTGGCAATCCGCTTGACGTGCTGATCCCAGGTTCTCGCACAGAATGCTATGTTTGCTTGATTAATAGCGGGTAAACCTGAAACCTTTCGAAAGGTTTTATGGGCTTGACCCTCTATCGAAGGTAAGAAAATTCGGACCCGATCTCAAGATTTCTAAACAAAAATCCATCAATCGGCGCGGAAAGTAAAAAAGCGCAACAAAAAGAGGCACCGCTGACTCACTCAATGGGGTCAGCGGTGCGCTTTTGGGGGTGAAGGGGTAAGGGGAAAAGGTGAAGGGGAGACGCTGCCCGATATTTAGGCTGCTTTCCCTTTTCCCTTTCGCCCTTTCCCTTATTTCAACGAAATATAGTGCGACTCACCATTCATATGAATCGTGTCGACGAAGCGGGCGGTGCTGGACTGGCTAGAGATAACCAGCGTTTGCGTACGTGCGCCGCCGTGGAAGAAGCTAACGCCGTTCATGAGGACGCCGGGGGTGATGCCGCAGCCTGCGAACAGGACGTTCTCACCACAGGCCAGCTCCTCAGCAGTGTAGACCTTGTCGGGGTCTTCGATACCCATCTCCTTCAGGCGGGCCAGGTTGGCTTCCTTGCTTTCGCCAATCAGGCCGGTTTTTACAATTTCAGGATCGTAAATCAGCTGGCCCTGGAAGTGACCGCCCAGGCAGCGCATGGCGGCGGCGGAAATGACGCCCTCGGGTGCTGCACCGATACCCATGAGCGCATGGGTGTTGGTGCCGGAGAAGCCGCAGGTGATAGCCGCGGAGACGTCACCGTCGGAGATCAGGCGGACGCGGGCACCGGCTTCGCGGATCTCTTTGATCAGGTCGTCGTGGCGGGAGCGCTTCATCACCACAACCACTAGCTCATCGATGGCGCGGTCCAGGCACTCAGCCAGAATCTTCAGGTTTTCGGTGGCGGACTTGTTGATGTCGACCTTGCCCTTAGCTGCCGGGGGGGCAGCCAGCTTCTTCATGTAGAAGTCAGGCGCAGCAAACAGGCCACCTTTTTCGGAGATGGCTAGAACTGCCATAGAACCGGGCTGACCGTAGGCGCACAGGTTGGTGCCTTCGCAGGGGTCAACGGCGATGTCGATTTCGATCAGCTCTTCGGGGTTGCAGACATCAGACGCGTTAGGCTGGGTGCAAATGCCCACTTCCTCACCGATGTAAAGCATGGGCGCGTCGTCCCGCTCACCTTCACCAATCACAATTTTGCCGCGCATGTGAATCTTGTTCATGCGCTCACGCATGGCTTCTACGGCCACTTCGTCAGCAATGTCCTTCTCGCCCTTGCCCATCCAGCGAGCTGATGCGATCGCGGCCTGCTCGACCACTTCAATAATTTCTAAACCCAGCGTGCTTTCCACGTAAAAAATCCTCCAAACTGCCGAAATAGCGGGCTCTGATTACACCTGCTCTAGTGAAAAGTCTATCAGGAAGTGGGGATCGGTTTAGTGGGGAGTCGGGAGTAGATTCGCAAACCCCCTTCTTCCTTTCCCTATCCTCGCCAATCCTTTTTACCCCTTGCCAGCCCTTACCCCTATCTTTAACTTTGAACCGTCTACTTCTCCTGTTACTGTTAAGGCTGATATGCGCACCTGACCCCTATGGAATGGCACATTACCGATGCCCAAAGCCTGAGAATCATTGATCGTGAAATGGGCGAACATACCTTTTCGCCCGCAGAGTATGAAATTGTCCGGCGGGTAATTTACGCGACGGCTGATTTTGAGTATCGGTCGCTGATTCAGTTTTCGGAGCAGGCGCTTCAATCAGGGGCAGCAGCATTGGCGGCGCGAACGACGCTGATTGTAGATGTGCCGATGGTTCAGGTGGGGATTGTGCCCAGCTTGCAGGCCACCTTTTCGAACCCGGTCTATTGCAGTATGGATGCGCTGACCCGGCCTCAGAAGGACAAGACTAAGGCCGCCTGGGGGATTGAAACCCTGGCCAAGCGGTACCCGGAAGGCATATTTGTGGTGGGTGAAGCGCAGACGGCGCTGGATAGTTTGGTGAAATTGATTGAGGCGGAGGAGATTCGTCCAGCGTTGGTGGTTGGCACGCCTGCGGGTTTCCTGGAAGCTGAGGTGATGAAGGCGCGGCTACAAGATAGCCTGGTGCCGAATATTTGCATCAGCGGGCGCAAGGGTAGCCCGGTGGTAGCAGTGGCGATTTTGAACGGGCTGATTGATCTGGCTTGGAAGGCTTACGGGGAGAATCGTAACGGGGTTGGGTGATGGGGGCTGGTCTGTTTGGCCTCTGTTGGTCTTTTGGTCTTATGGATCATCTAGCTGCTGCCCTTCCGGGTTAGCCCTCACCCCAACCCCTTCTCCCGGGGGGCGAGGGGCTTTGATACTGTGCTGAGTGCCTGCTGCGATGCCGCCAGCTAGGCCGAACAGGTGGCTATGCCAGGATGCGCCGGGGCCTTCTATCAGCAGGATGAATACTAGCAATAGCCAGCCGCCGACCTGGGGCCAGGTTTTGTCCTGGGCGCTGCGCCATAGTAGGTAGCCTAGGTAGCCTGCGACCAGACCGCTGGCGCCAATGTGTGTCGAGCTGCTGTCTGCCAGTAGCCATGTGCCGAGCCCAGCCAGCAGCATCGCCCAGAGGCTAACCGTCAGCCACTGGCCTGTTTGGGTCACTAGCCAGCCCAATCCAAGCAGGGGCAGAGTGTTGCTCAGTAGGTGTCCGAAACCACCGTGAAGAAAGGGGGCCAGTACAATACCGCGCACCCCGATGAGTTGACGGGGGATAATTCCGTAGCGGTCGAGACTTTGACCTGGCGTAGATTGGTCTAAAATTTCTACAGCCCACAAAAAAATGATCAGCCCCAATATCGGTAGTGATCGCGCCCTCAGCTTATTCATAACAGTTGCGGAAGGTCTGCAAATCTTTTGCGAAGACGGCTCTGTCTATCTCAGATTGGGAAAGCTAGATCTTAACCCGACTTGAGATTGCTTCACCTGAGACGTCACCGTTAGCACTAGCGTCGGTGAGATAGGCTAACCGGCTGAGCAGCGTTTGTGACTTGCTTCTACCGGTATATGCAGTGCCTGCAGCCCTTTTTAGCTGTGCGGTACTGCGTGGGATTGACTATCACCCACCGTCTACCACTCATTTTTTGTTCCGAATCTCTGCGCGCCGTGATTCTAACTGAACTGCTCGCCGTTTTGTCGATTGCCGCTGCCACTGGGCTGCGGCTGGCGCTGCCACTGCTGCTGATTGGCCTGCTATCGGGCGATACGCTGTGGACGAACGTCCCGATTTTGGCGAATGTGCCTCAGGCGCTAGTGGTTGGCTTTTTAGTGAGCTGGTCGCTGATTGAGCTAACGGTATCGAAGGATCGCACAAATCGGCGATTTTTGCAAAGTATTGAACTCTTTATCAGTCCCTTTGTGGGGACGATTGCCGGGGTTGCGATCGCGCGCTTCACCAGTCTGGAGCAAAGCTGGCTGATTGCTCTAGTCAGTATCGTCGGCGGTCTGTTTGCGCTGCTGATTCAGTTTGTGCAGGTGGGCTGGCTCTATCGCCTTACGCCCACGCCGCTGTGGCTGATCTTTTTTGAAGACCTGCTGTGCATTTGTCTGGTGTTCTTTGCCTTTGATGCACCGAACCAAGGCGGGCTAATTGCGCTGCTGCTGCTGTGGATTGCCATTCGCACTTCGACGGCCTGGCGACAGTGGTATGTGCATCATCGGGGCGCTCAGCAGCCGGATTAACCGTGGGGTGAGTTGAGAATGCATCGTTGCAGCAACTGACTCGTCTCCGTCGTTGACCTTTGATGGGTCTATAAACTTTGGCTAACAACTGGATAAGGTGCGTTACCAACGCACCCTACAGGAGGCCGACTAAATGGAGGGGGCCGTGGCCGCTGACTAGCTCTAGCAGCAGCGCAAAGAAGCCCACCATGGCTAAGCGCCCGTTCCACACCTCTGCAACGGGCGTTAGGCCCCAAGCGGACTTGTCCTGAGGGTAGATCCGTACGTTTTTCTCGGGCTGGGCCACGTCGGAGAACAGGCGGCGAGGCGTATCTAGGGCGTCGGTGACCATTTGGGCCAGGTCGTGGATGAAGCCGGGGTGGGTATTGAGGGCGGGGACGCGGTGGAAGCCGTGGATGCCTGCTTCTTCGGCGAGTTCGCGGTACTCAATGTCGATTTCTTGCAAGGTCTCGATGTGCTCGGAGACAAAGCTGATGGGTACCACAACTAGGTCGGTGACACCTTTTTCGCCCAGCTGTGCGATCGCATCTTCGGTGTAGGGCTGTAACCACTCAATCGGACCGACCCGGCTTTGATAGGCCAAGGTGTGCTCATTGGGCCGACCCAGCCTTTGTATGATCAGGTCGACGCAGTGCTCAATCTCGCGCTGGTAGGGGTCACCGGCCTCTTCGACATAGCTAACGGGTACACCGTGGGCACTAAAGAAAACGTGGGCCTGGTCAGGATTTGGCAGCTTGTCGATTTCTTTGGCGATTAGGTCTGCCATTGCCCCGACGTAGCCAGGGCGGGCATACCAGGAGGGGATAACTGTGTAGTTGATGCGATTCAGCGATGGGTCTTCGAGCCAGAGCTGCTCTAGCAAGCGAAAGCTGGAACCGCTAGTACTAATGGAGAACTGAGGATACAGTGGCAGAATGACCAGATTCTCAATGCCGTCGCGCTTGATCTGGGCCACCGCCTCTTCGGTGAAGGGGTACCAGTAGCGCATGCCGATGTAGATTTCGGCGTCGTGGCCCAGGTCTTTGAGCTGAGCCTTGAGTGCGTTGCCCTGCTCTTCGGTGATGCGGCGCAGCGGGGAGCCACCACCAATTTCTTTGTAGTTTTCCTGGGACTTCTCGGCACGACTATTAGAAATTAGCCAAGCCAGCGGCTTCTGCAACCAGGGCACCGGCAAGCGAATGATTTCGGGGTCTGAGAACAGGTTGAACAGGAAAGGACGCACGTCCTCCAGCTTCTCCGGCCCCCCCAAGTTCAGCAGTAAAACCCCAGTACGACCCATCGTGGCCCTCGTTCTAAATTCTTAATCATCTTGACTCATCGTAACAATTAACCTCCCGCCCCGGCGTATTAGATTTGCCAAAAGTTTGGATGGGCTTCAGTTGAATGATCTGAACGGGTGGGCAGTAAGCGGTCTAATTGCCCATCTGGAATGGTTATTTTGTACTATGTTTGTAGTCAAAATGGTTTAGGTAGGTAGGATGAGCGCCATGACACTTGATATCCAGCGCATCCCAGAGACGTTTGTGGTCCTGACGCCCGACCAGTCGGCACAGCCCGTTCCAGTTACCCCTAGTATCTATCAAGATCTCCAGGCCAATTTTGACGATTTCAAAGGGCACGTGCTGGTATCGGTACATGTTTTTAGCGAAGACTGGAAAACCTGGGAGCGGCATCCTGCCGGAGATGAAGTGGTCATGTTGCTAACGGGACGGGTCACCCTCCATCTGAAAACCGCAGGTGCAGAAACCACGACAGCGCTAACCGCCATGGGTGAATATGTCGTTATCCCAAGAGGCCTTTGGCACACCGCAAAGGTTTCTGAGCCCACCACAATGCTCTTTATTACCCCTGGATCGGGTACAGAAAATAAAGCTGAGTAGTCTAATTCCCAGTCATCGTTAGCTACGCCTATTTCTCCACTGCTGCTATGTCATCGGCAACGTCTTTAGATCCTGCGATCGCAAAGCTCAATCAACGATTCAAGGCGGCTCAGATGGGCCTAAAAATTGAGCGACGTGGCGATAAGCTCAGCCTGCGAGGCACGTTGCCCCCTCGTCCCAATAGTCACCGGCTCAAGCCCTACCAGCAGCGGGTGCCGCTAAAGCTGCCCGCAACCAAGGCTGGACTCAAGCAGGCGGAGCAAACCGTCAAGGTGATTGCCGCTCAGCTGATTCAAAATACCTTCGATTGGCGGGACTATCTGGGGCCCGTTGCGGGGCTAAAGCTGGCAGGAGCCTCCCTAACTGATGCGCTCAATGCCTTTGAGAAGCAATTTTTTCTAGACAGAAAGGACAGCGACAAACCGGCCTCGGTGCGCACGACCTGGGAGAAAGCCTATGCGCCTTACCTACGAAAGCTGATAGAAACGACCAGTAGGCAGTCCAACCTGACCCTGCCCGAAGCTATCTACGCCACGGTTCAGGGGACCCGCTCCAATTCACGTAGTCGGCAAGCCTGCTGCACAGCCCTAGGCGCACTGGCAGAGTTTATGAATCTGGAGCTGCCCACAGACTTGAAATCCTTCTGGGGACGCTACGGCAGTAGCAAGACGCAGATTCGTGACCTGCCGACGGATGAGCAGATTGTTGAGGCCTATGAGCTGATTCCTAACCCGACCTGGAAGTTTGTCTACGGCATGATGGCGACGTACGGGCTGCGCAACCACGAGGTGTTCTTCTGCGACACGAGCAATTTAAGGAATGGCAATGCTGAAGCCGTCATTGAAGTGTTAGAGCCCACAAAGACTGGCAATCATGAGGTTTGGCCGTTCTACGCTGAGTGGGTGGACCGCTTTGACCTGCGGGCGGTGAATCTGCCGAAGATCAAAACTGACCTGACCCAGACGACTCCCCAGCGCGTCGGTCAGCAAGTCACCACCCAATTTCGTCGCTACAAGATCCCTTTTTCGCCCTACGACCTGCGCCATGCCTGGGCGGTACGCACCATATTATTTGGCCTACCCGACACCGTCGCTGCCCGTATGATGGGCCACTCGGTTCAGATTCACACCCGCACCTACCACCGCTGGATGACCCACCGCGACCAGCAGGCCGCCGTGGCCGCAGCACGGAGTCGCAATAGTTTGAAAGCGCCTATGTAGCGGGTGGCGCTAGGCCATCACCATACCGCCGTCTACGTTCATCACTTGACCTGTAATGTAAGCTGCTGCTGGGTCGGCTGCTAGGAAGCGTACGAGTCCAGCTACTTCGTCGGCCTGACCAAAGCGGCCTAAGGGAATGTATTTGAGAATGTCGTCGGCATTGGGCAGATCGCCGGTCATGTCGGTGGCGATGAAGCCGGGGGCGACGGCATTGGCGGTGACACCGCGGGGGGCGAGTTCCTTGGCTACCGTTTTGGTGAAGCCGATAACGCCCGCTTTGGCGGCGCTGTAGTTGGCCTGGCCGGGGTTACCCATCAGGCCAGAGACGGATGCAATGTTGATGATGCGGCCGGACCGCTGCTTCAGCATGATTTTGCTGACCGCCCGCGTGCAGAGGAATACGCCCGTCAGGTTCAGGTCAATTACCGCCTGCCAGTCTTCCGGCTTCATCCGCAGCAGCAGCGTGTCTCGGGTAATGCCTGCGTTGTTGACCATGACGTCAATGCGGCCAAACTTATCCATGGTGGCTTTGATCAGTGCGTCTACCTGGTCGGACTGGGAGACGTCGGCTTGCAGCGCGATCGCACTGCCCCCTGCCCCTTCAATCTGCGCCACAATCTCATCCGCTGCCGTGCTCGAGCGCGCATAGTTCACCACTACACTGGCCCCTTCTTTTGCTAGGGCCAGCACGCACGCCTTACCAATACCCCGCGACGAGCCGGTGACAATGGCAACCTTATCTTGCAGCGCACTCATGAGTTCTGTGAGGGTTAACAGCTTGAGTACTGTATTACTTTGACGGGACGGGGGGCAAACAGGGATGACGATGTCAGGCCGTAGCGCCGCCTCTTAAATTATTTGGCACTCTTCCACGTCTTTAGCGTCCCTCCGCTAGAATCGAGGCAACCCAAGTACCCTGGTTAAATCATGGCCGTTAAACAGCAGTTTTCGAGCTTTACCGATCTTCTGGCCCAATCTGAAGAGCCCATCCTGGTTGATTTTTACGCCACCTGGTGTGGTCCTTGCCAGCTGATGTCTGGCATTTTGGAGCAGGTCAAGGGCCAGCTCAAGGATCAGGTCAAAATCGTCAAGATTGACACCGATCGCTACCCCGATCTGGCCTCGCAGCACCAGATCTATGCGCTACCCACAATGGTGCTGTTCAAGCAAGGGCAAGAAGTGGACCGCATTGAAGGGGCACTGACGGCAGACCAGCTGACGGCTCGGCTTCAGCCCAATCTGTAAGCGCCCTCAAGCTCTTAAACGCCCCTAATTCTTGATCGCCCCCAATTCTTGATCGCAAATGACGGTTACTCAAGTTACGCCGCCGGGGGAGCCCAACCATGCGGCGATTGCCCTTGGCAGCAACCTGGGTGATTCGGCTGCTTTGCTGGCGGAGGCATTGGAGAGAGTGGATGCGATCGCGCATACCCGTATCCTTTTACAATCACCGCTTTACCGAACGGCACCCGTCGGTCCGCCCCAGCCTGACTTTCTCAACTGCTGTGCGCTGTTGAGTACCACCCTGCTGCCGGTTCAGCTGCTGACCCAGCTGCTTGGGGTAGAAACAACTATGGGCCGCGTGCGTCAGACCCGTTGGGGACCCCGCCATATTGATATTGACCTGCTGTTTTACGGCTGCCAGGTTCTCGACACCGAAACCCTGACCCTGCCGCATCCGCGACTGCACGAGCGCGCCTTTGTATTGGTCCCTTTGGCAGACATCGCACCAGACTGGACCCACCCCCAGCAGCGGCAGTCTATTCAGCAACTGCTTACTCGGGTCAACGTCACAGGGGTTGACCCGTACCTGGAGGTTGATCAATCTCAGACCAGTGATGCCTCTGTCTTTTGACGCCTCTCTCCTGACTTCTCAGTTCTGCCTTCCGCCTTCTCCTGTGTTTCTCGCCCTATGTCTCTCGGTCAAGAACCGCCCCAGCTGATTAAACAGCGCCTGTTTTATGAAGGCCGCAAGTTTAACTTTGAGGTCAACCGTATGCGGTTGCCGAACACAGTCGAGGGAGATTGGGAATGTATTCGCCACCCTGGCGGCGCTATGGCGATTCCCGTTACCTCTGACGGTGAGCTAGTCCTGGTGCGCCAGTATCGGTTTGCGCTCCAGGGCCGACTGCTAGAATTCCCCGCAGGGACAATTGAGCCTAGGGAGGATGCGTTTACGACCATTCAACGAGAAATCGAGGAAGAAACGGGATACGCCGCCAAGACTTGGCAGACTATTGGTCAATTTCCTCTGGCTCCCGGCTACTCTGATGAAATTATCTATGCGTTTCTTGCCACTGACCTAACCGCGCTAGCCACCGCGCCTGACCAGGACGAAGATGAAGATATTGAAGTGGTTCACCTAACGCCTGCCGCGTTTGAGGACGCGATTCTACAGGGTCAGCCTGTCGATGCGAAGTCCATTGCGGCCTACTTCATGGCGAAGTCCAAGATCTTAGATGAGGTAGCGAAATAGTAGGCATGGGCCTGCTGCCGTGTGTTAGGCATTAGGCGGGGCTTTACTATCTCGCTACGGTCTTACTTGGAGTCTGACTGGGGCCGCTACTTGGTATACTTCACGCCCCGATAGTTGAGCTGTACCTTTTGGTGGGGGTGGGGGGCCACTCGGTATGACTTGGACTTTAAAGGCGCACCGCGATATGTGCCGATCTGCGGGCCGTCGGTTGCGTCGACATGCTCAAAGTGTGCCTCGTAACGGGCACCAAGAAATGACAGTTTCATCAGATTTCCTCTGCTGTGAAAGGGTTTCCTTGACAGTGTGCATCGAATGTCTAGATCCAATGACTTACAAGTAAAACTGTGTAAGCAGATACAGTTTATATCTTATAAGGATGCATTGCCGTGCATCTAGGCGACATGATGGCGTAATTTAATGCTCGGTAACGTATCGATACGCTACTTCATGTGTAGCAGCCGCCAGATCCGTCAAGGCAAGGCTGCGACGCGATATGGTTTTACGCCAAGCGAGATTGTCTTACTCGGTGTCCTTACGTAAATGGCGCTGGCTACATAGCAACCTATAGCAGTCGAAGGGT
>CAWUKV010000129.1:0-16408 GCA_963923025.1 uncultured bacterium
ATGGCTGTCAGTTCTGGCGTAAGCGAAGCTGTATCCAGTGAGGTCTCGGGTGGCCCGCTGGGGGGCGCGGCGGGACCTGGGGCGATGGGTTTTGAAAGGATTGGGTCTGCTCCTACGGGTTGGGTCACAGGACTGGGCAGTGTGCCCAGTGCCGTCAGCAGTTTGGCCTCGCTGACAATGGGCTGACACCCCTGCTCAATCAGGTTGAGGCAGCCCTGGCTGCGGGGGTTATCCAACGATCCGGGTAGCGCATAGACCTCTCGGCCATAGTCATTGGCAAGGTGCGCTGTGATCAGTGCCCCTGAGCGTTCTGGCGCTTCGGTTACCAGTACGGCCTGACTGAGTCCTGCAATGATGCGATTTCGGCGCGGAAAGTGGGCGCGATCTGGCGGGGTTCCGTCTGGGTATTCGCTTAGCACCAGGCCCGTTTCAGTAATTTTCTGGTGCAGCGTTTGGTTGCTGCTGGGGTAGGCGATATCCACACCCGTTCCCAAGACAGCGACGGTGGGAGACGCCGCCGCGATGCAGCAGCGATGTGCGATCGCATCCACCCCACGGGCCATGCCCGACACAATTAGACTGCCCTGCTGTACCAACTGCTGAGTAAGGCGCTCGGTCCAGCGGCGACCATAATCAGATGGGTAGCGGGTGCCGACGATACCGATTGTCAACGCTGGGGCCATTGAGTTTAACCGCAGCGGACCCCGGTAATACAGCACTGGCGGCGGGTCCGAAATCTCAAATAGCAGGGCCGGGTAGTCAGTATCTGCGGGCGTCCAGAACGCGGTGCTGCGGGCCTCAAACTGGGTCAGCAGCACCGCCGGAGACAGCTGGGTTCTAGCCTGGGCAATCTGATCGGCCAGCAGTAACCCAATCCCGTCTACGGCCAAAAGCTGGTCTGCCGATGCCTGCCAGGCTGCTGCTAGGGAACCGAACGCCAGAAAGAGCCGTTTTTGTAGCACCGGACCGACATTGTCAATTTGAGACCAGGCCACCCAATAGGCCCGTTCGTCAGCGGTGTCAGCGTAGGGTGAACGGTTCGAGGGCGGTTCGGCAACGGTCAGCGTCAAAGGCTCATTCCGTAGGGGACTGCCCCTAGCGTGCCCGATTCTGTAGAGCCGTTCTCGACAGTGGTGCTTGGCCTAGGCCGTCCGCTGCTGGGCCAGGTACTCGAATACGCTCTTGTCGCCAATGTCGGGAGGAATGGCCTGAATGGCCTTACGCAGGGCAAACACGCTGAACAATACGGCCCAAGCTGCTAGCAGTCCTTGCTCTACGCCAACGGGCAAAATCTGGCTGAGATGCCCCAGCAGCAGCAGCGGCACCAGCGGCGTCAGCAGCTTGGTTTCCAGCCGGTCAAAGCAAAACGCCTCTTTGAAGAAAATGCCGGTTAGCGCCGCAAAGGTGAACCCGACACCCAGAATCGTCAGCGGCTGCTGATACACCGTCAGCGCCAGCGGGCGGCTGTCGAGCTGTGCGATTGCCAGCGTGGTGGCCCCGCCCACCAGCCAAAATGCCTGTAGGGCCCGGTGCAGTACCCGTAGGTAAATGTGGATGTAGTACAGGCTCACCCCCAACGCTAGCCAAAAGCTGCCAAACAGCAGCGTTAGCGCAGATAAAACTGGGGGGATGGGTCCCCACAGCAGGAGCAGCCCTGTACCCAGCGCAAAACTAGCGGCAGCAATGCCCAACCCCGTACGGTAGACCACCACCTCGCGGCGGTCCTGAGCCGTAATTTCAAAGGTGCCAAACTGGCCGTCGTAGACCGCTGGGGCTGTCGAGGATTCCGCAATGGAGGCGTCTATCGGGGAGGCAGAGGACATGATCGGCACACCGTTAGTTTGACGAAACTACTTGGCAAAGCTACTTGGCAAAGCTACTTGGACGAGATCGATAAAGGCAGCTCTACGGTAAAGCAGGTTTGGTTGTCACCACTGGTGACGGTAATTGTCCCGTCAATGTGACGAACCAGCTTTTGCACTAGCGCTAGACCCAGACCAGTCCCGCCCTGCTTCCAGGGGTCGGCGCTGGGAACCCGGTAGAACTTGTCAAAAATCAGGGGTAGTTCCTTTTCAGAAATCTCGATGCCGGTATTGGTGACGGCAAACTGCAGGGTGCTGTCTTCAGCCTGGGCCACGTTCAGCTGAATGCGGCTACCCGGCGGTGTGTACTTACAGGCGTTGTTCATCAGCTCAGTCAGGAGCCGCTCCAGACTAGAGCTATCGGTAATCAGCACGGGCAAGTCTGGAGCAACCGCAATCTCTAGCTGTTGTTTTCGGCTCTTGGTGCGGGCATGGAAGCCGTAGGTTAAGGCGGGAATCCAATCGGGCAGCTTAATGGGCTGCGGGTTGACTGCCAGATTGCCCACGTCTAATCGCTGTAGGTCAAGCAGGTCGTTGATCAGACTAATCTCGCGTTCGCACTCTTCTTTAAGGATGCGGTAGTAGCGCGACACGCGATCTTGACTTTCGGGGGAGGTGGCCTGGGGGCTGCTTAACGTGTCAGTATCCAGACTCAGGTCTAGCTCCTGATTCAGGGTTGTGCCCAGCAGCTGTAGGGCAACGCGCATGCTGGTGACGGGCGTGCGCAGCTCGTGGGACACCGTACTCAAAAAGTCATCTTTGAGCGTGTTCACCCGCTCTAGTTCGCGCACCTGGGACTGTGACTCTTGGTAGAGCCGCGCCTGACGAATCGCGATCGCGCACTGGTTTGCCACCTGCTGCACCAACCGAATATCCAGGTCATCAAAGCCATGCTCTTTGTCTTTGTAGAGCCACAGGTCGCCCAGCACCTCCTGGTCTTCTCTGATGGGGCAGGCGAACATAGCAACCCGTCCCCGCACCGGGTTGGGGGTAATGGAGCAAAACTGAAGATACTTGCCGTCTAGCAGCAGATGGTAAACCTCTGGAAACTTCTCCATCTGCGCGACGCGGCCCCGATCCGATGCGCTGAGGGTGGTGTACTCGTGGTAAATGGTCGAGGTGCCCATGTTGAGGTCGTATAGGGACGTATTGGCCCCTTTCGCCCCCAACGCTTCAGTCAGCTCTTTGACCACGGTTTGCAGAATCTGGTTTTCGTCCAGGCTGTCCCGCACGCGGTCGGTAATTCGCTTCAGGGTTGCGTCCGTTGCCAGCAACGTGTCCAGTTTGTGGGTGCTTTTGGTGAGCTTTTCTTCGAGTTCTTGGTAGCTTGACGATTCGGCTACGGATCCGGCTTCTAGGGTGGTCACCACCAGGGGTGTGCCTTGGGCATCGCGCATCAGCCGTCGCCGCGCCGTAAAGTCCCGGTCGCCGACGGGCGTACTCAGCGTCACCGTGCTTACGGCAGCCTCATGGGTAAGCAGGTAGTCCTCGTCTTGGGCACGCAGCTGACGCGCTTGGGTGGCAGGCAAGCAGTTCAGCTCACCTTCTGCCAGCAGGGCCGTGCGGGCAACGCCCAGTAAGTCGCACATGGCCTGGTTGGCATAGCGCCAGCGATGCTGAGCATCTTTGGCATAAACCGGCGCTGCGATCGCATCTAGCAGGTCAGCCAGGAGTCCTGGTGCAAGTCCGACCGGCTCTACCGTAGACGGAGAAGAAAGGCTCATGAAAAAGGAGTGTTATATCGGTGACAGTCGAGTCCAGTAATTCATCGTGGAGGCTGAAAGCTAGGGGGCGAGCGTCATCCTGGGTGTGACAGAGCGGTGAGATGTCCGTAGGAAAACGGCATGGCATACCTCGCTCCGTACACCGTACTTCGTACACTATGCCATCTCAACCGGGCGAATGTCCGCAAATATGTCTAGATCGCAAGAGCTATTTTCGGAACGGCGGCAGACGGCATGGTATGGGCTTCTGCTCTATGGGCTTTTGCAACAGCGGCAAGGCGCAGTGACGATACTTAATTTATAAGACGGGTTGGATTTAGGACCTAACTGTCATGACCTAACTGTCACGATCTAACTGTAAAGAGGCGAACGGTAACGCCACGAGTCCGACCCCTAGCACCGCGACCAGCAGCAGGACCGTCGCCGCTGCCGCCCGACCAAACTCAAACTGGGCAAGCGCCTGGTCGTAGAGATAATACACCCAGATATTTGTCGCATTGAGGGGGCCGCCGCCAGTGACGATGTAAACCTGCTCAAAGCTGCGTAGCGTAAACAGGGACGTGGTCACCGCCACAAAGATAAGCGTAGGCCGCAAACCAGGCAGCGTCACGTGCCAAAATAGCTGCAGCCCGTTAGCGCCATCTAGCATGGCGGCCTCATAGCGGCGACGGGGAATGGCCTGCAATCCAGCCAGAAAGACAATTAAGTTGAAGCCCAACTGCTGCCAGATGCTCAACAGAATAATGGCAGGCATGGCCCATTGGGGGCTGGTGAGCCACGGTACAGTCATCCCACCGACGGCTAACAAAACCTGATTGATCGGCCCAGTTGCCTGAAACAGCCACCGAAACCCCAACCCTACCGCCACAGCCGACAGCATTGACGGGAGAAAGAACGCCGTTTGCAGTAGCCGACGGATCGGGGCTTGCCAGCTGTACTGGGTGCCCCCACCGTCCAGCAGGGCAGCGAGTCCGAGGGGAACCAACACGCTAGGAATGACGGTTGCGATCGCAAAATAAGCCGTATTCCAGGCGACTTGCCACACTTCCGGGTCCGCTAACAGCTGGCGGTAGTGCTGCAAGCCCACCCACTGCAGTCCGGCGCGAGTGAAGCTGCCGGTTGTCAGACTGAGGTAGCCCAGGTAACTCAGCGGCCCCACCACAAACAGCCCCAACAGTGCCAATGCTGGAAATAGCATGGCCACAGCCCAAAGCTGATGTTGGCTATTTGCTGTATTAGTCTGCGGCTTGTCTGTTGGCACAGTGCGTCCCCCCATCAATGGCAATGACGGAGATTAGGTCAGGATTGCCATACCCGGATCGCCCATGCCCAGATCTCCCATGCCCAGATCTCCCATGCCCAGATCTCCCATATCCAGATCCCCATGTAAGTCATATTTAAGCGCAGGTCCCCAGCCCAAAGAATTTCGGTAAGATTTGAGGCGGCTTCTTACCCTATACCACCTATGCCAGACGCTGTTTTAACCGATGCGGCTTTGTTCAACACTGCTGAGACAGCATCACAGACAGCGTTGGTATCACCGATCCCAAGCGCCTCTCCGGTTCTCCCTGTCGTCCCCAGGCTTGGCATTTTAGCCTCGGGCAACGGCAGCAACTTTGAAGCGATCGTTCAAGCCATTGAAAAAGCTCAGCTCAGTGCGGCAATGGCGGTTGTCATTTACAACAATGCCGACGCTGGCGTTGCCGCTCGGGCCGCGCGTTGGCAAATTCCAACTGTTTTGCACGACCACCGTCAGTTCGACAGTCGGGAATCCCTAGACGAAGCCCTGATCCAGACCTTGCAAGCCCACGCGGTTGACTGGGTGATTATGGCGGGTTGGATGCGACGCGTGACGCAGCATCTGATTGAGGCTTTCCCCAGCCGAATACTCAACATTCACCCCAGTTTACTGCCCAGTTTTCCGGGGCTGCGGGCGGTTGAGCAGGCGTTAGCTGCTGGTGTAAAAATTGCGGGCTGTACCGTTCACTATGTTGAACTTGCCGTCGATAGCGGCCCGATTGTAATGCAAGCAGCTGTACCGGTTTTGCCGAACGATACGGTAGCGACCCTGCAGCAGCGCATTCAGGCTCAGGAGCATCGAATCTATCCGCTGGCGATTGCCCAGGCCATTGCCCAAACCTCTCATCACCGCGATGGTGGATCACCCGCTCTGTAATGACACGCCCATCTCAACTCAGTGTTCTGGGCGGATACTCGCTGTAAAAAGACTGAAGAATATCCGTAAATGTCCGTTGGTTACGACGGTTATTCCTATTTATGATATATCAAGCAAAACTGATATTGCGTCTTATACCGTATGTTGACTGGCTAAGCTGCGTAATATCAACTTTAGGGGCAAGTAAGTTACGTGCGTGCAACTAATAACGTACAAATTTGCCTAACAAGATAATTTGTTTTGACGAATATCTTATCTTTTTTGGGGCCACGAAAGATATCTCGTAACTTTTGTCCGGAGTATCGCTCACTGTCCTTGAAACAAGAAACATAGCAGCCATTAGGGATTCACCATCATGTTTCGCGCGTCAAAGCTTGACCTCAATAACCTGGAATTCCTGGTTCGTACCGCGATTGCGAACGGCGAACTCTCTCCAGGTGTGGCCTCTGAAATTGCTCGTTACCGCGCTAGTGCGCAGCTTTCGGTTGAGGCGACTCGCTATTTAGCGATCTTAGATGACGCGATTTCAGATGGATGTGTGCAAATGGTTGGCAGCATCTACAGTCATGAAGCAGGCCGCTAGTTTAGCTTTGGGACTTCGCTTCAGCCTCCAAACATAGCTGTTGCTCTTGATTTAGGGCGCTTCGTGCCGCGCAATCCAGCTTAACCTTTGCGCAGATTGCCATAGATGCGGTATTAACCTTTTAACTGTCTGTTAGACAAAAGTGAATAGCGGGATCGTCATTTTTGCCTGATTATCATTTTTGCCTGATTATCACAGTGAGCCCTCGAAAGGTATGAGGTCTTCCTGATGTCTCCTTGGAAACTCCGTAGCAGTGCCTCTGGCGCTGCTTTTTTTTGCTTAAAGCGGGCCTCGCGAGTAATTCATGCCTTTGACCGCTATTGATCTGCCTCTGGATATGCGCAGAAGGGGGCTTAAAAATCTATGATTAAGGTTAAGTTTTGTATTGGCTGCGATGCGGCATGGGGTGCGACCCGGCGATAGCCGGTTCGTGCCTGCCAGTCCGGCACTCTACTCTCTCCACATACTGCCAAGGTCGGTCCTTTGAACTCGCTGCTCACCGCTGCTGCTGCTACTTTTTCTACCGATCCGCTGACGCTGGCCCGCTGGCTGCTAGTGGGCTGCGGCACACGGCTATCGGTCCATTACACAGAGCGGCGACCGCGACATCGGCGGGTGCTTCTGGTCAGCAACCATCGCAGTTTTCTCGATGTACCCGTGCTGATGGCCGCGTTAGATCAGCCGGTACATTTTGCCTGTCACCACTACCTCGGGCAGGTGCCCTTGTTATCCGACATTGTTGAGTCGTTGGGCTGCTTCCCACTGGCTGAACAGAAGCAGCGAGGCGTCAGCTTTCTGCGACAGGCTACTGCCCTGCTAAAAGAGCAGCAAATGGTTGGCATTTTTCCTGAGGGGGCGGTGCCTATGGTTGAAGCCACGCCTCGCCATCGCGTTACCGACTTTAATCGGGGGTTTGCCCATCTGGCGCTACGGATGCCCGTTGACGAGTTGGTGATCCTGCCGGTTGCGATCGCATCCCACCAAGAGCGGTGTCAGCCTGCTGTGCCACTCAAGCTGCTTCAGCTGTTTGACCCCTCTGAGCCTTTGTTTGACCAGAGCGGCTGGCACCCGGCGGTGCTGTACCAGCGTGTCAGCGTCATTCTGGGGCGGCCGATCACACTGACTGAGAACCAGCGGGAACACTACAAAGGACGGCAAGCGGGTCAGCTGGCTGCTGAAATTGCGGAAACCTGTCAGGATGAAGTCACAACCTTATTGCGACAAGGATGCTATTGATTTGGCCGATTTTCAGGCCAGTATTGCCCTGATGGTATTGCCTTGATATGTCCGTAACTCCTCCATTAATGCCCGGCGCGTCTTCCCTAGACACGATCACCTGTGAAGATGAAGGCCTACAGCTAATTGCGCCAAGTCCGTTACAGCCTCGCAAGCCGCTATTTGTCTTTTTGCCAGGAATGGACGGTAGTGGGCAGCTCCTGCGAACCCAGCTTAGCGGTCTATCTCAGGGGTTTGATGTGCGGTGTCTGGCCCTGTCTACAACCAACAACTGGCCCTGGACCAAGCTGGTCCAACGCAGCCTGGCCCTTTTGAGGACAGCTATATTTGAGCAGCCCCGATCTGCGGTTTACCTTTGTGGCGAATCGTTTGGCGGGTGTTTGGCTATACAGCTGGCGACCGAGGCTCCACAGCTCTTTAATCGGCTTGTATTGGTCAACCCAGCGTCATCGTTTCAGCGACTGCCCTGGATGCAGTGGGGGGCAGCCCTGTCTCAGTGGTTGCCCGAACCGCTCTACCGGCTGAGTAACTTAGGACTCATTCCCTTTCTCATTCAGCAGCAGCGCGTGTCGGCGACGGCTAGAGAAGCGCTGTGGCAGTCCATCGTTTCGGTACCTGCGATGACGGCCCTGTGGCGGGTGACGCTGCTCAGCCAGTTTCGGGCTCGCGAGCTACCGCTAGAAAAACTTTCCCTACCGACCCTGCTGATTGCCGGAGAGGCGGATGCGCTACTGCCATCTGTCGAAGAGGTGTGCCGCCTAGCCAAACGACTGCCTCAAGCTCAAGTGGTCACGTTGCCCAACAGCGGCCATGCCTGTCTACTGGAGAAGGATGTCAACTTGTACGCGCTGATGGCCGAGGCCCAGTTTCTGCAATCACCCCCAGCGGGATCGAGCAGCCGTACCGTCTCGGTAGAACGGCGCGATCGCAAGACTTCTCGTCATCCTTTAATCGATGATTCGGCCAGTGATTCTTTGTATAGTAATGAAGGGGCGCAGAACAGCGATCCTTTTGCGACTTTAGGTCAGTGAAGTCTAGGCCAGTGAAGTCTAGGCCAGTGAAGTCTGGGTCAGTGAGTTATAGATTGAGTGAGTTATGGTGATGCCGCGTCAAAATTTCAACCGCCCAGCGTCAACGGGGCAAGGTCCCGGCTGGCAGCGTATGACTCAGCGACTGTTAAGCGGTGGTGCGGCCCTAGCGATCGCGCTTTTAGTCTGCTGTACTAACGCGTTACCGGCCTTGGCCACGGGCGTCTACCAGATGCCCAGCTACGTGGACGACAGCGTCTGGGTCGTCGACGATGCCAGCCAAATTACCCGCGTCACCGAAGGCAAACTGACCAAGCAGCTGCGTCAGCTGGCTGAGACCACTGGCGACGTCGTCCGTTTTGTCACCATTCACCGGCTCGACTATGGCGAAGACCCGCAGAGTTTTGCCGATCAGCTGTTTGAAAAGTGGTTTCCCAACCCAGAAGACCAGGGCAACAAAGCGGTCATTGTGCTGGATGACGTCACCAATGATGCGGGCATTCACACCGGCCCCATCATTGATGAGCGGCTGACGCCAGAGGTGGCCACCAGCATTGTCGAAGAAACCATGAAGGTGCCGCTGTTGCAGGGCAATCAGTACAGCAAGTCTTTGCTCGATGCGACGGACCGACTGACGGCGGTTTTGACCGGAGAGCCCGACCCTGGCCCCCCAGTGATGGAAACTGACATCAACATTGAGGGCACGTTTGCCACAGCCGAAGAAACTGAGGCCAACCGCTCCAACTCCACTATTGTCGTGGTTGTACTGCTGGTGCTAGCCACCATCATTCCCATGGCAACCTGGTGGTGGTACCAGTCGATGGGCGGCTAGAAAGCATCAGGCAAGCGCTTGCAACCTCTTAAGCTGCCTGCAAAACCGGGTGGCTGACCTGACTGACGGCGCTGATTAGACTAGAGCGGAGCTGCGTAGGCGTAAACTGCTCTAGGTATTGGCGGCTGCGGACGCCGCAGGTTAAGGCCATCGTTGCCAATCCTGCGGTCTGCCCAGCAATGATGTCAGCTTCTGTGTCACCAACCATCCAAGACTGCTGGGGCTGGTAGCCTAGCTCGGTTTGAGCTGAGATCGCTTGGGCTAACAGGTCTACTTTTTGTTCTGATCGATTGGCATGAGCCGCACCGGGGTCAGTCGCCCCAAAAATTTGAGCGACGTATTGACTCAGGTCATGGGCCTGCAAGAAGGATTGCACCTGTCGAGGATGCCGCAGGGTAACCAGTACCAGTCGCACACCTGCATTATTCAGCTGTGCCAGTGCCGTATCTGCCCCAACCTGAAGCCGATCCCAGCGGAGTAGATGTGGGTGATTAACGATGCGGCAGACCTGCTTGAGGTAGTGGTCTATGCGCTCTGCGGGAACGCCAGACTGGGCCGCGATGGTGCGATCGCACACCCGGTTTTGCTTCATTTCCCAGAACTGTGCCTGAGACAGGGGCGTTAGCGCTAGGTTTTGACAACCCTGCTCTGCGCTGAGTGTGCGCAGACCCAGGCGATAGGTGTGATAGTAGCGGTCAGCAACGTTGACAATTGGTCCGTCAAAGTCGCAAAACAGCACGCCCTGAGCAAAATGCGGGGTGCCATTGGAAGAGTGCGCCAACTGTAGGACCCTCCTAACTGTGCAATCTTGCAATATTTCTTTACTTTACCAACGGTACCTGAGAAACCAGACCGCATTTGTTCGGTTTTCCAACCGGCGGAATATGACCGGTCCATCAAGGTCTACCTGAGGTAAGAACGCTTGACGCTAGCATGCCCGCAATTTCCCCGAGCTAACCTTATGGCAGTCGCCAGTGACCTCAGGACCAGACTGCGACAGCCTATGGCTCTGCGCCAAGCAGGATCGCCGTACTCGGTGTCCTAACCGAGATGGCGTTGGCTATCGCTGCCAGAAAGGGCCATCAGGACGCGTCTCTTTCCAACAGCAGTGTGACGGGGCCGTCGTTCTCGATAGAAACCTGCATGTGGGCTCCGAACTGTCCATTTTGAACGTTCAGCCCGGACTGTTGCAGCTTTTCAATAAATTCTTCGTACAGTTTTACGGCTTGGGCAGGCGGCGCAGCCTGGTCAAAGGAGGGACGACGGCCTTTTTTGCCACTGCCGTAGAGGGTGAACTGGCTCACGACCAGCAGCTCGCCATTGATGTCTGACACCGCCGCGTCAAACCGACCGTCGGGTCCCTGGGGGAACAGACGCAGCGTCAGGCATTTGTTCACCATCCAGTCCACCTCAGCCGAGGTATCTGTTTTGGCAATACCCACCAACAGGGTCAGCCCGCGCCCAATTTTGCCAATTACCGCGCCGTCAACGGCCACCTGTGAAGCCGTGACCCGCTGAATTAGAACGCGCATTAGCCCTGGTTCTTAAGGGTGATGACTTCGACAATTTTCAGGGCCTGGTCCGCTGGGATGTCTAGGATGCGGTAGAGATCATCCAGAAACGCCTGCTCTTGCACGGTAACGGTGCCGTCAGCCAGGACCAGGTCGGTTGCGATCGCAAAGGCCGTTGGAGCTAATTCCTTAGGCAGCACAGCTTTAGCCGCCTCCACCAGTGCCCCCGGCCCGGTTTGCTTCAGCCGACCCAATAGCTGGTCTTTGGTCCGCTCCAGTCGTTCGCTGGAGTAGTCACTAAACAGCCTCATCCGGCTCAGCAGCAGCCGCATTTCAGTATTTTCCTGCTCAGATAGGTAGCCATCGGCTGCGATCGCCACCAGACAAATGGCCGCAAACGCCTCTGCTGTCGTTAGTGCTGCTGCCGTTTGGCCCTGGGGCGCGTTGAAAACCTGGTCAAACAATCCCATCGGCGTTCCTGTCTATGAACCTCTGGTTTAACAGCATACAAAAAGGGGGAGAACGGTACCATTCTCCCCCCGGATTTACTCCAGCTACAAACTTTGAAGGTGTTTAGTGATGGCTCAAGCTATGGCTAAACGTGAGCATCAATGCTCTGGCACTCATTAGGCCATCTGCTGCATTTCGTCTTCGAGCTGACGCAGCAGGCCAGCATTACCTTGGGCACGGGCAACGTCAATGCGGTGCTGTAAGGTACGCCGCATGCTGTCTTGGTGGGCAACAGCAGCTTCGTGCAGCAGGCGACGGCGGGTTTCTGCCATGGGGTTTAGCTCGTCTAGCTTGCCCTGTAAGCTAGCGAAGATAGAGGCTCGGGCAGGCTGAGGGACTTGCTCGATTTGTCCTCGCCGAGTGGTTTCGTAGGCAATCCCGCGATAGGTCAGTTTGGCAGCGGGCTGCCGGAAGGGCACGTGGCTTACATAACTGTACTGATGCTGACGTCCCCGGTACTTGCACAGAATGTCAGTCTCGGTGACTTCTAGTGCAGGGGGGTTGTAGTCGTAATCAACGCCACGATAGGACAGTTTCATTGGTAATCTCCGGTTGAGTAAGCATCGGCGATGCGTTCCTTCGGGGAAGACTTCCTTAGCAATGCTGTGGAATGAACCCTACTTCCGTCTCTAAGAATGAGGCTGTGGATAATCCCAAAACCGTCCTTAGAGATGAACGTAACCTTATTTCTGTATCTATATTTACAGTTTTAACTAAAAATCGCCACCTCATGACGTAAGCTCTTGCTTTAACACAATCCTTACGCGGTAAGGAATTTGGTAAATTTCTCCGTATTTCTGTCTAGACGAAAAGTTATCGAACCGTAATATTTCTACCTGTGGTTACCCTCGCGCTCATTTTCAGTCTGTCTCAAATCAGAGAAAACAATACCTATATTGAGCGATCCCTTCTCCGAGTTCCTCAGAATTGAGCTAGCCTAGAGTTGATTGGTTTATAAAACTTAAACTTTTCGAGTCGGTTTAGCGGCCCAAAGACCCGATGGCTGTGCTAGACAACCCATCCTTTTGTCTCTCCTTCCTCTTCTATGAAGTGCATCATCAATCGTCGCGCTGAGTTTTCAGCTAGCCATCGCTACTGGCTGCCCGAACTTAGCGAAGCTGAGAACCAGACGCTGTTTGGCCCCTGCATGCGCTTTCCGGGGCACGGCCACAACTATGTGCTGTACGTCTCAATGGAAGGCGACCTAGACGAGTACGGCATGGTGCTAAACCTGTCAGACGTGAAAAAGGTGATTAAGCGCGAGGTCACCAGCCAGCTTGACTTTTCCTATCTCAACGATGCCTGGCCCGAGTTTCAGCAGACGTTGCCCACCACAGAATTCATTGCCCACGCCATCTGGCACCGATTGGCCGACCATCTGCCGATTACTAATATTCAGCTTTTTGAACACCCCACCCTCTGGGCCGACTACCAAGGAAACGACATGGAAGCCTACCTCAATATCTCCACTCACTTCAGTGCCGCCCACCGTTTGGCGCTGCCGACGCTAACCCTAGAGCAAAACAGCGAAATCTACGGCCTCTGTGCCCGCGTCAACGGCCATGGCCACAACTACCACCTAGAAGTAACGGTCAAAGGCCAGATCGACCCACGCACGGGCATGCTGGTGGACCTAGTGCAGCTCAAGGATGCAATTGAAACTCACGTCGTCAAGCCGTTCGACCATACCTTTCTGAATAAAGACATCCCCTACTTCGCTGAGGTTGTTCCCACCGCTGAAAACATTGCTGTCCACATCCGTGACCTACTGCGCGACCCCATCAAAGAAATTGGCGCATCCCTACACAAGGTCAAGCTCATCGAAAGCCCCAACAACTCCGCTGAAGTCTACTGCACCGAACCGGCTGAGCTAAAATCTGAGCAAGCTGCCAGTACCCCAGAGCTGGCGGCGGTTTAGATACTTCGAACTGCCGCGATGGCCCTATCGCTCGACGCCTTTCTATCCCGGCCTGATATTGACGGTTCGCCTGCCTACGAACTGATTGACGGGCTGGCGATTCAAAAGCTTGGAGCTGATGTTCACCACTGCCGCTTGCAGCTCAACTTGACCAATTTCATAAATCAGAAGCTGCCGAGCCATGAAGCGCTCTTTGAGCTTCGCTGTGTGGTTGGCGGTTGGGCTTTGGTCCCCGACATTTCCGTTGTCGCAGCTAAGCAACTACCCGACGACGAGGGTTATCTTGGCATAGCGCCAGATTGGCTGATCGAGATTCGCTTACCTAGCGAGAGCAAGCTCAACTTACAGAAAAAGATTGCCTACTGCCTGATGCACGGTACGCGTTTAGCCTGGCTAATTGATTATGCAACAAAGCAGGTTTGGGTTTGGCAAGGTGATTCAGTGCCAGTAGCCTTTTCAGGAGACGCATCTCTGCCGGTCTTGGGTACGCAGCCGAAGGTTCTCGTGAGTCACGTTTTGCAGATGGCTCAGCGAACAGTCACCTGAAGGGTAAGTCGATGCTACGACTATTCGGTAGAGAGTGCCTTACTGTCGAAGTCACCTGTTCAAGCCAGGAAGCCATTGAGCGATTGACGCGCCTCAGTAGTAAACCCAAGGGCTGTCACCTATGTCATCCAGCGTTCAAAGCCTATGTCAATAGTACTAAGCTCTCACCTGAGACAATTCGGTTAGAAGTTATTCGCCTCGGTATGTCCAATGGACTATCGCCAAAGTTTGTCGGTAGATTTGAATCCACAAAGAATTCTCTTGTTTTACGAGGCTATTACCGCCTCAACTTAGCGCTTTGGACTTGGCTAATTTTCTTTGCAGTATTTGGCGGAGCGATACTGCTTCCGTCTTGGATTCAGATATTGAGATGGCTTCTACAGGGTAGAGAAAGTGAACTTGTCCTAGCTGTACCTCTAGAAATCGCAACGGTTTTTCCATCCATGATGTTTGGCCTAGTTGCACTGAGTACCTGGGCTGGAGAAGTGGATAAACGATTCCTGACACGCAAACTTAGGGCTACTCTTGGCAAATGATGACAAAGGGCAGCTCACCACCGACAATAGGGGGATAATCAAACGCAGTT
Source organism: uncultured bacterium (assembly GCA_963923025.1). Taxonomy (GTDB): domain Bacteria; phylum Cyanobacteriota; class Cyanobacteriia; order Phormidesmidales; family Phormidesmidaceae; genus CAWUKV01. The sequence goes on from CAWUKV010000129.1 coordinate 14,513, forward strand.
TTAATCTATGACTGAGCAAACTAACGATCAAAGCCCGGTAGTGGCCCAAAACAAGGCGGCAGAAATTGCTGAGGTCATTGCCGAGTTTGAGCAGTACCGCGAGCGGCTGATCAAAGACACTACTGAAGCGGCCAAGAAGGCCAAGATGTCGAAGAAGGACACGATGGCGAATCTGGAGCCGGAGCTAGCGAAGATTGATGCGGCCCTGGAAAGCTTGCGATCGCAATACGCCGAACTCACTGAGTAATGCCTTCTCTCGAAGACCTGCTGGTTCAGGTGACCGAACAAATCGACACCCTTAGCGTTAATCCAGACGATCAGGCCCTGTTTACCCGCCTGGTCGAGGGGTTTGCCGACCCAAGGGAGCCCATCCGCCTGCGCATCGCTGACGTACTGGGCGAAATTGGCGAACCGGCCACGCCTGCCCTAACGGATGGTCTGCTGTATCATCAAAACCCCATTGTGCGGGGCAGCTGTGCCAAGACCCTAATGCTGTTTGGGGACGAAGAGGCGATTCCAACCCTAATTGAGGCAGCGCTGCACGACCAAGATGCCGTTGTTCGGGGTTCGGCGGTGGCGGCCTTGGCCAGAACAGGCGAAGCAGCTGTACCCGAGCTGGTGCGGATCTTGGCAGATGAACGTACGCCAGAAACCACGAAGGGACTGGCAGCCTGGGCACTGGCGTTTGTGGGGTCAGAGGCAGAAAGCCTGCTACGTCAGGCGCTAGATACAGAAGATATCAGCGTGCGTGCTGCCGTTGTAGGCGCTTTTGCCAAGATAACCAAAGAAGCCCCCCAAGCCAGTAACTTTCAGATTTTGATAGACGCACTGCACGATCCGGCAGCAGATGTCAGGGCGGCAGCGTCGACGGCGTTGGGAGAGCTGGCTTATCAACCTGCGGTTCCGGCATTGATAACGTTATTGGATGCAGCGGACTGGGAGACGCGGAAGGCGGCGGCGCTGGCGTTGATGAAGGTAAGAGATGAAGGTGCGATCGCGCCTCTGCAAACTGCTCTATCATCAGAAAATGACCCGAGTAAGCAAGCGATCTACACGCTGGCTATCCGTCAGCTCGAATAGACTCTTTTCTCAACAGGCAGATGTCCACTGTTCTCAAACCAACTCAGAGTCTGACTCAAACCGCGCTGGGCGATGTTTTAACAACCCAGAGAGATAGAACCTGGCATCAGTTCAAACATCTCCAGCAGGGATTCGAAAACAGTCAGGGTATACGGCTGTTCTACCACAACGGCACCGTTGAAATTCTTATGCCAGGAAAGCTGCACGAGCTGTTTAAGTCAGTCATCGGCATGCTGATCGAAGCCTTTTTGTTAGATAGAGCCATTGAGTTTGAGCCGACCGGGTCAATGACCCAAGAGGTTGAAGGCGTCGCCTCAGCCGAAGCCGATGAGTCTTACACCATTGACGGCTATCGCTTGGCTATCGAGGTAAATTTTACTAGTGGGAGCGAGGCTAAGCTGAGTCGCTATGCCGCGTTGGGTGTCAACGAAGTTTGGTTTTGGGAAAATTCGACCCTACGGGCTTATCATCTGCGGGCGGGGCAGTATCAGCTCACCCAAAGCAGCCTCATACCAGCGCTCTCTACCCTCGATTTAGAGATATTAGCGGCCTGCATTCTTACGGGAGAGACCTCCCGAGTTACAGCGGTCAAGCAGTTTAGGGCAGCTCACCCGCTTCAGTCGTGAGACGAGAAATTAACGCTGAAGTAAGTAGGACAACTAAATTACTTAGGCGATAGAATGCTAAATGTCATTCCGTTCGCTTTAGCGGCTCCTTCGGAGCAACGAAGTCGAGGAATCTCCCGATATGCAAAGCTTTTGCCGAGATGCTTCGACAAGCTCAGCATGACATGGGTCTTCAAAATAATTTGGCCTA